>NZ_JBFRCK010000103.1:0-6427 GCF_040965775.1 Paraburkholderia sp. BR10954
TTCATCGGGGCCCGCAGCCAACCAACAGGCTGCAACAAGGCCGGATATAAAGGTGCAGCCCAACCTACGTCACGTCATAGCGCACAAAAGCCTAGCAAACGGGAGGCGTTCATATAAAGTCATATCAGGCCCACGGCAGTGTGCAGCACGAGCGCGCCGAAGTGGATCGTACGACGCTGGTCTATCGCGATCCGCTGACTCACACTACGCGTATCGTGCGGGTACAAGACCAACTATGAATAACGCAATCCACAGAGAGAGTGGCCTTTGAGCACGCTGATCGTCCTATTGCCGCCGCGTGATCCGGCGGTGCCCTCGCAGGAGTGGCAACTGCCCGAGCTGCCGTTCGTGCTGCTCGACAAGGCCGGGCGCACGCAGCGCGCCGGCCGCACGGCGCTCGCGCTGCTGCCGCGCGCGAACACGACGGTGCTGACCCGGTGGTCGTCCGCAATCTGACCGCGATGAAGGTCGGACGCCACCAAAGTCAACGACTCTACAACCAACTTTGGCAAATCCGCCCCGTTTGGGTTGAAAATTGTCGTCACCGTCGAGCGCGATCGGCACGGCGGGAGAATCAGGTCGCGAACGGCCGGCGAACGACGCTTGGTTCGACGCAAGAATTGAACAGAATCAACTCGAACGCCGCCCCACCATCAGCATTGCCGCTGTGCCCCCGATCGCCCGTCCGCTCGCGTCCAGACGCGCGCGCAACCCGGACGCATAGGTGTGTGCGAAGAGAATCGTGAAGCCCAGCAACGCTCCCGACGCGGAATAGACCGAGAAGTCCACCGTATCCGTGATGTCAATTGCGAATACCGCCAGCAATAGAGGCATGACGGATATGACGGTGGTCGCGCTAACGTTCCATTCGAGCAGCGCCGCGATCGGCGACGGAAACGGCGTGACGATACCGTACAGCACCAGAACACACGTCCAGCTTTGGCCGTGACGGAGGCCGCGCGCCACACAGATACGCTGATAGAAGCTGAAGGTATCTCCCTTTGTCATGGCCTCACCGCGATCGCTGCCCGGACACGAAAAGAAAGGTATTGCGCCACCAGCGTCCCGACCCGGAGGCAATGCGATCAGGACCAGCATGTCCGCATAGTGCGCCATCATCAAACTCAGCCATGCCGCGCACGCTCTCGATCCTGGGGTATCCGTCCTTTTCGGGCGGCGTCAAACTCGCCTCATAGCGCTTTGTCACCTTGGCGCCGTGACCTGTCTTTGATTTCAGTTTGAATGACGGTTGGAAGAAGTTGATATACAGCCGCGACACTTGATAAAGTGAGGCAAGCGTTTTCTGTGGCTTCGAGACCTTGTAGCCTGCCGTCCCCCACCAGATGACGTACAGACGGCGCCATTCTTTTGCGCGACCCGCGCCTGATCGTTTTACTTGCAGGCACGCCAGCGCACCGTCTCGATACCCGTTGCCTTGCAAAAATCAAAGACGGCCGGGTTCATGAACGCGCGATCGTTATCGCAGTCCAGACCAAGGCCATCCAGATCGCGCGAGCGTCAGCGGGATCGTTCTTGTTGCCGATATTGCAATGGCTGGACGAGCTTCGCCGGCATTAGCTTGACCTGATCACCCATCTCAATCAATCGTCGCGCCCAGTGCTGGGAGCCGCCCCACGCCTCCGTCCCGATCAGGCATGGGTTCGCGATTCGCAGCTCAAGGAATGTACCCCGTTTCAGCTGTCGGCTCGCGATCTGACCCGTGCCGGCGTCCACCCAGTGAAGCTGGAAGATGTTCTTCGCGATATCCACCCGACCATCGTATAGTTCGTTTGGCCCCTCCAGATTGCCTGTGAGGATCTCAATGATCTTCCCTTAGGGAACTTTGACGCCATCGGCCCGCGAGGGTCCGCCTTCTTTGGCGCATCTGCCCGCGATTGCGGATCGCGCGACCTTGTCGAGTAGAGCGTCAAGCATGAAGTGCGGCCGAACGACAAATGGAGAACGCCCCCACTTACCAAGCGGGAACTTGCAGTGGTCTAATTCGCTGGGGCAGGTCGATAGGAGGACAATCCAAAATCGACGAGGAAAAAGAGCGAGATGACAAGAAGGTGCCGACAATTTGACGCCAGCTTCAAGCTGGAAGTAGTACGGATGGTGCGAGACTTGGGCCTATCGGTCAGCGAGGCGTGCAGGTCGATGCCTTGTTGAGACAGCCGTGCACCGCTGGGTGGCCCAGTACGATGCGAAGCGTGCAGGGGGCCCCGGCGACGGCAAGCCGCTGACAGCCCGATGCGGTCGCGTCCTCGACATGCTGGGCGCCATCGATCACGACGCCGTCGCCGCGCTTACAGCGGGCATTCTGCGCGGCTTCCTTCGCACGCTGCGCATCCTGCTCCTTGCGCTCCGCCTGCTTGCGCGAAAGCTCGCTCGCTTCCCATGCGGCCTGCGCAGTCCCGTCGAGTCCGCACAGTTCGAAAATCGCACGACGCCGGGACTTAGCCGTCAGGCCTCGCAACTTCAGGCCATGGAACTCGAGCACGACCTGCTTGCTGCTCAGGTTGTGATCGTCAGGCGTGTCGAGGATGTTCAGCAGACTTGCCACATCGCGCGACTCCAGTGCAACGGCTACACGGTTCGGCCATTCGAACGTTTCGCGCCCGTGTGCGAGCAACGCCATCGAACGTTCCAGCGCGTGCCGACGGGCACTGAGCCGCCCCCGCGTGCGCTGCATGTCCGCATGGTCCAGCTTTTTCTCCCGGCGCCAGTCGGCGATCAGGTCACGAAGCCGCGCGGCCAGCGCATTGACCGGCTGTCCGACCGATACCGGCTTGTCGAACATCTCCGGCAATGGGGCAACCTGCAGGAGGCCCGCCGCGAACAGGGCGTCATCGACCTCGATGAAGTCCGGTGCATTGGATACGCCGGCGACAGCGGCCACCAGACCATCGACCGTTTCTGCCGTGACCGGCTGTTTCGCCGCTCGCATCACGGACACCAGCTGATGCAGTTTCGCCGCTAGCAGACCTCGTAACGCGTTAATCTGCGCAGCGCGAAACTTAACCAATTGTTCGCGCATCCGATGCAGTGCAAGCATCGCCTGCTGCATTTCAGTTTTTACAGCAACGGGCTTACCCGGTTGCTGAACGGCCAACCAGATTGCACGGGCGTCGGCAGCATCGTTTTTGTTGCGGATGTTGAATGCCTTCACAAATTCTGCTGGCATCAGACGGACTACGGGGCCCATCTTCGTCAGTTGCCGCGCCCAGTGATGGGCGCCGCCACACGCTTCGATGCCTATCAAAGATGGCGTGCAGTTCGCGAAATGCTCGAGAAACTTTGCTCGCTTGATCGGCTTGTTGACGATCTCACCGGTTTCTTCGTCCACGTAGTGCACTTGAAAAACGGACTTTGCGATGTCAATCCCAACGGGCGCGAGCTTCATTTCCGACTCTCCGGTTTGAGCAAGAAGACTGATGCGATCTTCTACCTTGAGCAGTCTCACGCTGTCGACCCATGCGAGTCCGCCCGCGTTACCTTCCTTCGTAGCTTTATCTAACCACAGGGGGAGGCGTCCATACCATTTCATGGAAACCATGCCTATATTGAAGGTTATCACAACGGCCAAAACCAGATTGACCTCCGACAGGATGTTGGAAACAGACCAGCTCGACGTTGTGTGCCAGAAACTGATCGCACCGATCACTGCTGCGGCAGACAGCGTGTGCATGAACCGGCCGAATTGCTGGCGTTGGTCCCTCGTGGGCGACCTGACCATGTCCACCAGCTCTGCCCACAGTCCGATCTTGTCCAGTCGATCTGCCAGCTTCGACGCCACATGGAACGTCCCGTCGACCCTGGCCTCAAGTTGCAGGGAGCAATCGGGACCCCGCGCAGAAACCTTGGGCGGAGGCTCCGTTTGGGAGAGGTGCTGTATGACAAATGCGAGCCTCTCCGATATGCAGACCTGATCCAGATCGGCAATAAACGTCGCCCGATCTGTGATGCTCAGGCCGGATGGGTACTCAACGACAATGTCGACGATTTCCATTGCGTCCCCTACCGGCTTTCGCCATCGAGGCCGCCTGCAAGCAGCAGACCGCCAAGCAGCGCGTCGTATCCCTCGCGGGAAGACAGTTGCTCGAGTGACACCGCGTTGTCGCCGCCGCCCGACAGATCCGAGCGGCCGCGACGCGTGCGGAACGAAACGGCGACCTTACGCCGCGTCGGGGAGTCTGCAACCTCCAGCATGAGGGCCGGGGTTCGCAGGGTGACGCGGCAACCGCGATTGCGGCGAGCCGGTTCGGTGACAATCTCGTGGTCGCCAGAACGCAAACGCAGATCGCGGGCGACACGACGCAGCATCTGCGTCGCGTGGTGTGTGATGGCGGCGTCCGTTGCCGCGCCGGCGCTACGCCGGTCGGCATGGAACACCTTTGGAATCTTGAGCATTTCAGCCTCAAAAATAGAAAAAGCGAGGTGCCCTTTCGGGAACACCTCGCGATGAAGGAATGCGCCGGCGGTGGTGCCGGCATTTGAAGGACGGTCAGTGAGTGACGCGAAGACCCGAACTGGTTGAAACCAGAAGCACGTGCTCGCCCGGGGCAAAGCGCTGGTCGTCCGGTTGAGCGACGACAACCGTGGCGCCCGAACTCTTGCGCACGATGATTTCAAGCCCTGATCGCTGCGCCATGGCCTGTGAAACCTTCTGTGCGACAAAGCCCGATGCAGCGCCAGACAGGGCACCCGCGATGTAGCGACCTGTGCCGTTGCCGATGGTCTGGCTACCGAGGAACGCACCCACACCGGCGGTGATCAGCGAAGTGAGCCCGGAGTTATCCGAACCCGCTTCAATCGAGATTGAGCGGGTGCGAACAACGATGGCCTCTTCAACAGAGCCGGCACGCTGGACGTCGTAGCGCTGATACGTATTCGGCGAGCCGAAATCGATACTGGCGCAGGCGGACAGCATGGATGAGAGAACGAGACTGATGATGATCTTGAACATGGTTGCCTCAAAGAATTGAAGGGCAACCGTCCCATCAGGCAGGTTGCCCTGACGGGAAGAATTCAACCGCGGTAACACAAGCGGTCTGATGAAGGATTAACTGGTGCGAACGTGGTTCGAATATCCGGTGACGCCGACAGCCTTCTCCGGGTTCCAGATCGCCACTGTCTGACTACCGACCATCCACGACACGTTCTCGTCGCTTCCTGCGATGCGTCCATTTGCAGGAACAGCATCGGGGAACTCACGAACGAGGTTCAGGGAAAACATTTCGTAGGTGTAGGCGGTTGTCGCCTGACGGAAACCCTGGCCGTATACGAGACTCAGGAGTTCCCGAGACTTGCTATATGCCTCGGCCTGAGAGACCAACGCCTTTGGGGATGTCGCGACGTGATCATGCGAAACAAGGACTTGCTGCAGCACTGTGCGGCTCCTAAAAAAGTGAGCCGACTCCCTGTTGGGATTGTCGGGTAGGAGCGCCACATTTCTGCAAACACTCCCCCCTAAAAACCGTACGTACGAGTTTCCCCGCATACGGCTTAAATCATGCCAACAAATCAAAGGGGATTTGTCGACCTACGCGTTGTAGCTAAGCTCAGTCTTCCGACTCAGCCGGCAATCTCCATTTCAAAGCAGGGTTAGCATGGTGTTGCCTGTGACAATCCGGGTGCAGCAGCCAGAGGTTCGTAGATCGATCGGAACCCCCATCCACGCGACGCACGAGGTGATGCACATGCCATCGCGTAATTGCCGTAATGCGTTCGCCGCAAATAGGACACTGCCCCCCTCTGCCGGCGCCACAGGTACCGCAGTTTCCGTCGTCCGGATAGACTCATCTCCATCTTCAGACTTGAACGCTTCTCGAAATACTCTTCGAAGCCCGGGTCGTACGGGTTCGCCTCACCTCGAAGTTTGTTGTGTCGTAAAATTCCGACGTCCGACGCCCTTCGCAGTTTTAGCAGCCGCTTCTCCCCGTCTCTGTTGACGACGTTGCATTGGAAGACATGCTGTCGATTCTCCACCGTCCCGAAATAGCGACGATGAATCCACCGTCTCGGTTTGGTGGGATGTCGACGACATGCCCACGCCCATAGCTTTTGCCAGATGACGTGATCGACTTTCGAATAGGTATCCTTGGCGACCACATGACGGTGATAGTTCGCCCAACCCAGAATCTTCGGATTGAGTTGGCCTATCAAAACGTCCTGCCTAGCCGCGCGCAATTGCCTAATCGTTTCCTGGACCTCGCCGAGGAACGCTTTCACGTTCTTCTTCGAAGGTTTGATGAGAAGCTTTTGGTTCGGTTTGCCGAAGCAGTACTTCCGAACGTTTTGCCCTAGCAGGCTGTTGAATTTGGGTCCCGTGTAAACGGGGTTTGAGGGACGGGCGTTATGGATATCGTGTTCATGATCTTTGGCAGCGGATGCGATGCGCGGAATGGATGAGATGCAGGAACCCCTG
>NZ_JBFRCK010000104.1:0-6360 GCF_040965775.1 Paraburkholderia sp. BR10954
AAGGTTTCGCAACAACGCAAGGCCGCGCCTTGTGCGTAGTGCTGTACCGCTTTCCAACGGCCTCCCAATGGGTGACAATGCCCTACAGAAGTATCGGACAGCGAAGGAATGGACGCCGTGCTGCCCGGCTCATTGCCGGTCGATCCGCTCCGGCATCGCCGGGGCGGCCTCATCGGTGCCCGCCTTGCGCGCGAATCCGATCCTCGCAGTGCTCCGGGCCAGCGCCTGACGTCGCCATGCATCCGCCAGCGTGCGTGACGACGATACGAGATCGTCGTCGAGCCGCTCCTCGATCTGCTTCAGGGCGACGTTGGACGCGATCGGCGCAAGTTGCAGCGGCGAGCCGTCCGCGCCGGTTTCGAGAAACACGATGGAGCGTTCCCACACGTGCATGCGCGACCAGAACGTCGCATCGCGCTCGCCGCATTCCGATGCGGGTACGAACAGCGTGTGCAGCGGCGTCATCATCTGCACCGTTCGATGCAGGTCGGCCAGCTTGAACCAGAATTCGTGCGTCATGTCGGCCGGATGCATCGGAAACCTGACCAGCGCCATTGCCTGACGCGGCCCGAACGACAGCGACAGCGTCTCGGCCAGCGCGTTAAAGCGGTCGGCACGGGATTGCGGCCAACCCACGTGCCACAACGTGTCGAAGTAACCGGGCTGGATGACGACGGTATCGAGCCCGGCGCTCAGCCTGATTCGCCGTGCCACGAGTTCCTGTGCGAGCACGGTCTGTAACCCGCTGGACGGATCGATGCCGAACGTGATGCAAAGATGCTCCAGACTGGAAATGCCCGCGACGATCCGGGTGCGCAGCCCGGCACCGTGTGCGGCCTCCAGCACGAAGCGCGTCACGAGGTCCGTCACCATCGCACTGCCCGGCTCGATCAGGACCACGGCGCCCGACTCGCGCGCCGCGCCCACCACCCGGGACGCCATCGCGCGGTACATGTCGGGCCGATACTGGCCGACCTGATAGTGACCGGTATCGATGTCGACGACGTCCGCGTCGCCGGCGAGATCGGCCAGCCAGCGGGCAACGCCCTCATGACATCCGGCGTGAAACACGACCTCTGCGTGGCGAATCGCCCGACATGCCTCGACGCTCGGATCCTTCGAAAAATCGAGCCCGCCGCCAACGATGGTCACTTCCGCTTCGCTATGCATCTGATGTCTCCTCTTCTCGATCCCAATGGGTGGACGCAATCGGGCGAGACCCGATCCCCCACAGCAGCGCGCATGGAAACTTGCTCGGATACGCGAGGCGGAGCAATTCGTAGCCAATGCCCGCGACACCCTGGAAAAAACCGAGGTTCTCGTTGTCGCTGCCGAACGGCCAGCTAAAGCCTTCCACCGTGCGATCCAGACGAGCAGCGGCGCGTCGGCGCGCCAGCGCGACGAGCGCCGGCCTCCCGAGCGTGACGCCGGCTTCCAATAGCAGATCGAGCCGTCCGAAATTGCCGCAGCACAGGCAGTCGAGCGCGCTCATCGGTTCCGCCACCGTGCGGGCGATTGCCCGCTCCAGGTCTTCGCGCACGGCGCGTGCGGACGCGCCGTGCAGAACCATCCCGAGACGCGCCAGTCCGATCCCGGATGCGCCGTGGCACCATCGGCAGCTCGCGTGTTCGGACTGCGGTCGTTCCTCGGCCTCGAAGCGCAGGTCCGGCCAGTTGCCGGTTGCATCATCGAAGAGCGCGTGCTCGTATGCGACCCATTCCGCAGCGGCGCTAGAGCATTCGCGTCGCGCCGACGCGGCCGCGAGGCGTTGGAGCGCATAAGCGAACCCCGCCGCGCCGTGAGACATCCCCGCGAGTGGACGCGCATGGCCGACGGTATCGTCCGCCAGAGCCGGCCGACAGTGTGCGAGCAGATGCGCACCGCAGGCCATGGCGCGGTCCAATCCGATCGGCCGGCCGGCCTCGTGCAAAGCCAGCAAGCCGAGCATGGCACCCGCCGCCCCGCCGATGACGTCGTATGCGGTATCCGCGCCGATCCACGCGTCACCGATGCATTGCGCGATCTCCTCGGCCCAGTCCAGCAGCATGTCAGAGTCGGCCAAGTGCGCGCCCAGCACGAGCGGATAGATGCAGGACGCCAGGCCTTCGGCTCCGCCGAGAATCCGGTCCCGGTCGGGAAAGCCGGCATGCCGTTCGCGGACGAAACCGTCGCGCAGCGTCGCAAATGCGTTGAGGCCGGTCTGCCTGCAATCGTCGCGTCCGGTCGCGCGAGCAAGGGCCAGCAGGAAGACGGCAATGCCCGCCGTCCCGTCATAGAAGTTCTCGCCTAGCACCTGGATGTGCGGCGCGGCATCGATGGCGGTCGAGTGCAGGCCGATCCATGTCGCACCGCCGTCGCCGATGATGGCCAGCGACAGCAGATGCTCGCCGATGCGGGTAGCACGCTGCACCATTTCCTGAGGACGCCAGGCTCGATCGCTGTCCTCCGGCCACGCGTCGCTGGCGAACCCGGGCGCGACCCCATTGCGCGAGAACGCGAAGCGCAAGAGTCGCCGCTGCTGCTCAAGGTGTGCGTCGTCGAATGCATCGAGCCGTGCCGCCGCGTGCGCCATCGGCGACAGCACGTCGTCTTTCAGGTAGAAGAATTCGACTTCCTCGCCGCCGACCTCATGCAGTGTCGTGCCGTCGCTTCTCATCCGGAACAGCGGCGTATCGAGGCGCAGCATGGCCGTCTGCTCGCAACGCACGCACGTTATTGCGTTCGCGTCGACCGGATGATGGAACCGCATCAGGAACTCCAACTCGAGGCTGGCGCTCAACCCGTCCACCAGCCGCGTCGGCTGCATCGCACGCCGGCCCAACATCTCATAGAAGCGCGTGTCGCGGAGCACGACCCGCACGCTGGTGTCGCGAAACACGGCGAGCGCGTCGCGGACCGTCTCGCGATGGGCCAGAACGAAGCGCCCCATGGCCACGAGCCCGGCATCGATGTCTCCGAGATGGCCCGAAGGATCGGCAATGGATTCCGCGAGCCTCGGCAGATGCCGCACGGCGTCGATTGCAAGCGGCTTGCGGCCGAGCATCATCGCATCGGTATTTGCACGCAGCCAGCCAGTCACCTTGACCTCCTCGGGAGCCGACCAGCTCAGCCCGCCCACGGTCCATCTCGTACTGCGAAACGTATTCCAGTACGGGAGATAGCCCGATTCGAGCACCGATGCGCTCATGATCCGCACCGCGGCGGAGATAGCCGGATGCCAAGGTCGGTCGTCGCCATCTAGCCTGCCCCCGGGGCGCAGCAGCGTTTCGAGGTCCACCGGTATTGGATGGCTGCCGCATGCAATGACGTTCTCCTGATGGAAATCGCAACTGCCAAGGATCTGGAACAGCGCGAGAAGCGCGCCTGCGCGCAGGTAGAACACGCGTACTTCGTCGAGCGACGCGCACGGCTCGGCGTTGACAAACGACGTCCAGCCATAGCCGTCCCGGCATAGTACGTCCGGCGTCCGGAGTTCGCCCGGCGCGCCGGCTGCCTGGATGCGTTGCAGGAATGTCGCCCACGCACCATCGATGCCCAGATCCCGAGGCTTATAAACCAGCTGCTGCCCGCTGTCGAACCGCACGATCGCGACGCCGCGCCCGTCCCGGTGCCGATCCGACATGCCGAAGTCCAAGCCGGCGACCGCACCGGGCGAGCGACCGCCGAAGAACCGCGCGACAATCACCTGCCGATCATGCTCGAGACGCTGCGCGAGCTCCGTCACATGCTGCTCCCACTGCAGGACGGAGATCGCGAAAAAGCGGGCAAGGACCGGCTTTCGATCGAGCAAGCGAACGAAATGCCCGCTGCGCAGCCACGACAGGAAATCGGTGTAAATTCGGTTCGACGCGGCCGCAGCCTCGTCCGCCGCAAGCTGGCCGTGCGATTGCCGGACCGACCGGAATGCGTCGAACCAGACGTAAAGGCTGTCGGCGAACAGGGCGGACAGGTGTGTGGCTAGCCCAGCGCTCACGTCGTCTCGAACCGGCGCGGCCCAAAGCGAGCCATCCAAATGGCGGGCGATGCGATCCCATATGGCACGGCCCAGCGGACGAAAGAGATCGGCAAACGGGACATTGCCGTCGTCGCGGCCCTCCGATGCCGCGTCGCCCGTACAAACGAGCGCAATCCACGCGGGCAAGCGATTCGCCCAGTCAGGCAGCGCAGCGCGGCCGGCCTGCCTAGTAGGGCCGAGGCGCAGCACCGCCTGGTGCTCGCTCAGCCCGAGCCGTTCGAGATAGGTGTCGAAATGGTGCGCGTGATCCTTCGCGGCCAACCGGCGCCAGGACGCAAAAGCGGTAGCCTCCTTGTCGCCCCCGACGCCACCGGCGTCGGGGGGGCAGGTCAGGCGCTCGCCTAGCCACGCGCTGCGAGCGACCCAATCGCGCAACGTCGATTCCGCGAGTGGAGGAAGAAGCGTGACGACTTGCGCGTCCATCGCGAACCTCTCCGTCAGCCCCGACACCCGCCGCAGGTGTGCTCGCAACTTTCGGTGATGGTCTGCGTCGTGCGGCCGAATCGCATTTTCGACCGCGTGCCGGAGGCAGCGGCGCCGATTGCGTGCAAGTCGCAGGTCTCCAGATCCTCGTCCAACGCCAGCGACGGGTCATTCACGGCCGGTGCGGTGTCCGTCGCTTCGACGAGCATCGCTTCCAGCATTTCCGGATCGATCGCGTGCACTTCCGTCTCGGCGCCGTTCGGCCGTGCACCTCGCAATGATGAATTGCTGCTTGACGTATGGTCATTCATATCAACTCTCCTCGAAATAATATCCAACAGGTTGACCACGTTCACGCCCATATCGGCGATACGGACACTTATTTCCCTGCGGTTTCGATTTCTTGAACAATGAAATCAACGGTCGATCAGATCGTTTCACCGCTCTTGAGTCGGGCAATATCATGCCCCGGCAATTTAGCTCGATCTAGAGAGTTCATTTCGGATCCAATTGTTTGGACATATAAAATTGTCCATCGCAGAATACGTCGAAAGCGTCCCCAGCAAACCAACTAGGCGATCGGCCTGGCGAATGATGTTAAAGGAACACGGACATGGAGTTGTGGTGTCATGCCTTGCACCTATCCCGTCTCAAAGGAACACCACTGGTACGAGCGCGTTAGTGCCATAAAATGGGCATGTCCTTTTGACTGAGCAGGTCACACGTTTATAAACGCGAGTTTCATGCCAATTCACTCATTTCCGCCCACATTCGCGCCCGTCGGTCAGCCAACGTAATTCTTTTAGTTGGCCTACACTCAAACCCGACAAACGCGACGCTTTCGAGAACCATGGCCCCTCCCGAACAGCCAGCATTTTATGACGAACGTTTGCGGGAACCCGTTTGTTGCGTCATCCGCTACGTGGGGCCGCTCCAATCACTCACTTTCTTGCAGAGGAAAACCTATCCTCCATCTCCGTCCCAAAAGACAGAGCAGAAGACTGCACTAAACGCGTCGAACGGAATGCACTCATGTTCCAGCGCGGCGGCAGCATTTTCCGCCACCCCGATTAGCATAGCAATTAGCACACCGTTACACAGCGCCCTCCTCATTTTGAACATGACCGATCCTTTCCAAAAAGTTACCGGGTTTTCAGTCCTGCGACTCGCGCCACTGTCGGCAGGCAACCATGAACCGCGCTTTCACTGCGCGGGACTTGTCTCCAAGCATCTTCCGGGCCATGTGGGCCGCAAACGCCCGGAACCCCAGCACAGACGCTAATGACGCATTGGCGTCACTGTCAAATTGCGTCGCGCACTTGCGTGGGCTATCGAACAATGATGTTGGATTCCCTCCAAATCGCGCCTTGCCGACAAATTCCGGCCATGGGGAAACGCCGGCGGCCACAGGCGTGAAGGCGTTCCTGGTACGTCCGGGACGCTTTCATCATCGTGACCTGCCCGCAGGGACGAGTGCCGCTGCATCATCAATAAATTTTTTGTTTTTCGTCGTTATTGACATCACTTTCGGGTGCGTCAGCCGGCTGTCGCCAGCATTCTAGTTCAGCAGCAATGCGCTCGCGACTATCGCCCCAAAGTAGTTCACGCACGTTGTCGGGCCATGCTTCGACGTCGCACCCGTGATGATGCAGCAGCGCAAGCGCGAGCCGCTCCATTCCGAATGCGATGCAGGCCGAGTGCGCGACGGCGCCATTCGCGCAACGAAGTTTCCATATCCGACCGAAGTGGTCCATGTGGGCTTTGTCCGGATGGGTACAAGTTCCCGTGCCATGGGCGCGACTATGCATTTTTGACGCAAACCGGTTTGCCGAAGGCGTTCCACCGGTTCAGCAGGTTGGCGATGATTACGCCTTCGCCTTCCTGCGACGCAAGCTCCTGCGTCAGCAGGCGCTCGCCGATGC
>NZ_JBFRCK010000105.1:0-6316 GCF_040965775.1 Paraburkholderia sp. BR10954
TCCGGCGTCTCGCACGTGACTATGAACGGCTTCCCGAAACTCTCGCTGGGCTTCATTTCGTCGTCTTCGCAATGCTCATGCTTGTCCACGCCGTGCCAGTACTTCAAAGTTCCTAACACGCTCTAGTTGCTCGACATCGCTGGCTTCGTCTGCGCTGCTGTTCCAATAGCATCCTCAATACCGCAGCGCGAAGGCAAGAATCGACAATTAGGAGCGGCGCGACGATTGCGCCGGACCTTTCGCGAAGCGTCGGCGGTTAGTCGACCAGCAGACGAAGATCGACTTCTCCGCGCTGCATTTTGCCATTCATAACGCTAGTTAGTGTCACGGCGAGCTACACGGCAGATCGCCATCCCACGATCGGCTGAAAAGCATTTCGGGACGCATTGCGCAATTCGGAGCGCGGACGGAGAAGTGCAAGAATTTATATGGTCTGCGACGCGGTAACGCACACAAGCACTGCGTAAAACATCAGTTGATTGCGATCAACGCTATCGGCCACAAATTCGTGCACAGTGCAGAAGGTTAATGGCTAAAGGTAATGACAATGATAAAGCAACTCCGCAATGTGGCTGCTGCACTACTCCTTATGTCACCATTTGGACCGCACGCAGCTAACGCCGCTGACAGTGCAGTCGTCGGAAACTACGCAGGTGATTGGTTGGTACGCCTCCGCGCGATAAGCATTGAGCCGCAAGTTCGCAGGACTGACACGCTTTCCGCGCTCGATGTCGGCGTAAGCAACGCGCTGGTGCCAGAGGTCGATTTCACTTATATGGTACGGGACAGCATCGGCGTGGAGTTGATTCTTGGTACCTCACGTCATCACCTGACGTCGAATCTCGGCGACCTTGGTGGCGCTAACGTGCTGCCACCGACATTGTTATTGCAATATCATTTTAATCATGCGGGACGCGTTCGACCGTACGTTGGTGCCGGACTCAACTACACGCTCTTCTATAACAACGGATTGCACGCGGGAGGTGTACCCGTCTCTATAAAGAATCACAGCGTTGGTCCTGCACTGCAGGTCGGGATTGACGTGCAGGCATCAAAGAGTCTATTTGTTAACGCCGACATCAAGAAGATATGGATGAAGACTGACGCATCGCTTAGCGGCTCGTCAATTGGCACCTTGCATATCGATCCGCTGGTCATTGGTATTGGCATCGGGGTGAAGTTCTAGACGTTGCGAATCTCAAGCGACAGACCGTTCAGTGAACGGCTGGCTTCGCTCCTTGTACAGTGGCAACTTGGGAGAAGATGGGCATGACAGACAGGAAAGCTTTTAAAGAGTGGTTAATCCCCATCGGTGGTTGGCTGTTCGTTTCTCTTGCTGGGTGCAAACCCAACTTTCTCGTGCTGAGTCCCAAGGGTAGCGTAGGCACGGCGGAGAGATCACTCATCGCCTCGGCCACATGGGCCATGCTGCTGATCGTAGTGCCCGTTATTATCCTCACGCTTGCCTTCGCGTGGCGCTACCGCGCGTCGAACCGCAGCGCACGCTACGTCCCGACTTGGGTTCACTCAACGGCGATTGAAGTGGTGGTCTGGACCATACCCGCTGCCATCATTCTGTTCCTCGCCATCCTTACGTGGCGTACCACGCATGAGCTCGACCCTTATAAACCACTGGAATCAGACGTGAAGCCCATCAACGTCGAAGTCGTCGCGGTCGACTGGAGATGGCTCTTTATCTATCCTGACCTCGGCATCGCTACACTGAACGAATTGGCGGTGCCTGTGAGCACGCCGGTCAATTTTCGCATCACGTCGGACTCGGTGATGAACTCATTCTTCATCCCGCAACTTGGCACTCAAGTCTACGCGATGGCCGGCATGCAAACCCGGTTACACCTGATCGCCGACGAAGCGGGCGACTTCACGGGCTTCTCGTCGAATTACAGCGGCAAAGGCTTCTCCGACATGAAGTTCCGTACGGTGGCTACGAGCCAGCAGGGCTTCGATGCGTGGGTGGAGACGGTAAAAGCTTCATCGACCCAGCTTACGATGGATCGGTACGCAACGGTCACGCAGCCGCAGGCAAACGCGCCCGTGCAGTACTTCTCGAAGGTCGACCGGAGGCTTTTCGACAAAATCGTCGGCAAATACAACAACGGCAACGTCGCGGATTTCACTGTCTCATCGTGCGTAACCAAGGGGTAAACAGCCATGTTCGGAAAACTCACATTAGACGCGATGCCGCTCGATCAGCCCATCATCATGGGGGCGTCGGTGTTCATGGCGCTTGTTGTCTTCGGCGTGTTCTGGCTGGTCACCTTCGAAGGTAAGTGGAAGTACCTCTGGGTCGAGTGGCTCACGAGCGTGGACCACAAGCGCATCGGCGTCATGTACATGATCGTGGCCGTGCTCATGTTGGTGCGCGGCTTTGCCGACGCCGTAATGATGCGCCTTCAACAGGCCGTCGCGTTCAATTCGCCAGGCTATCTGCCGCCGGATCACTTCGATCAGATCTTCACGGCGCATGGCGTCATCATGATCTTCTTCATGGCGATGGCGCTCATGGTAGGCTTCTTCAATCTCGTCGTGCCATTGCAGATCGGCGCGCGCGACGTGGCGTTTCCGTTCCTGAACTCGCTTTCCTTCTGGTTGACCGCAGTCAGCGCGGTGTTGATCAATCTGTCCCTCGTAGCTGGCGAATTCGCGAAGGTCGGCTGGCTCGCGTATCCGCCGCTTTCCGAGCTGAAATTTAGTCCTGGCGTTGGAGTGGACTACTATATATGGGCGATCCAGCTCTCGGGTGTCGGCACCTTGATGTCGGGCGTGAACTTCTTTGTCACAATCATCAAGATGCGCGCGCCGGGGATGTCGCTCATGAAGATGCCCGTGTTCACATGGACGGCGCTCTGCTCGAATGTCCTCATCATGGCGACGTTTCCCATTCTCACGGTCGCGGTAGCGCTGCTTGGCCTCGATCGTTATATTGGCACGCACTTCTTCACGAACGAACTTGGTGGCAACGCCATGCTGTACTTGAACCTGATTTGGGCGTGGGGCCACCCCGAAGTGTATATTCTGGTGCTGCCCGCTTTCGGCATCTATTCGGAAGTGATGGCTACCTTCTGCAAGAAGCCGCTATTCGGTTACAGGACGATGGTCTACGCATCGTGTGCGATCATGTTACTTTCGTTTCTTGTTTGGGCGCACCACTTCTTTACCATGGGCTCAGGCGCCGACGTCAACGCATTTTTCGGCATCGCCACAATGATTATCGCGATTCCAACCGGCGTCAAGATCTTCAATTGGCTATTCACGATGTATCGCGGGCGCGTTCAATTCGCCGCGCCCGTGTTCTGGACCATCGGTTTCGTGGTGACGTTCTCTATCGGTGGCATGACCGGCGTGATGATGGCGATCCCGGGCGCGGACTTTGTGCTGCACAATTCGCTTTTCTTGGTCGCTCATTTTCATAACGCCATCATTGGCGGTGTGGTGTTTGGCTATTTAGCTGGCCTGCAGTACTGGTTTCCGAAGGTGTTCGGTGTCAAGCCCGATGACAAGCTCGGCAAGGCGTCGTTCTGGTGCTGGTTCGTCGGCTTTTATGTGGCCTTCGTACCTGTTTATGTGCTCGGCTTCATGGGCGCGACGCGCCGCACAAATCACTATGATGTGGCTGAATGGCAACCATACTTCATCGTTGCGGCGCTCGGCGCAGCGATCATCGCGGTGGGGATCCTGTTACAGGTTCTGCTGTGGGTGATGGCATTCGTGAACCGCAACGAGGCCGAATGCAAGGATATGACAGGCGATCCATGGGATGGGCGCACGCTCGAATGGGCAACTTCCTCACCGCCGGCGGTCTACAACTTCGCTCTCATTCCGCAAGTGGAGGACATTGACGCCTTCGCGGACATGAAAGAAGCGGGCCGCGGCCTTGGGCTGGCGTCAAAGTACGTGGACATCCATATGCCATCCAATACGTCGGCGGGTTTTTTCACAGGGATGTGCAGCTTGGTGCTGGGTTTCGCGGCCGTATGGCACATCGCGTGGCTCGCTTTGCTAGGTTTCATTGGGATCGTCCTCACGATCATCATAAAGAGCTTCGACAAGAACGACGGATATTACATTCCCGCGGCGATGGTCCGTGAGATCGAAGAACGGCGGTTTGGCAGCAGTGTCCCGATGGGCATTAACGGTCCAGTCGCCGAGGAGGCTTACTGATGTTACAGAAAGCCGTTGGCGTAGATTTTTCAGAAGTCGATTATCAAGATCATCCACAATCGCACTCGGTGTTCGGCTTCTGGGTGTATCTGATGACCGACTGTATGCTGTTCGCGGCGCTCTTTGCTACGTTCAGCGTGCTGAGGCACCAGTTCGCCGGTGGCCCTACGGGTCACGATCTCTTCGATCTATCGGGCGTGGCGCTGGGAACCTCTGTGCTGTTGCTTTCTAGTATCACCTATGGTTTCGCGATGTTGGGTGTGCCGCGGGCAAGGAGCGGTGTCGTGCTCGGTTGGCTCGTGATCACATTCATTCTTGGCGCGTCGTTCCTCGCGCTCGAACTTCGCGAGTTCTCGCAGCTGATCGCGGAAGGCGCGGGTCCGCAGCGCAGCGCGTTTCTCTCGGCCTTCTTTACGCTCGTCACTGCGCACGGAATTCACGTTTTCTTCGGCCTGCTGTGGATGCTCGTACTGATGATTCAAGTGCTGCGGGTGCCTCAGCTTGGTGAGCAGGAGGTCCGGCGGCTAACGTGCCTGAGCCTATTCTGGCACTTCCTCGATGTAGTATGGATCTTCGTGTTATCTTTCGTCTATCTGGGGAGCATGCTCTAATGGCTTATGCACAGACTCACGCGGGGTCGCATGGCAGCCTCACTAGGTATCTCGCGGGCTTCTTTCTTTCGGTATTACTTACGGCCGGCGCATTCGGTGTCGGGCTGTACGATGCCATCGATGCAACTACGGCCATGATCGCGATCGCCGTACTCGGCTTTTTGCAAGTCGTCGTGCACCTTGTGTGCTTCCTACATCTGACCCTCTCGCCTGGGCAGGGATGGAACGTGCTTTCACTCTGCTACACCATACTGGCCGCTGCGTTCCTGATCCTCGGCACGGTCTGGGTGATGCGGAACGTCGAGATGCTGATGATGTCGCGTTAGTCAGTTGCCTGCGGGTTTTGCTTTCCGGCGCCGGACATGCACTAGCCCTGCATCCCCTTACATGCGACCTTGGGCGCCCGCGAAGCGCCGATTCTGGTCCACTAAACAGGATCGCATCAGGAAAATGTTCCTCTACCATGTGATCCGTACACCTATCCGCCCATTTGGTTGATCGCTTGCAGTTTCACCTAAATAAGCGAGTTATGGCCCGTCCGTTTCGAGCGACGGCGAGTGAATGCCGCGGGTTCGGTTCGCTATCATCGCTTTTTGCCGGCACTTTTCAGGGACCAAGGGCTCAGTCGCCGTGCTTACGCTGCTGGCGACAGTACTTTAGCTACAAGTGAGTTCGGTGTGCTGAAGCGACGCGAGCAAGTTGAAAGATATACGGAGTAACTTGCATCGCGCCCCTGAGAACCGGCCAATGGTAAGGCCTATGATTAGCGAGGCGGCAGGCGTGATCAAGGCCGTATCGGACGCGAAAAGCCGTGACCACGCTTCGGACGTCGACATCCGGCACTCGCGGTCGTGGTCGACATGCACATCGAGCCGGGTTCTTCGAACATCAGCGCTTGCGCTCAATGCACGGCGCCGAAGAACAAAATTGCGCCTTCGGCTGGCGTCAGGCCCGCCGTGAAATAGCCTTCCAGCCGGTCGGCGGTCACTTCGTCAAGAGTGAAGGGCGGGTGAATGTAGCCCGCGGCGAATGCATGGTCGTACCAGTCGCTGAGCCACGCGTGAAGTTGGCTCACTTCCTTCGGCAGAATGCTGAAGGCATCGTCGTGCATATGTCTTTCTCCGGCTCGCTGAACGATGAGGCGGCGGTGCAGCATCTCCGCTTTTCTGGCGGAGGGGGCGGGTGAGAAGACGTGCCACGTGGCGTCGGCATGGCGAGAGAGGAAGACCGAGCACGCACCGGTCGGCCGATCCATCTGTATGCGCGCGCGGCATGTTCCTACGTGAAAGGAAGCGGTCCAGCAGGCGGACACGCGCCCAGTAGTCGCGCGTCGGGCCAACGAGCTTTTCGACTTGAGAGCGCAGCGATGTGTTGGCCGCCATGGGTTTCCCTCGATCTAGTGTCGTGAGTTAGAAGTTCGTTGAATCAATTTCCCGGTCTTTCTGGAATGACGAAATGCTGTTTAAAGAGCCGCTCGGACTCACGCAGTCCTTCTTCGGTAAAGATCACAGACTTCGTCCTGT
>NZ_JBFRCK010000106.1:0-6124 GCF_040965775.1 Paraburkholderia sp. BR10954
TGCGAATAGTTCGGCATAACGCGGGCGAGCGTGACCACGGCGTGATGGCCAGCGATGAAACAAAGGTTTCGAAGCGAGTGATCAGCTTCGGCAGTAGTGCCGAAGATTGATCATCGTGTAGGCGAGGATTTTCAAAGCGTAGTGCAGGCGGCTGAGTCGCTCAAGGCGCAGCAGCAGGCGCCGGAACTTGAAAATCATGTAGCGGGCCTCCCACCGCCGCCCTTTCGAGCGACGGGGTTAAAGTCATCTCGTTATACAGAAGTGTCATAGCCGTCGCGCAGGATCTGAATGGTGATTACCGCATCCATGACGCGTTGCATGCCAATCCACAGTGTCTTCGCGCCGGGTTCTCCATCGCCCTTGCGCCCCAGAAAGCCGCCCAGTGCCGCAACCATCCGGATCATCTGGTTGAGGGTCGGTGGCTTTTTCGGGTTCTGTCGCAGTAAGAGCGAGAGGTCGGCCAAGTCCGACATGGTATGGATTCCTTATCTAGCCAGTGAATAGAATTGCTGCGCGGGAGTTTGCCCAACGCCGCCGTCGTTCAATTGCCCCTTGACGATCATGTGCATGATTTCGATGCCACCCAGGAGAATGCGGGCGCAACGAAATTTCTTGAACCCGAGCATCGGGCGGGTCCGGCGCTTGATCGCCCGGTGGTCCTGCTCGACGATGTTATTCAGATACTTTTTCTGGCGGACCTTGATCGGCAGATTCCGCCTGGCGTTGATCGCCTGCAAGGCAGCCAGATTCGATCCGCTCTTATCGAGCGTCACGGTCTCGGGCTCGCCATTCTGGTCGATTGCCTTTTCGAAATAGGCCCGGGCCGCAGCCTTGTCCCGTCGGGCTCGCAGCAGAAAATCAACGGTGTTGCCTGCCTTGTCGACAGCCCGGTAGAGATACCGCCACTCCGCCCTGATTCGAATGTAGGTTTCGTCCATCCTCCAGCTCCTGCCGACTGTCCGTTTGCACCGTCGAAACGCCTTCTCCAGGACCGGCAACAGTTTGAGTGCCCAACGATGAACCGTCGAATGATCGACCGCAATCCCGCGCTCGGCCATCATCTGTTCGAGATGACGCAGGCTCAGCGGATAGGCCAAGTACCATCGAACGCACAGCAACATCACGTCCAGCGGGTAATGCAACCGTTTGAGTACTTTTGCCACACCCGGACTCAGCTTCTTGGTCATCGATCAAGTCACCCATTAAGGCCCGTCAGCATAGCAGACCGCCTTATTGCGACAGATCCCAGCAACGCGCCTTTAATGTGGATCCCGCCGCCGCCCCCAATATCGAGCATCAAGCGATGCTGTCGGAGATCAAGACGCGTGGGCCAGACCGGCGCATGTGCGACGCTAAAAGGCCAGTTCAAAAAGAGCGCGGAAGGGCTGTTTACTTTCCCGCGAAACGGTTAACCTTGAATGCCTGAACAACGGATCAAGGAATGCCGGCACCTATCATCGATGACGAGCTGTGGGCACTGATCGAACCACTACTTCCACCGCCCAAACCGCGACGCAAGCGATACCCAGGGCGCCTCCCGGTCTCGGACCGTGCAGCACTCAACGGCATCCTGCTCGTGCTGAAGACAGGGATGCGATGGAACCATCTGCCGACCCGGTTGGGCTTCGGCTCCGGAGCGACCTGCTGGCGTCGGTTGCACGACTGGCAGCAGGCCGGGGGCTGGGACAAGCTGCATGGGCTGCTGCTCGACAAGCTGCGCGAATCTGGCCAGCTCGATTTCTCATATGCGGCTGTCGATTCATCGTCCGTGCGAGCCGTTGGGGCGGGCCAAAAACTGGGCCAAACCCCACCGATCGCGCACGACCAGGGTCCAAACACCACATCCTCGTAGACGCGAACGGCGTTCCTGTCAGCGCGATCCTGACCGGCGCGAACCGCAACGATGTCACGCAACTGCTGCCGCTGGCCGACGCTATCCCAGCGATTCGCTGGCACCCGCGGCCGGCCGCTTCGCAAGCCCAAAATCATCTACGCAGACCGAGGCTACGATTCCGACTCGCATCGCTGCCGACTTCGCGAGCACGGGATCAGACCGGTCATCGCCAAGCGCCGCGCTGAACACGACAGAGGCCTCGGCAAATTCCGGTGGGTCGTCGAACGGACTCATTCGTGGCTCCATGGTTTCCGTCGTCTTCGCATTCGTTTCGAACGCTGATCTGACATTCACGAAGCATTCCTCAAACTAGCCTGCTCACTCGTCTGCTGGAACATCTTCAGTCATGCTGAGCAGCCTTTTTGAACTGGCCTTTAAAGCTTTGCATGGCTCTGGTGAACCGGATGCCGAGTTCCCGTTGCTGCTCACGGGTACGGAATATATCTGCCGCAACGCATGCTTTGGGCGTATTGCGCTGCAGTGCCTCTTCGATACCTTTGAGAGAATAAGTCTCGGCGTTGTCATACATCAAGTCCCAGAAAGCGCCAAAATATGTCGGGCTGCCCTCGAGTAGCAGATCCTCTCCAAGTGTCGTTAACCGGTATGCTTCCCCCTCACGATAGACAAAGCCAAGTGCGACAGCTGTATTTGCCAACGCTACCGCTGGGCGTCTGGCGAGCCCAAGTGCGCAGCTAATCTCAGCGAGTGTGGATGCGCCTTCGCCCAGCCGACGAAATATTCCAAGGCGATGGGCAACCAGCATTGCCGGATAGATGAAGAGGCCAAAGGCGACATCGTACGCGGCGGTGTCGTCCTGGCGCGACGCGTCGTGTGTCATGATGGCGACCGCTATATGTGAAATGGCGTCTGCGCAGCTGTGCCACAATCAACGCTGTTTCCCGCCTTAGCAGCCAGTTCGATCTGGGCGACGGCTTCATGTGACCAACCAGCGAACGCATCAAAGACTCGATCGACGAGAGCGATGCACCGATCCTGCTCTTCGCAGTTCAACTCAATGTGAGCCAGGTCGACATGCCCTCCATTTTGCAAGTGCCCTGATTCAAGAGCGAAATGGAACGCCCCCATGTAGCGCAGTTCGATACCTGTCTGGTCCCGCACTGCATCGGCCAACCGCGTGGTCAGTGCAAACAGCACGTTTCCAGTCTCTTCGATTGCTTCGATAACGGCGAGCTTTTCGACGCCGCTGCACCCAGCCAGGATTGCGCATAGTTCGTATACGAGCAAGCGGCTATGGTGGGTCTCCTCGGACCACAGGGCGCGCAACGCATCCGTAGTAGTAGTCATCTGGCTCCAGCCCAGTTTTTCCAGATCTTCGAGAAACCACGGCCAATGATGATCGTCTTCGTATGTATGTGCGTTCACCCGTTGCTGATAGATGTTGGTCGCTGGCAGGCGACGCAGTACATACCGATTGAGATCGCCAAACGCCATAATGAAAAATGCAAAACCGGGCATAAAGCCGAGCTTCACTAATGCCGATAGATTTCCGTCACGCAGGCATTCAAACAACGGAAGATCGTCATATACGCGCCTTTTGCGCATTATGTGGGTAAGCACCTTCTCCATGGCAAATGTCCCTTCACGTCCATCCGCACCTTCCGTCATCACGCGCACCAGCGCATCTTCGACTGCATCAGGTATGCGCCAGTCGTACGCATCGAGCATCTCCTTATCGTGCCATCGCGATATGCAATGACATTTCCATTTGCGCTCCTATGCAGTCTCGTTTCAAAACCACCATAGCTGTCTCGAATGATGTCGGTCGTGAACGACCGGGCCTGTTCGCAGGCCTGCGATCCATCTGCAAACGACCAAGAGCACTTCATCGACTCGCCGCTGTTTGTCGAGATGCGTGCGCGAGCTGCCGGTCGCACGGTGAGACGGTGTAGCTCCCCAATCCGCGAAGCATGTCGGTTGTCGCGGCATTGAGAATTCGATGCGCAAAATTGCTTCTGCACGCGCGATCCATTGACCGTGCTGCTTCGTAGTTTCGATTTCTCTGTCATCGGGGTAGCGAGTTCCACCGACGCGCTGTGCGACATCCTTTCCGTGTGCGTGGACTATTGTGGTACCTGGCAGCGCGACGACACGCCTCCCACTCCAGACGTGCCGCAAACCGCTACGACAGTCTTGTTGAGCCGAGCGGCCAGTTCAAGACCACGATGCCATCGTTATAGTCGCCATCGGTGCCGTCTTCCGAACCGACCAGCGCGAAATTCAGCCTGTTTGCGAGCGTTGTTTGGACCGAGACCAGATCCGATGCCTTGTTGTTAACGGTTACCTTTATCTGAACGTTGCCTTTGCCGGAGTTCAGGACTTGCGAGCCGATCACTTTGTTGTCGGTGCTCTGGCCCGTGAAAGTCGCGCGGACTTCGTTGTCGACCAGCACATTGATCGTCTGAGTCCCCCGCGGAATTCGCGAACCCCGTTATGCCGAAGCGGATGTTGGGCGGGAGCGTGAAGTAGCCTTGTGGAGGCATGATGAAGCTCCGAAATTGATCTTGTTTTCTGCCGCCCGCAGAGACGGGCCGTCGCAGAAGCCAATGTAATCTTCCACTGCGGGTACTCTACGGTATCCATCGCGCGGCCCGAGATCTAGCTAGCAAGGTAGTCAGGTGCGCGCTGGCACGAAGTGTGAAGGGGTCTCGGTCATCACGGCGCTCGCCGAAGAAGGCTTGATGTGCAATCAGACGGTTGAGCCGCTGCCGTTGAATGGACGACATGGTGGTCAAACGACGGGCTAACCGCCGCCGAGATCGGGCTGCTGCTCGCCAATGCGAGGATCGACGACATCGCCCCCGGCATCACGAGACGCAAGCGCCTGCTTAACGCCTTTGTGAACTGCCAGAACGAGCTGGGACACCGCGGGAACATCCTAGTCCACTGAACCAGATGAATTGCACCGGCTGCGTCGAGTTGAATCGGAATACTTCCATTTCAACGGGGTGGCCTGCTTGTTGTATTGGTGAATGTAGGAAACGCCATCCAGCCCCTTGCACCTCGTCTGCCGGACGCCGGCTTGCGCTCCAGGCACGTCCCGTGCGAGGAAGTAACGGATACTTTCGACTCCCGCTTCGTTTGCGACGTGTGACGAATGCGTAGAAACGACGAACTGGACCGGCCAGGGTGTCTTGTCATCTGTACTGTCCACCAGCAACTGGGCCGTTTTGGCGAGTTGCCGAATGAATACCTCCTGCATCTGGGGATGCAGATGCGCCTCGGGCTCCTCGATGAAAATGAGGTGGACGCCTTGGGCCGTCGTTTCGGCGCGAAAGGCTTTGTAGAACCCGGCCAGTTGCAGGAGGATGAAGATCAGATTGCGCGCGCCGAGGCCGTTGTACGATTCAGGCAACGCGACGCCGCTGTAGCCGGCGTAACGAACTTTCGTGAAATTGGACAATAGCTTTCGCACGTCAAGAAGGGGCTCGGTATGCAGTTCCTGATTGCCTAACCCAGGGTATCCAAAGCTCTTCAGGGCTGGGGATCAATCCCTTTAGCTGTCCAACGAAGTTCGTATCAATCTGCGATTGAATACCCTGGACGGCTTCGGTCAAGGCATCTGTGATCTGTTTGTCAGCCGCATCTGCCGAAGCGGATGATGCCGTTGCGAACAGAAGCTCGACCGTCTTTGCAAGGACATTCGACTCTCGTGACGTGACGTCATCCAGGCCACGCTGCGCGTTGATGAAACCCGTCTTGACCAGACCCTTCACTGCGCTCGGAAGGAGATGACGCTGGTTTCCAGCATCATTGGGGTCTTCCGCCCATATGCGTGTTGCATAGTTACCTGGTATCCGATCCCGCAACGTACGAAAGAACGTTAGTCGAGTTTCGGCGGACAATGGCGTTGTCGGCAGACCATCAAGAAGCGGGGAAAGCTGACCGTCTTTCAGCTCGTAGCGAACGACTACAAGCGCCTCGGTGCAGTCAGGGTCGAGGTCGATGACAAACGGACTCAGCGGTCCCAATTGCGGCTGATTCGGATCGTACTGGAAAGTCAGTCGCCGCTCGATGTACGGGATGAGAGCCCGGACAATATCGTCGTGTTCAGTGTTGCTCCGAGCCTCCCAGGCTCGACGAAAGTCCTCATAGCAGGCGCTTGAGAAGTCTTCAAGCTGAAACTGCGCGCTTCCGTCGGCGATTAGCCGTCGGATGACTTCAGAAAGCGACGTCTTGCCACTGTTGTTGCGGCCCACGACGACTGTAGTA
>NZ_JBFRCK010000107.1:0-6121 GCF_040965775.1 Paraburkholderia sp. BR10954
CGATTCGCTCAGCACCAGTTCCCCTTTGGGCCGTCCGCTCATCCTTGCCCCCTCGCATCAAGTGCCACATAGAACACTTTAGTACGTGATCGGCATCATTCAATGAATTTTTAACTCAAGACACTAGGTTGAAATAGATATTCTCCGCGATGGGTACGACAGGTCTGCATTACGAGACTAACGCGGGCTTCTTCGCACGTAGGAACCATAGATAGGCGTCCGCGTTGCTTTGCCACGCCGTAGCGTGCGGCCGAGCCTAACAGACGCAAGTCACTCTTCTGCAAACTATAGGAGATTCACCGACCAAGTGTTTCACCATCGTCACCTTCATATGGTGAGACGTTCGACATGGCCTAGCGAAGGGATCGATCAACAGCAACTGGATGCCACCCTCGCGCGATGAAACTCGGATTGGTCTGCGCCTTGATTTCGAGGCTCTTCCGGTATTCCGGTGGACCGAGTGTGCCGAGCGAGACCTTGACCCGCTTTGGGAACGATTGCCCAAAGTGGTACATGCATGCGGGCCGACCTGATCAGGCGGCCTGCGCTTGATGAGCCGATCTATATTAATCACCGGTGTTATTCCGGCCTTGCGGCGTATCCCTTCACAAGTGTCTTGCGCTGCTTACCCAGATCCCAGCATCGACCTGAAAATATTCCTGGAACAGTATCGATTGATTGCCGTGTGTTCCCACACAGCATGCCGACGGCCGGTCGCTAGCGTAGTGCGGGAGCAATCGTCAGTTCATGCAGGAACGTCTCGGCAACGGCCGCCCAGACCGCATCCTGACGAAGCAAGCCGCCATGGCGTCGGACAAGCGCAATTAGCATTGGTCTGAACGGTATCGCGCTGCCACGAAAGACGCCAAAGATTCTCGACAACACCGATCCGAAGCTTCTCCGGTTCCAGCATTAACTATCTCAATGTGCAGGTCTACGTATTGGTGCGAAACCATCGCACCGGGCTTCAAGTCGTTGGCATAGACAATGCACATGAGTTCGTCCAAGCCGTGAGCCGTCGTCTCCGAGCGTTCAAGGATGCGTCCACGATCGTAGACAAGCGGGCCCATCACATTTCGATGATAACGGATGCGTTCCTTGTTGGCGAACACACAGATCGGGATGGGATGCTGCAGCTCGATGTTGCTCTGACCACAAGTCCAGGCGATGCGTGGACGTGGGACTTAATTGTCGACAAATCGCCGTAACTTGTCGGCGC
The DNA here is from genome assembly GCF_040965775.1 of Paraburkholderia sp. BR10954. Lineage (NCBI taxonomy): Bacteria > Pseudomonadati > Pseudomonadota > Betaproteobacteria > Burkholderiales > Burkholderiaceae > Paraburkholderia > Paraburkholderia sp. BR10954. The sequence continues at coordinate 1,220 of NZ_JBFRCK010000107.1, forward strand.
GATTTGGCTGCATCAGTTTTCGCATCGCCTTGCTTTCGATGTACCTGATCCGTTCGCGCGTCAGGTCGAATTGTTTGCCAAGTTCCTCGAGCGTGTAGCCGCACGCTACATCAATCCCGAACCGCATTCGCAGTACTTTCGCTTCACGCGGCGACAATGAATCCAGCGCTTCGTCGATTGCGGCTCGCAGGTTCGAGCGCGCGGCCGCATCCGCAGGGGATCCAGCCATTGGATCTTCGATCATATCGCCAAGCGTGGCGTCGGCATCTTCGCCCCCTAGCGTCTCGAGCGATAGGGGTTGCCTCATGACCTTCAGTATGTCACGAATCTTGTCTTCTGATAATTCCATGCGCTGAGCCAACGCAGCAGGATTAGCCTTGTGCCCAGTCTCCTGCAAAATTTCCCGCGAAATCCGGTTTAACTTGTTGATTGACTCGATCATATGCAAGGGGACTCGGATTGTGCGCGCCTGATCCGCAAGACAACGCGTGACTGCCTGCCTGACCCACCATGTTGCGTAAGTTGAAAACTTCCAGCCGCGTCGATATTGAAATTTGTCGACGGCTTTCATCAGGCCGATGTTTCCTTCCTGGATCAGATCCAGAAGGGGCACGCCTCGGTTCGCGTACTTTTTCGCGATAGAGACCACGAGACGCAGATTCGCCTCGATCATCTTGCGCTTCGCCTGACGCATCTTCGACTCGGCTGCCATCATCTGCCGGTTGATCTTCCTCAAGTGTTGCAAGGGCAGGCCGGCCTTAGCCTCAATATCGATAAGCTTCTGCTGTTCAGTCTGGATCTCCGGTCGACTGCGTGAAAGTGCCGCACCGTACTCGCGGGACGTCGCCGAGTTTTCAGTCCACGCGAGATCAGTTTCGTATCCCAAAAACGACTCGACGAATCGCGCGCGCGGCATGCCGCACCGGTCAACGGCAATCTGCAGAATACGTCGCTCGACCGCACGTACCTGTGCGACTTGCTGTTGCACATCAGCGCATAGCGCATCGATAGTCCGTGCCGTGAAGCGAACAGCCGCAAGCTCCCGCTGGATCGCTTCAAAAAGGCGCTCGCGGGCGACCTGTCCGTTTTCTTGCGCGGCGTCGGCTTCTGAAATCTGTTCGTACAGGTCACGAACTCGCGCAAAGATAGCGAGGCCGTCTCTCGTGAGCTGTTTCATTCGCGGTTCGCTCCCCTTCACCATGTCCCGGTCTTCGACGACCCTGCCCTCACCGCCGTCGCTCCTCGCGTCGTCGCCCTTAGCGCTGTCCTGTTCAATGTCCGGGGTTTTAGCCGGCTCTGGCAACGACCGAAGGACCGCTTCGGAGTCTTCATTAAGGTCGTCGACCAGTTGATCGATGCGCAGTTCACCAGATTGAATCTGCTTCACCATTCGAAGGATCGTGAAGACAGTCAGCGGGCAGCGTGCGATCGCCAAGCCCATTTCGTGGAGCCCCTCTTCGATGCGTTTCGCAATCTCAGTCTCGCCCGCGCGAGTCAATAATTCGGTCGCACCTATTTCACGCATATACATCCGAACGGGATCCGTTGTGCACCCGAATTCAGGATCGACGGTTGAAAGCGCGCCTTCGGCCTCCAGGTCTGCCTTGTCGTCCAACGTGGCTGCCGGCGCCGCCTCGTCCAGGAACGGCTTCTCCGTGTCAGGAGCCTGCTCGTAGACTGCAATGCCCATGTCGTTGAACGTGCTGGCAATGATTTCAATGGCCGCGGTATGCACAAAATTGTCGGGGAGATGATCGTTGATTTCCGCATGAGTCAGGTAGCCGCGCTGGTTGCCGAGTCGGATGAGAGCGCGCATCCAGCGCTCCTGTTGCTCTTCGTCCTGCGATACCCCGTCGATCGACTGCAGGGGTGTTACGGGTTCGACCTTCGACGCGCGCGGGACCGACGTGTTCAGGGCGGACGAAACTGTGCCTGGACGTGAATAGGTCCAATCGACCTTTGACATAGATTCTCCTGGACGGTTGCGCGGCAATCGCGACCAGCGACTGTCGGCACTCGGCCGACGAGCCGCGCACGTCTCGCGGTTACAGACGGACACGGACTGTGGAATCGCAACGGGCAATGAATGCGCGGCCCCTAGATACGGGCGGACGCGAGGGAACCGCAAGATTTGCCAAAAAGCATCAATGCGTTAGCAACGTAACACAAACTACCGCATTTCACCAGTTGGCGAATCTAGCCCGTCCGCAACGTTAACGTGCTACGCCGCGAACCACACTAAGAATTCGACATCTGGATGGATAGAATATGACGAAGCTTATCGAGGTCTTTGCGTGGAACTGGAACATCTACGAATACGGCGCGGAGTCGGAAGCGCGTCAGGGCCGTTCCGGCCAAACGTCGTTGGGTTCGGTCGAGCTCCGACTTGGAGACGCGCCTCTTTCCGTCGTTCAGTCGTCGGTTCTACGCCGAAAATGGCGGTTCATTGGCGAGTAGGCCTCGCATCGAGGTCCGTGCGAGAACATCTCGGCTGGACCGCTAGCTTTCGCTGTTGACGGATATCACGTTTACCGTGCAACGGCCCTAGCGTGTCGGCCGCCTTCAGTACCTCCTCCCGCTTGGGCTCTGGATTGACCCTCATTAGCAAAGCCGATATTCTCGCTCTTTTTGACAGAAATCCGGCATCCGCCGGGTTTCGGTGAATGGCTGGGCGTTATGGCGCCTTGGGCGCGCGCATCGGCGCATCGGCGCATCGGCGCAATCTCGAACGCTCCTGTGGGAATGGATTTCACATCCGCCCGCGGGCGGCGGTCCTTACCGGGCGCGGCACGAACTCGCAGCCACGCCACAAGATGCACATCGGCGCCGGCGTACTCCAAAGCTGAATGAGAGAAGCTGACAGTGCGGAAGCGCCTTGGTGCCGAAATCTGCCTATGCCGGCTCTTGACCATGTGCGGGCCTGAAAGGAGGAAATGAAATGAAGCGGCGGCTGATCCTGACAATATTGATCGCATATCTGCTGTGCGCTTGTGTTGGAGGGCACGGGTCGTCTTCTGCGCCAGCCCCCTCAGCAGTGACAGGCTTGCGGTCCAATTTCAACGAGACCGCAATTACCGCGCGTCTGCCGACGGACACCGGCGGTTTCGCAACGGCGACCGGATCAGACGATCCAGCCGTCACGGTCGACAGCCTCGCTGATCTGCTGGCTGCGTTCAGCGCGCGACAGCACCACATCCTAGTCAAGGGCGAAATCTACGGCGGACCGCGACTGACGACCATCACCTTCGCCAGCACGGACTGGAACAACACCACGATCGAAGGCGCCAGCGGTGGCAATGCGGTGCTGAAAAACGTCCAGCTTAAATTCGACGGCGAAATGCTGCCGGCAGACCAGAACATCCAGAATGTCGTGATCAGAAACATCACTTTTCATGGCGTCATCGGAGATCTACAGGCCCTACCCGCCCAAGTCTACGGCACATCCAACAACGCCGGCATCAACTATGAAGGCGTGTCCCTGCGACGGGTCACCAATGCATGGGTCGATCATTGTTCCTTCTACGACACGAGCGACAATCTGATGAGTGTGACGCTGTCATCGGATAATGTGACGGTCTCGTATAGCCGGTTTTATTTCACCAATGAATGGCTGGCGATGCGCCCCGATCCCCTGTGGGACTGGACGGGCAAGAACCAGGATCTGGCCAATGAACGCCTGGCGATGGTAGTGGGCGCATCTCGGCAGGATTCGTATGCATATGGTGGGCACAGGCTACATGTCACCTTGCACCATAACCAGTTCGGCCCCAACCTAAAGGGGCGTCCGCTGCTGCGGGGCTGGGTCCACGCCTACGACAATTATTTCGATAACGACGCCACACCGACCGGCCTCACGGCCGTCGGGTCAGACGAGACCCAGTACAACGCCCTGCAAATCGGAAGCGGCAGCGTCGTCTATGTTGAAAGCAACTATTTTCTTAGAACTAACCAGAGCATTCAGGTCGTTCTGGATTTGCCGGACGATGTCTACTCTTTTCATGAAAACGCAAACCAGTACGTTCAGTCCACCGGCAGATCGGCAAAGGGCGAGGCTTTTTCAATCGCGCCCGTCGGTTACGCCTATCGAGTTGGGACGGCCTCGTCCGTTCTCAACGCCGCGTCGGCCTGCGGTCCTCGCTAGTGCCAGCGATCAATCAGGACGACTTCCCGCTGGCTGTTGGATTCGTCTCGCTGGCATTGACGTCAGTGCCTAGGGGCGGCCCTTTCACGATCCAACGACGCATCGCAGGCGCTGCAATACCGCAGATCGGGAATCGCCCGCCGCGCAGCACGCATCGGTGATCGCATTAGTATGTGCTACCGGGAGCGAGTTTCACATGCTGCGCGACGGCGCCTTCTATCAAGCGAAATCCGCCCCTCACACTTGACGAGTGACATAGGGCGCCCCGCCCTTGTTGTGTCCGTAATCCGTAAGGATTCGATATCGGGTACTCCCAGTTCTTTGGAATGACCTAGTGATTATAGAAACTTACCCGATGGGTCGTATGTTGCGGATCGTCGGCTGCACAACGTCGCTGTCGGAATGGAGGTGTACGGCACGTCGAAAGTACGAGACGCATACTTAGGAAAGTCTGCATAACCGGCATTTTGCGCGCTGACCTTCTATTTTTTTCGCAATGGCGGTGATGAGAATTTGTTGAGTCGTTAAGGCGTCTGCGATTTGCGCCGCTCCGTGCAGCGCTACTGAGGCGCAAAACACGGCGTAGGTTATCAAGCCTTGCGCAAAGCTCTACGCGCCATCCATAGATTGCTCAGTAAGCGTCATTCCGTGGCCGCATGGACAGAGCTGAAGCCGGTGTCCAAAGTGATGCCCGTTACTTCAAGTGATGGGGACTACTTTGGACACACGGAATGCGCGATCATCGAACCGCAAGGGCCGAC
>NZ_JBFRCK010000108.1:0-5941 GCF_040965775.1 Paraburkholderia sp. BR10954
GGATGATCCTCAGGAAGCTGAGGCTTTTTTACGCCGCTGTTCTGACCGCCTTGCTCAACCGCTCAATCGCTGTCGACTGCCAGCCGTGAGGGCAAGCGTCGTCCAAAGCGAATTATTCAGACCCGACTCACTAGACACGGTCTAAGAACGCGGATGCCTCAAAAAGTGCGTAAGCATCTGATTTGTACCGTTCCCCGTCTTGCGTAGAAGATGCAATCATCGCCTGCGACGGACACGAGTGACCGACTCTGTCCACAAACTGCGGAATGGACACAGTGCCTCAGACAGTCGAGTTACCTGCCAAGCGCCAGAATAGACGGCATCCATTGGAAAGAGACCCAGCATGCGCACGCCATGCCAGTGTCAGAGCAACTGAGCCAGCGGAACACGATGGGTGTGGAGTCGATTCAAGGACGGGCCGGGTTCGTTGCGGAACCCGGCCCGTCTGCCCTTCTGTTACCTAAGACCGTTGCAGGTCCGGTACCGAATCACTCGCAGCCTTCGGCAGCGGCCGTGCGCTGCACGCCCCAGGCACCCGTAAGCGTCCGCGGCGCGCCATTAATGCTGACCTGGATGCTCCAGGTAGCTGCCGCCACATTACCCGCGAAGCGGCCATTGAACTGCGCGCCGCTCGAGACTGCCACCATTGATGGCCAGCGTGCCGTCAGTGTTGACGACGCCGCCGATGTTTCGTCCGCCGCGACGCCGCGCTGCCGCGCGACTCCTTCCGCACCCATTGGCCACATCCGCCGGCAACCGCCGACAGACGATCGTCCTTTCGCTTCGCAGCCTCGCGCGCCTCCCGTTCGATCTGCCGCGACCGCGCCCTTAGGCTTGCGCAGCTTGCGGCGCATCCACTTGTGGACCCGCCGGACGCGGCGCGAGACGGTCCGGCCTTCCGTCTTTTGAGCGGAACGGTGCAGAAAATTGCCACTCCTGGGACCAACAGCAGGAGGGCGGTCATGGCATTCGCGCAGACATTGAGCGGCTCGGGGTTCAGCCACGCGTAGTTGCTGCCAACAAGGACGATACCCAGCAGTACGGCGGACGCACTGATGAAGGCCTTGGCGATGAACAGCGCGACCCATTTCCACGCGAAGACCACAAACCGCGAGCGCCGGGCCGCGCCGCTGGCGCCCGCGACGAGATACGCGCACCACTGCGGCAGGACGAACATCGCCAGGCTGCCTAGCAGCAACGTGCATTCGTCGTTCACCGCAAGAAACCACTCGGCGCCCTGGGCAATGACCCGCGCCACGAGGTTTCGAGCTACGCCGTCGAACCCGAACATCCCGGCATTGCCTGACCACCAAAGCAACCCGACACTGGCAAAGAATGCGACAAAGAACGCGAGCCACATCGGGAAGATCGCCTCTGGCTCACCCTTCGCTTTCTGGTTGAGCACCCAGCCCATGAATAACAGGACGCCGGCCGTGACAACTAGAACCGTCAGGTAGGGGGGCGCCAGAACGAAGCGGCTGCCTGGCGAGCTCTTGTTGAGCGTGATCGAGCGACATCCGTTGACCAGCCTGTATCGCCCAGGTCCGCTGTTGAACGGATGAAACTCCAGCACCTGGCGCTGAAGGACGTCGTTTCCAAAACTGACCGTTGTCATGTTCCGGTTGCCATCGACGCGCTGCCCGGCGCTGTCTCCAGCGGCGTCACCTGAGAGCATCACTTGCGTCTGGCTTTTATCGGACACCACATCGGCGCTGATTCGGCCCGCGTCCCCAGTGTAGTGCCCGTCGAGTTGCGGCCAGAGCACTGCCCACAGATACAACGCAATGGCGGCGATCATGGCCGTCGCGAGGCACACTCGCCGAAACCAGCTAGCGTCCCGCTCCGGCGCGACGATCAAGGCGTTTTCGCCCCGGATCCCCAGGTCCGCTGCCTCTCCATCGCCACAGTGAGCGTGATCGAGCGATGAAGATCCAGGCGAAGGGGGGCGGTCGCCGGGTGCGCCGGCGAAACGGTCAACGGCGTCTGACATGGTGCGCTTCCTTTTTTTGTCGAGATTTACCGGTATCGGCAAAAAACCCGTTATTTGAAGAGCGCGTGCAAAAAAATTTTCAGAAGGCGGCTCGACCGCCGTCAGCCTTGCTTACCCGCCTCCCCTGTTCGACGGTACTCAGCGAAACGCTCACGTATTCGGGGGATGGGCAGCTCAACCCTGTTCACCCTGCACGATTAAAGCTGCTCACGTGAGGACAGCTGCGCACACCGTGCAACTGCCGCGTGCGACAACTGACCGGATACCGCCGCACCCAGAACAACGCCAGGTGATGGAGGGGCGTGAAGCCGACTGGGGGAGACGGAGCCCACCTACCTCCCCGCCGCTCGCGCAACTAATTTCGTTGCTACCCCTGCGCGCCGCGACACTTCACGGGAGCTCTTGTCCATCAATGAGAAGCTGCCAAAACCGTTGATGCGGCAATCCATGTCCCGAAATGAAGGGTATGAAAGCCCAAGCTATCCGAGCCTCAATTTGCGGAGTATTGTTGACGCCCCGTTAGCCGGCCCCACTGTTTGAGGGTTCGTGGACAGCGCTGCGATGCCATTGAGGTGTGGCGAGGTCTACGCGAAATAGGTGCGCTACTGGGTTTGAACGGCACCCTCCAGACGGCACACCCATCCGTCCCGAACCCATTCATTTGCGATGCGAATCAGTGTTATCCAAACAATCGATTTTGTAGCTTGAGGCGAAATGCCGCATAGTCGCTTCCTGCGACGCGCGGCACAGCTTCCGACTATCCGCGCCAGAAAGAGAGCTTTCCTGACGTGCCCCGATTCAAGCGACTCCATCGGAGCGGGTATCCATCTGAACGTCAAAATTAATTTTCTGCGTGAGCGGATACGAACAACCATCGGAGCCGTGGCAATGACTGTATCGATTGTGATAGTGGGTGCCGGCTTTTGCGGGACGATGACGGCCACATGGCTACTGTCGGATCAAACCGCAAAGCCCCTGTCGATCGCACTGGTCGATGACAGCTATAGCGTTTCGCGCGGTATTGCTTATCGGTCAGACGAAGAGGGCTGGCTCCTGAACGCCCCCGCACGGACCCTCAGTGTTGAGCGGGACAACGGCAACGGCTTTATCGATTATTGCCGACTGCGGGGCCGTCCTGCCGAACCCGATGATTTCCTGCCACGTGCGTGGTACGGTGATTATCTTGCACATCTGCTAAAACAAGCCGTCGAAAACCCCGGGAAGCATCAGTTTTCTCAACATGACGGATACGCCGTGGCGCTGAAGCCCGTCGAGGATGGCCGAACGGAGGTTCATTTGCACACGGGTGTGGAGATTTCTGCCGATCACGTCGTTCTTGCGACCGGGCACAGCGATGGCCGCCGCTCCATCACTGTAGCAGCGACCGGTGGCGCTTCACTCGATCAACGTTTCCTCGCGAATCCCTGGGACGCAGTTAAACTGCCGACCGTGCCGGATGACAGCCATTTCTTCATGTGCGGGTCTGGTCTGACGGCACTCGACGTTGTTTACGCGCTGCACCGGCGCAGCGAAAAGTTGCGCTTCACGCTCATGTCCCGCCGTGGTTTGTTGCCCCAACACCACTGCCAGTCACCGCCGAGACTTCAGCCAGAAGCGCGGCGGTCGCTTCTCGATCAACTGACTGCCGGCCCTAGGCATTGCACCACTGTCGTACGCAAAGTCATTGCTGAACATCGCGCGAGAGGCGGTGACTGGCGCGAGGTGATCGATAGCCTGCGTCCAGCGGTACCGCAGATCTGGTCAAACTGGTCTGAGGCCGACCGGCGCGCTTTCGTGCGCCATATTGCGCCTTACTGGGACACACATCGTCACCGACAGCCAGCTTCCACGGCAGCGTTTGTCGCGTCACTCAGGATGAGTGGGCGTCTCTCGCTTATGGGGGGGCGAATCGAGACAATCAGCGCACATGGCGACGGGCTGCTGCTGGCTATTCGCCCGCGCGCAGCAACGGGCTCGCGCGTTGTGCACGCATCGTATTTCGTGAATTGCACCGGTGTCGGGATGGTTCCAGCGCATCGAGCTACGGCGTCAGATACAGAACCGCATGCAGATTGCATACACCGGCCTATAGCACACGTGTGTGATTCTCTTTTTGATCAGTTACGGCGCGACGGGATTGCAAAATTTGACTGGGCGGGGTTGTGTGTTGATGAGTCTTACCGCGTGGTTCGAGTCAATAGCTGTACGAATCCATCGCTGTTTTATATTGGCCCTGCGCTTAGAAGACGCTTTTGGGAGGCGACGGCGGTGCCGGAATTGCTATTGCATATCGAGCGGATGACGGAGATCATAATGCGGCAGGTTTCTGCACATTAAACGCGAGCGCATTGCCTGACAGGGGCGTGGATCCAAGCGGGTTCTGTCGCAGTAAGATCGAGAGGTCGGTCAAGACCGATATGGCATGGATTCCTTGTCCAGCCAGCGAATAGAACTGATGTGCGGGAGTTTGCCAAACGCCGCCATCGTTCAATTTCCCCTTGACGGTCATGTGCATGACTTCGATGCCACCTAGATGCTATGTGGGAGGGCAGTGGCAGTAAGCCCGACTGGAGTAAAACGGGATTTGCACACTCGTTTTCTCCGAAGGAGCACGCAAACGGGCGCGCCTGACGCAGCCCTTCCACACAGCATCTAGGGGCTGTTTACATTCGATGAAATGTACTTACATCTTGTCTTTTTCGCGAGCAGGCCAAGATGATTCGAACGTTATTGAGCGATGAAACGTCTTGCCGGGCGAGGAAGGCGATCCAGAGGACGGCTTCGACAATCGTTCGTCAGCGTAGACCGCCCGCCTTGGATCATTCGCCAGACATCGCTTCGCAACGATGCACGTTGGCTCGCATGCCATCATGCGCAAAATGGCGTGAAGCGTAATCAATAAGCGTAGGCACGTCAGGTGATACCAGCCGGTGTACGACGCACCTGCGTCGGACAAACTCTCGATGCCGCGCGTCCGGAGGCATGCATTAACGATTTGGTGACGACATGGACATGAATGGTGTGATGACGGAAGAGGACGGCGGTGCGCCGCCTTCGCCGGGGGAAGCGGCCATCCTTGAGGAAGCATGCTGGCTGGCCGACTCGGGCCGATACGCCGACTTCATAGACATCGAGAACCTGCTGCGTTTTGGTTACGGGCTGACCAATGCGCGGGCCCTGCTTGACCGGTATCCGGTTCGCAGGATGCTGAACCGCCGCTGCGCGGATGCCCGCGACGAGCGGCTGGTAGGGCAGTGCAGCATGAGATTCTGCGCTCATCCGATGGCAGAGGACGCATGACGGCATTGTCATGTTGTCAAGGGCGGTCGAGTAAGATGGCCATATGACCAAGAACAAATCGCTTTATCATGGCCATCGGTTTCCGGCAGCTGTCATTTGCTGTGCGGTTCGCTGGTACTTCCGGTTCCAGTTGAACCTGCGCGACATCGAATAGTTGCTATTCGAGCGCGGCGTCGTGGTCAGTTATAAAACTATCCGGCGTTGGTGCGACAAGTTCGGCGCGGGCTTCGCGCATCGCATTAAAGCCTCTCGCCGCAAACCGGGCGCGACATGGCACCTGGACGTGGTATTCGTGACGCTGCGCGGCGAACCCTGGCTGCTGTGGCGTGCGGTCGACCAACACGGCGTCGAACTCGACATTCTGCTCCAGAAGCGCCGCGACAAGACCGCGGCGAAACGGTTCTTCAAGCGCGTACTGGCGGCTTGCCCTGAGGTGCCAGGCAAGATCGTCACCGACCAGCTGCGAGCTACCCGGCTGCGAAAGCGGAGATCCCCGAACTGGCTAATACACGTCAGGCATGTGTTCGTCAAAGCCAGCGCCCGCGTCAACAACCGTGCTGAGAATAGTCATCAGCCAACCCGGGAACGCGAACGGCGTATGCGGGGCTTCCGCCTGCCCGAGCGTACTCAAGCTTTCCTGTCGAACTTCGG
>NZ_JBFRCK010000109.1:0-5772 GCF_040965775.1 Paraburkholderia sp. BR10954
ACGCCAGCGCGCCCACATCAACGCCTTCTGGCTCTCGCTGTAGTAGATCCGGCGCCTCTGTTTCATTTGCAACACTCCCGCTGCTCATGCGACGTTCATTGTGTTGCATCGACCGGTTGAATCCGCCTGGCAGATTCTGCCGTTCGGCTGACGACACGCCGAACGCGCTTCACGTTCCGGCCGACGAGAAAATCGACGCGAAAGCGGCCGATTGGTTGCAAGACGGATTGCGTCCGTATGTCGGGCGTCTGTGGAGTGAGAGCATCGATCCCCGCGGCCGCAGTGCGATTATTCCTGACGTCTACCTGAAGGTCTGGGCGCAAACGGACCCGTGCATAGAATCTGATTTCATCCTGTTCGATGAGGCACAGGATAGCGACGGAGTGATGCTGTGGCTCCTTGATCGACAACGGCACGCGCAAATCGTCTTCGTTGGCGATCCATATCAACAGATATATGAATGGCGTGGTGCAGTTAACGCAATGGCGCAGACAAATGCACCCGAATACGCCCTGACAGAGTCGTTCCGTGTCGGTCCCGCGATTGCCTCGCTGGCCAGTCGGCTGCTGGCTTTGATGGGCGAGCAAACACCCGTTCGCGGCCAGGAAGCGATCGGCTCGATCGAGGTTGAAGACCCCGTCTGTTTCACCACCCGTCGATGCCATCCTATGTCGCAAGAATGTGTCAGCGATCTGGCATCTTGCCGCAGGGGTAGAGGCAGGCCACAGACCGTCGATCCGCATGAGTTCAGCGGAAATCGTCGCGGATGCGGACGGTGCCGATGCACTGCTCGAGGGACGTCGTGCTTTCAGGCCTGCAGCGTTTTCCCTGTTTGAGACATGGAAGGACGCGCAGTCTTTCGCTCGCAGTGTGGCTGGTGCGGATCTGCTGCCGATCGTGCGAATTGTGGACGAGCTGGGAAAAGGTTATCTGCGCTCGTTGGCGCAACGGATAGCGCCCGAGACAGATTCCGACTACGTTATCTCAACCGTGCACAGATCCAAGGGTCTCGAATGGAAGCGGGTCAAGGTCGTCAATGATTTCCTGTTCAAGTACGTCGACGGCCGTCTGGCGGTCGAGGACGACCAACTGCGACTACTTTACGTCGCCTTCACACGCGCGCAGCACTTGCTGGATGTCTCGGATCTTCGCGAAGAACTTTTGCGGCTGCTTGCATCGCGACACAGTCCCCTATCGCCCTCGCGGTAGATCAGTGCGTCTCGGACGGGCTCTGCGGAATAAGCTCATAATCAACGAAGCCAATTCTGACCCGGTAGCGGCGCGGCTGACCGGGTCGGGTGACCGTCTCCGTAGCGGCGGTATCGCGAAAAATGGAGCCCACTGTCACGACGTGATCCCCTGGCTCAATGTACAGACGAACCTGCTGTGACGGGCGCAACTCCGCCGCGACGCGGCCGTCAACCTTAATTCGCGCGCTGCCCCCTGAGCCCAGGCTCCCGCTGTCGCGCGTCACGATGATCTCAGTCGTCGCGGTCGCACTGGCGCGAATGCCGGGCTCGATACCTGCTCGGCTTCATTGTCTGAAATGGGTTGTGTCGCGCAGCCCGCGAGAAAAACGACTATGCAGCCTACTATGACGGCTTTCATGTTGGTCTTATCCGTTGTTATCAGTGGGTTAATCGTGGAAGGAGTATCGTTCCCCGTAGGGAGAATTAAAACACCCGGACGGCGACGCCGCGTCGATATTCCCTGACTTGAGCCCGCCATGTTGGGTCGCAATCGGACAGTTAGGCAGGAATCGGCCTTGCTGGTCCTAGTCTCATCATTGGAGGTCGGAATGACTTACGGAAAACCAGACGAACTCCTTCGGTTGATCATCGGAAACCGTCCTCTGCCGAAAAACGACCTGGGTCACAACGCGCTGGATGACTTCGACCATTTCTGCGCCTACAGCGGCTGCGATCCGAACGACGCGTGGGCGAAGCTCGCCTATGTGACTGCGAGCCTGAGCCAGCGCCGCAAGTCGGTCAGTCCCCTCGACGAAGAGATGCAGAAGCAATGCGCTGACATTGCCATGCTGCTCAGGGAGCATTCTCCCGGCACCACGGCAGGGCTTTGTCAAGTTGACGAACGTAGACTGTACGCGTACCCGGTAACAGTAGTTATCCTTATTAAATAGCCTTACCGATTGAGGCAGTTCCAGTCCAACCGTACCATGTGGCGAAGCGTTCCTGGAGCGCGGCACGGTGACTTGCCGCTTTCATTCGATGTCTGGGTAAAGCAAAGTGCTGCCGGATCGGGCCGAACCGTGAGAGAAACGCCTGAGCGCGACGCGCATCGCGAAAGCCGAGCATCTGGCGTTTGCGTCTGCGGGTCGGCTGGTGGCTATTCTCGGCGCGGTTATTCACGCGCGCAACCGCCTTGACGAAAACGTGCTTCACGTGAGCGAGCTCTGGAATCTCGGACTTCGCTGCCGGATAGCTGCGTAGCTGGTCAGTGACGATCCTGCGCGGCACCGGGTTTGATCGCAGCACTCGCTGGAAGAAGCGCTTGGCTACGGCCTTGTCGCGTCGTTTTTGCACCAGACCGTCGAGTTCAGTGCCATGCTCATCGACCGCGCGCCACAACAGATACGGCTCCCCGCGCAGCGTCACGAACAGGTAAGTAGGCCCGGGGGATTTCACCCCGAGCCTCTCGCAGAACCGTGCGTAAACCTCTCGATTTACACGGCTCCCGTTATCCAACCTTTACTCCCAGAAACTGCCAGTGCACAAACTGTCGTCGGTACGCCTCCCTCATCTTGTGCAACCACTCGTCGCTACGACGTTTATGCCGTCGTAGTGTTTTGTACTTGCACTGGGCCCAGCGTGCGAGCTTGCGGTCCAGATACCGACCGAGCCCCTGCATGGCAGTCCGATAGAAAGCCCCGTAATAGTTCCACCAGCTTCGTATCGTGGGATTGCATTGATCGGCCAGTTCGACCAGTGACCTGAACGTCTGACGAGGTAGCCGCCACCCCCGCACTGTCTGTCTCATCCGTTTCAGGGCACATCACGACTCACGCCGGGCAGGAAGCTCGTTGAGAGTTGCCCAGACCGGGTCATCACCCTTCGCGGACGAAACTGGAAACCCAGAAATGTGAAGGTCACATTCGGGTAGGCTTGAGTACGGCTTCGGTCCTTGCAATACACGATGCTTGACTTTTCAGGATGCATCTCCAACCCACATTCCGCCAGCCGCGAGGCAATGGCATGCATGACCTCCTGCGCCTGCGCCTCGCTGCTGCAATGGACCACCGCATCATCGGCATGACGCGCAAAGGGACATTGCGGGAAGTGGCGCTGCATCCATGTGTCAAGCGCATAGTGCATGAACAGATTCATCAGCATCGGGCTGACCACTCCGCCCTGAGGTGTACCACGCACCCTCGGCAATCTCGTTCCGTCCGCAGTCTCAAACAGCGCAGTCAGCCACCGCTCGATATACAGCAGGATCCAGTCCGCCTTGATGTGCCTACGCACCGCCTTGAGCAGGAGGCCATGATCAATCTGATCGAATGCCGCCTTGATGTCAAACTCAACAACCCAGTCGTATTTCCAACAGCGCCCAGGGGTTACCGCAACTGCATGTTTCGCCGACCTCCCAGGCCGGTACCCATAGGAATCTTCATGGAATATCGGCTCGATCATGAGCTTGACAACCGTCTGGGCCAATCGATCTGACACGGTGGGCACGCGCAGCTTTCTGGTACCGCCCTTGGCTTTCGGTATCTCAACCTGCTTCACCGGTGGCGGGAAATACGAGCCCGACGCCATCCGGTTCCACAACTTGTACAGATTGCCCGACAGGTTCTGCTCGAACATGGCGATCGTTTCATCGTCCACGCCTGCAGCACCCCGTTGGCCCTCACCAGCTGATACGCTTCCCACACCGTGCGCTTCGCAATGCAATAGGTTTTGTTGATGTCACGTCACTCATCCCCGCAAAGCAGGTTGGCGACTTTCGTCAACGGGATAACGCTACCCCTTCGCTCCACCGTCATTACAACGGCTTCAACACTACTACGGGCAGCTCCGCCCCTCACTGTGGCATCGGTATTCTTCCTCATGGTGTCTGCCACTTGTCATTTCCCTTTACATCCACAGCAAGCTTCTCACGTTCCATACCGAAGCCTGTGTTGAGCTCATGCCGCCTTTACGCCGGCTGCCGTCAGGTCCATAAGCAGGCCCCCTCCTGACTGATCCCGGAGCGACGAGATGGCCCCGGTTTTGATAGCGCTTTAACATCTTAACGACGCATCATCGAACGGTTTGCTTGCGCTCATCTTCTCAACACGTACCTGCCATCCTTCATGGATGACTTTTCCGCGGTCGCTCACCACCGCGCCTTTTGAACGCAGCAGCACCGGGCGGTTTGGAGCCTGTTCCTGCAAGCCGACTCCGGGAGGCCAACTCCCATCTTCCGTACAGCACCACAAGCTTTCGCTTGTGTTCGTGACACACTCTCATCCAGATGCCATGTGTTGCCCCGCTTGCGCCGCGCCGTCTTTGCACGCTGGGCGAATTCAGCGCCGAACTTGTCGCACCAGCAACGGATTGTTTCGTACCTGACGACGACACCACGCTCGAGCAACAACTCCTCGATATCGCGCAGGCTCAGGCTGAACCGGAAATACCAGCGAACCGCGCAGCTGATGACGATGGCAGGGAAGCGGTGACCGTGATAAAGCGACTTTCTTTTCTTAATCGCTTCATTCTACCCCCGCTCCTGCGTCAACCTGACAGAGCCCCAGTGTCGCCAGCCCCGGGGGGGCTAGGAAACCGGCCCCATCCCGACAGACCGGGGAAAGCTCGGGTCGAAACGGCACATCGTTGTAGACGCGCGCAGCATTCCACTGGCCATCACGGTCACGGGCGCCAACCGACACGACTCGATGGCATTCGAGCCCACGCTCGATGCCATTCCGGCAGTCTCGGGTCTGAATGGCCAGCCCCGCAAACCCCCGGGCAAGTTGCATGCGGACAAGGGCTATGACTTTGCCCGCTGTCGGCGTTTGCGTATTTCGGATGAACGTGACCGGCCGTTTCGGGATCGTGACCGGCGATTTCGGCAACGTGACCGGTTATTTCGGGAACGTGACCGAGCGGACCGGATGGCTGGATTGGCGTTGCGCATGACATCAACCACGCGGGCTATGCTCGCCGGCTTTGGCCGGAGAAAGCATGCCCGCGCACCGGATGAACATGCGCATGATCAAGGACGTTTTACGACTTAAATTCGACGGCGGTTTCTCCCACGATCGGATCGCCGCGTCGCTGGGCATTTCCAAGGGCGTGGTCACGAAGTACGTCGGACTGGCTGGCGCCGCCGGGCTGGACTGGGCAAGTGCCTGTGACATGGACGAAGGCGAGCTCGAGCGGCGGCTTCTCGGCAAGCCAACGGGGCCCGCAGCCTACGCCCAGCCCGACTACGGGCGCATCCATCAGGAGCTACGTCGCAAGGGCATGACGCTGACCTTGCTGTGGGAGGAATACCAGGCTGAGTTCGCGGACCGGCAGACCTACCGCTATACGCAGTTCTGTGGGCACTACAAGGCGTTCACGAAACGCCTGAAGCGCTCGATGCGTCAGATTCACCGCGCCGGCGAGAAGCTGTTTGTCGACTTCGCCGGCCCCACGTTGCCGCTGACGACTGGACGCCGCGCGCACATCTTCGTAGCGGCTATGGGCGCATCGAGTTACACGTTCGCATGTGCGACGCCGGCCGAGACGATGGAGGACTGGCTGGGCGGCATTGCTCGCGCGCTGACCT
>NZ_JBFRCK010000110.1:0-5409 GCF_040965775.1 Paraburkholderia sp. BR10954
TGCGGCGAGCAGCTTTGACGCGATGTGCGAAGCCCGCGCCGAATTTGTCGCACCAGCGGCGGATCGTCTCGTAACTGACAACGACACCGCGCTCGAACAGCAGTTCTTCAATATCACGCAGGCCAAGTTGGAACCGCAACTACCACCGAACCGCGAGACGAATGATTGCCGCCGGGAACCGGTGGCCATGATAAAGCGATTTTCTTTTCTTCATCGTGACATCTTACGTGACTACCTCGCCAACGTGACAGTGCCCTCTCGTCAGGCCTGATCGGCCCGTTCGTTGCGAAGAACGCTTCCTGCTTTCCATCTTGTTCACTCGTGACTGAATTTCGGCCCGCCTATCATGCCAGATCGAAGCGATCCAGCCGAACGATCGTCGGGCCGATGAACTCGAAGCGGCGCTACAATCGTTCTCCCGAGGCGTCGTGACGCCGCAAACCGATTTCCGTCGATCTCATCGGCTCCGTCTGGAGGTCTGCTCAATGAACCAGAACGAACCATGAACGCCGGTCTGGCGACCGGTCAGCTATTTGCTGATCGTCTTCGACCTGTTCGGCGGACAGTTGGACGAAGCGCAGTCGCTTCATGCCAAGCTGGAGTCGTGTCGCCCACATCCCCACGTGCCAGACGACGCAATGCTCGCCCGAACAGCGCGACATGCCCGCGCATCTGACGGCGCGGGCTGATCAGTTGTCGACCCTGCAGGACCAGATTCTCGCGCTGGTCGACGAACTATCTCAGGGCTCCATCAACCGGATCATGGGCATGAGCGATGCTAACCTCGCCGCGGCGGTGTTGTCGGGCCGCCTCAATCTGCCGAAACGCTAATCCGCCGTCACCGCGGGGACTACCAGGAACGGGCTGCGTCAATGACCAAAATTCATGAACCCGCGTACCCGGTACTCCCAGCAGAGCTGGAAGAGGCGGAATTGCGGAAGGTCTACACACCCAGCGCAGCAGAGATCCGCTTCGTCTTTGGTCATTTCCGCCAGGCGCCGACGCGTGTACTGATCCTCGCGCAATTGAAGCTGCTGCAGCGCCTCGGGTACATGCCGGTGATCTCGGACGTGCCACCTGCCATCATCGAACACGTGTGTGCCGTGCTCGGCGTTCGTCCGCTACCGCGCGCGGCCCTCGCGCGCTACGACCGATCAGGCAGCAAATCCCGGCACCAGAAAATCCTTCGCGAGTTCGTCCGGATTCTCCCCCTCGACAGCGCAGTCCACGCATGGCTGGCTGAATTAGAGGCTAATACCGCCCGGACCAACGCGGAATTGCCCGATATCGTCAACGTGATGCTGGAAGAGTTGGTCCGGCGCCGCTACGAACTGCCGCCCTTCGCGACGCTCACCCGAATCGCCAGCCAGGCCCGCAGCCAGCTCCATGAGTCGATTTATGGTGCCTTCGTCGACTCTCTCGATGATGAGTTGAAGGCCCGCGTCGACGCGCTGTTTCTGGTCCGGTGCGGCCGAACGCAGTGGGACGAGCTCAAGCGCGAACCGAAGCGGCTAGGACCGCGTGAAATTGCGAGTTTCCTCGAGCACATTCAGGCCATGAACGCGTTGGCGGACGGCTTGCCGCCCGTGCCGAACATGGTCTCGGTCCCGAAGCGGATGCAGTTCGTCACAGAGGCGCGTGCGCTCGACGTGCACGAAATGCGGGCGCTCAAACCCGCCAAACGCTACACGCTCGCGCTGCTGTTTATGCTCGCGCAACGCCAGAAAGCACTCGACGACGTCGCCGAGATTTTCATCAAGACCGTACGCAACCTCGAGCACACTGCCAAGCTTCGACTTCAGCAGAACCAGCTCGCACATGCCGATCAGTTGCAGTCGCTCGTCAGCCAGTTTCGCGACGTCCTGAACGTGCTGCAGGATGACGAAACGCCTGCAGCCATGCGCATCGCGCAGATGCGTGCCGCATTAAACGACGATCCCGATGCCGTCCTGATCCGCTGCAACGAGCATATCGCGCAAGCCGGCAATCATATCTTTCCGTTCCTGCTTGCGCCGTACAAAAACCTGCGGTCGTTGTTGTTCCAATGCGCCGAGCAACTGTCACTGAAGTCCAGCTCGCAAGACGACGCATTGCTTCGGGCCCTCGCATGGATCAAGCAGCTCCGGTCGTCGCGACGTGAATATCTGCTGCTCAGCGATGCCGATCTCGCACAATTGCCACTCGAATGGCTCCCGGAGAAGTGGGAGCGATGCGTGTTGCAGGACGGCCGATCGGCACGCCTGCTGCACCGGAAGTACTTCGAGCTCTGCGTGTCCAGCTAGGTTATGCGGGAACTCAATTCCGGCGACCTCTTTGTCGAGGGCAGCGATCAATATGACGACCCGCGCGAACACCAGGTGTCGTGGGACGAATTCCGCGAGGAATTGCCACGCTACAGCGAACTCGTCGACTTCCCGGTCGACAGCCGGGCCTTCGTCCAGAAACTGAAGGATGAACTCGGCGCGTTGGCTGACAAGGTCGACGCGAGCTTCCCGGAAAACGACCACGTCGAGATCGGCGCGCAAGGCCTTATCCTCCACCGGCTCGACAAGAAACCCGATCCCCCCAGGCGGTAACCGCCTCGATGCGGCCGGTTAGCATCCTGGATCTCCTCACCGAAACCGAGCAATGGCTTGATCTGCACCGGCTCTTCGGTCCGCTCTCGGGATTCGAGGCGAAGCTCGACGACCCGCGCAAACGCTTCATCACAACGCTGTTCTGCTACGGCTGTAACCTCGAGCCGACGCAGACTGCACGCTCAGTCAAGAATCTGAGCCGCAAGCAGGTCGCGTGGCTGAACCTGAAGCACGTCACCGAAGAACGGCTCGACAAGGCGATCGTCAGGGTGATCAATGCATACAACCAATTCGCGCTGCCGAAATTCTGGGGGTCGGGAAAGCGGGTGTCGGCGGACGGCACGAAGTGGAATCTGTACGAGCAAAACCTACTGTCGGAATACCACATCCGGTACGGCGGCTATGGCGGGATCGGCTACTACCACGTGTCCGACATGTACATCGCGCTGTTCAGCCACTTCATCCCGTGCGGCGTGCACGAAGCGGTGTACATCCTCGACGGCCTGATCAAAAACGCCTCCGACGCGCAGCCCGACACCGTGCATGGAGACACGCACGCGCAGAGCGCGCCGGTGTTCGCGCTCGTGCATCTGCTCGGGATCAATCTGATGCCGCGTATTCGCGACATCAAGGAACTTGTGTTCTACAAGGCCGACCGGCGCCGGCGCTACAAGAACATCGAATCGCTGTTTCGGGCCAGTATCGACTGGGGGCTGATCGAGCGGCATTGCCCCGACATGCTGCGCGTTGCGGTGTCGATCAAGGCGGGACGGATGACGCCGTCAACGATTCTGCGTCGCCTCGGCTCCGAGAGCGTCAAGAATAAGCTGTACTGCGCCTTTCGCGAACTCGGCCGTGTGATTCGCACGATGTTCCTGCTTCGCTACATCGACGATCCGGAAATGCGTCAGACCATCCACGCGGCGACGAACAAGAGCGAGCAGTTCAACGACTTCGCGAAGTGGCTCATGTTCGGCGGCGAAGTGATTGCCGAAAATATCCGGCACGAACAGCGCAAAGTTATCAAGTACAACCTGCTCGTCGCGAACATGGTCGTCTTGTACAACGTGCAGTGGATGTCGCGCAAACTGAAGGCACTGCAGGACAAGGGCCTGCCGATCGATGCCGACGTATTGCAGGCGCTCTCGCCGTATCGACGCGAGCACATCAACCGGCTCGGCTCCTATTTGCTGGATCTCCAGCGGAGGGCGGCACCCCTCGACCCAAGCATCGATCCCTATTTTGAATCAGCCGCTTAAGGCCATTTTGGCGAAAATTTTACGAATCCCGGCCGAACCTCAAAAGCCACTCGCACTCCGGATCTGCTGTCAACGCGCTTCATCACCCTCATCGGCAAGCTGTTCGCGGCTGAGGCGCGAAGTGCGGAGTGGAACGCCGCTCGTCGGCTGCGATTACGCCGCCGTTATAGCGCCCGCGTGCTCGCCGTCATCGAGCAACTGTTGATTGAGCATCTGCCTGCCGTCGTGCCGGGCAGCATGCTGGGCAAAGCGCTGCAATATCTGAATCGACAGTAGCACAAGCTGAGCTGCTACATTGAGAACGGCGACTATCCAATCTCGAACAACGCCTGTGAAAATGAGATCAGGCCGTTCGTCGTTGCACGCAAGGGCTTCCTGTTTGCCGATACGGTTGCTCGTGCAAACGCGAGCGCGAATCTCTACTCGCTTGTCCAGTCGGCAAAAGCCAACGGTATCGATCCGTATCGGTACCTCGTCTGGCTGTTCGCGAAGTTGCCTTTGGCGAGCACCGCTGACGACTATGCAGCGCTAATGCCGTGGAGCATGACGTAAATCCGGATCAGCGCCATTTGATAAACTGCCACCAGGGCGGGGCCGGTGTCCACGCCGAGCAAACTCACACAGTAGAGAAGAAGCTCATGCTCAAGAGTGTCACACGGACATGTACCCTGCGGACGGTATTTGGCCTGCTGGGCCTGCTAATTATGCATCCAGCGTTCGCTGATGGGCCGTCATCCTATGACGACTGCATGCTCGTCGGTTTGCGCGACGCCCGCAGTCAGGTTGCATCAAACTATATCCAGCGCTCATGCTACGCACTGTATCGGAACAGCGAAATGTTGCTGCCGCGCGAGAAGGCGTACTACGAGTGCATACTGCAAAATATGCCTGGTGCCAGGGAGCAGTTCGCGATCATGCGGATCAATGCGATCTGCGAACGGCGCGGGCAGTTGTAAGTCCACAGTGACGCGGATGATCACAACCGATTCACCTGATCGACACGCTGGATCTCCGTCACAACTTGAACAGTTCGTCGCGAGCGGCTTTGTGTGTCGGTCGTCGCGTTTCTCGCCAATCACCAGCGGTCTCTTGAGGTCCTTGTTCTCTGTCATCAGTGTCAGTGCGCAGGTGTCCACGTGGACACCTAGTGTGATGAGTTAGAAATTCGTTGAACAATTTGCTGCCTGTAGTACCGTGTGGTCAATGCGACGGACACGAAGAGGCGGCAATGAGCGGAAGACCCAAAGCAGAGCTCGTGTTGAGCGAAGCGGAACGCGAGTAGCTCACGGCCCTGACGATGCGCCGCAAGACGGCGCAGGCGTTGGCATTGCGAGCGCGGATCGTGCTGGCCTGCGCCGAGGGCACCGACAACAGGACGGTCGCGGCGAAACTGCGGGTCACCCAGCAAACTGTTTCGAAGTGGCGTGTGCGCTACGTGATGCATCGGCTGGATGGCCTGCTTGACGCGCCGCGTCCGGGCGCACCCAGATCGATCGACGACGCACGTGTCGATGCCGTTATCGCGAAGACGCTGGAGTCCGTACCCAAAGGAGCGACGCACTGGAGTACACGGA
>NZ_JBFRCK010000111.1:0-5408 GCF_040965775.1 Paraburkholderia sp. BR10954
GAGACAAAGCTCGCGCTCATCGACGCATCCAGTTGATCCCAGTTGATCAGATCGGCCAGACGCACCAAAGGATGCTTCAGGTTGATCTGCTCGCGCAGAGGATGCCGGAACAAATCGCCTTCGCTCATCGCTGTCTTCGGACCCATCAAGACCTCGACATAATGCAGGAAACAACCCCTAATCTGCCAGGTTCCTGCAAATGCATCAACAACTTTCCGCTTCAAACCCTTGCTGCAAAAGGCTCTCCGGAATGTTCAGGTCCGACTACTTACTGCCACCGCGCCTCCAGCGGTCGATGATGCGGCCCACGCACAACAGGTACTTCGTCACATACCTCGTGGTCGCATACTCGACGTAGCCGAGCGGACACCGCGCCCGGTTTACGGACAGATGATCTTCGTGCCCGTGCGATTCCTTCGAGAAATTGATCGACCGGAATCCCTGCGGTTCAAGCCGCGGCTCAAGCCGGGCGACATCCCTCTTCTCCACAAGGCCACAAAAATCAGGGAATTCGAACGCGATCTGGCGAATGTTACGCAGGAACGCGTCCGGCAGTGAATCAAGCAACGGCACCTCGGCGCCTTCGATGTCGACCTTCAGCAAATCGATTTGCGCGATTCCCTGCTGCTGCGTGAACACGTCGAGCCGCACAGCGGACACCTGGATCTCGCGATTGTTCTCGCTGGTGCGAACGAACGACGATGCCTCCGAATTCGCCGCCACGAAGAAGCTCATCGTCCCTGCACGATCGGCAATCGCGAGGTTGAAGGGCTTCACGCACGCCATGCCGTCGAGCCGCGCAAAACAGTCGGGATTCGGCTCGACCGCGTAACATACGCATTCGTATTCCTCCGACATCAGCCGGGAAAACGTACCGCTGTTCGCGCCCAGATCGATAACAGCACTGTCTCGCTGCAAAAACCGCCGGAAAAACGTATGTCCGCTGATACGATCCATCGTGTTTTGCTGGAGTTCACTAGAAATCGTCGCACTGCAACCAGCGGGAATTTGCCGGCGCAGGCGCGACACGTAGAGCAGTTCGAAACGGTCGGCCGCACTGAAATACTGAACGTCATGATCAAGATGGCCATCGCGGCATCAAGTCGCGAACTGGACCGGTGCCCGGCCGTTCCTTCATGGGGGCCTGCAGTAGTCGGCAAGGTCTCTCTGGTTGTTTTCCGGGACGGGCGTATGCGGATAGCAGCGAGATAAGCGGTGCTCGCGCAGCAACGGTAAAAGGACGGCAGGGATCTGCGCGACCGATTTGGCAATTTGACAATGGCTAAAAATACGCTCATCGTGCCTCACGAAGCGCCATGCGCGTATCCCCCCGTGACACGATGCCCTGCAGCAGGCAGAAAGGCTCGACGAAGGCCCTTTTCTCTGCGAGGCGCAGTGACGAGAACGAAGACATGTTCAGCACAGCAAGAGGGTCGCTGCTTTTATGCAATTCCCAGTCCGCCGCAGTGAGTTTCTTCTCGTCCACCGTGAAAATTTCACCGCGATCGTCAACGCCCCTCAGATACTCCTGAAAGCAGGCTAGCAGCAACGCTTCGCGTCTCATGTCGCGTTTGTCGTGGACCAACGTGTCGATCGTCTTTGCGTGAAACACAGGGATCTTGGCCGCGCCGTCGTGGGCAACGCGAAGAAGTTGATCGGCGACAGCCGGGTTGCCGAATCGCTCGAGCACTTTCTCTTCGTATATTTCAGATGAAACGCCCGGAGGCAGCTCGAGAATCGGGCTGACATCATGCTGAAAAAACGCTCGTAAAAGCGCAGCGATATCCGGATCGCTCATTGCTTCGTGAACGAAACGATAGCCGAGCAATATTGCCGGATACGCAAGCAGCATGTGGGACGCGTTCAGCATGCGCCCTTTCATCGCCTCGTAGGCCGAAACGTCGCTCTTCACTTCGACACCCACGGCGTCGAATGCGGGACGCCCATTACTAAAGCGATCCTCGATCACCCATTGCGTGAACGTCTCCGCGACAACGGGCGTCGCGTCGTCGATGCCCGACATGATGGCGACCTTCGCACGAACTTCGGGGGTAACCTGCGGCGCGATGCGGTCGACCATGCCGTTGGGAAAAGTGGCATTGTCCGCGATCCAGTCCGCAAGTCCCGGGTCGACCGCCTGCGCGAAACTCAAAACCGCGCGCCGGACTGTATTGCCGCTTTGCCGCAGATTGTCACAGGACATCACCGTAAAGGCAGGGACGTTCGCTTCGCGACGGCGCCGCAGCGCTTCGACGATAAACCCAAACGCCGTGCGCGGCGGTGCTCCCGCCAGATCGTGCGCGACATCGGGCTCGTGAAACTTGAACTCGCCCGTCGCTTCGTCGAAGTTATAGCCGCCCTCTGTGATGGTCAACGAGACAATGCGGATCGCCGGACCGGCCAGTTCGCGCAACACGGCTTCCGGATCGGCAGGCGCGTGCAGATAATCGATCATCGCGCCAATGACTCGCGTGCTCGCACTGCCATCCGAGTCGAACTCGGTTACCGTATAGAGGCAGTCCTGCGCGTGCAAAGCCCGAACCTTTGCCAGGGCGGACGTACTACTGCCGAGACCAATACCGCAGATGGCCCACGCCTCGTGTCCCGGTAAATGCAGGCACCGATCCACATAAAGCGCCTGATGCACACGGTGAAAATTGCCAACGCCGATATGCGCGATACCCGCTGTGAGCCGGTTGCGGTCGTAGGCGGGAACTGCCACGCGGTCATTCAATTGACCGAGAGTGGCGTTAGACAGGAGTTGCTGTTTCATTGTCGGCTGATAAAGGTATTCTGTCAGATCGAGCTGCAGCCGAGAAAGTCTCTTCTCGCTGCCGCGTTTCATTCCCCGTCGCGAGCAAGCTGGTCCTGCGTCCAGCTTTGGACCAGCAACGGAAGCTCCCGCATGCTGTAGAACACCGCGTTCACCCCGACGTTACGAAGGTTCTTTGCCCGTTCGTCCGGTGCGTGCGCTCCACCGGCAAAGCCGAGCACGGTCATGCCGGCGGCAACCGCCGCCTTGGCTCCCGTCACGCTGTCTTCCACCACAACGCAACGTTCAGGCGCCACGCGCAAACGACGGGCGGCAGCAAGGTACACGTCGGGCGCCGGCTTCGGATTCGACACCATGTCAGCTGTGAAGACCCGCTCCCCGAAAAACTTGACGAGTCCCGTTCGATCGAGTACACGCCTGACGTAGTCCGCGAAACTGTTGCTCGCTACAGCTTTACGCAAGGAAATCGCGGCAAGCACTTCGTCTATCTCCGCGGTCATCGGCGCTTGCACCGCGGCGCGTACAACTTCCGCGTCGATTGAGGCAGCCTGAGCTTCGTCGATTGTCCTGCCCAGTGCGGCGGCCGTGCGGGCCACCAGCGCCTCTGTGCGCAGTCCGAGCAGCGGACGCACGACCCGCTGCACGCCAGTTTGCTGCCATAGCGCTTCCAGTCGCTCCACAATAATGCTTTCGGCAATGGCATCGCTGTCCACGAGCACGCCGTCGCAGTCACAAATCATCAAATAGTTTTCCAGCGCGTCGCTGGATGCGATGTCGATCATTGCTTTCCCCCAAGATGATTACTGTGGCGCGCAAGTCTTCGCGCAACGCCGGCTGTAGTGCGAACGTCTCGCCTTTCCGCACCCGTTCCGACGTCTTCGAGACTTCTGTCACGGGTTTCGGGCATGGCGAAGAAGATAAAATCCCATGCTAATGCGTTCAATCATGCGTACACCCACATTGCCCCGCCGACGCCAAGCCATTGGTCATCGTCAGTGCGCTGCCGGTTAGCAGCAGGTTCACCCCGTTATTTTCTTCATGTCCCGACAATCGGGGGTTTGTCCAACCAGGCTCGGCATAATTCTCGCCCCCAGTCGCAGTCATTATCAGGGGGCGTCGATGAAGCCAAACCGCGCGCGCTCATTACGGAACTCAAGGCGCACGGCCAACTTCTGGTTGTTGTCGATCGGCCTGCCACGATTGGCGCGCTGCCCGTGGCAGTTGCGTGCGATGGAGGTGTTCTAGTCGCCTATTTGCCGGGTCTGGCCATGCGCCGCATCGCCGATCTGCATGCACGCGAAGCCAAGACCACTGCCCGCGATGCCGCCGTCATTGCTGAAGCCGCGCGTTCCATGCCGCACACGCTGCGCACGCTTCGACTGGCCGACGAACCAATCGCCGAACTCACCATGTTGTGCGGCTTTGACGATGACCTCGCCGCACAAATCACGCGGACCAGCAACAGTATTCGCGGCCTGCTTACCCAGATCCATCCCGTACTGCATCGGGGTCTGGGCCACGCCTTGATCGTCCTGCAGCGATAGTCGTCGCCCACCGAGCGCCGATACGAGTGAAAAAAAACCCGCCAACCGCCTCACCAAACGCCGCGTCGCGCATGGGAAAAAGTCTTGCGGCCGAGATCGTTCAGGCGCTCGCCGAACAGGCTGTGATCGTGCCCGGCACTCAGGCCGCAACAATCGTCATCCCATATTCACCAATTGCGTCCTTGCGGTCGGAACCTCACACCTGCGAAAAGCGCCGCAACACGCCTTTGCTGAAACCGAAGCGTCCGAACAACTGCTCTGGCGGTCAGGGAATAGAATGCAAGGGAGCAGTCTTGCATTTTGAACTTGTGAAAGTTGCCGCATTGCGGAACCGCCCATCGTAAAAGCGTGACGGTCCGGATCAGGTGGTCACCGGCGGAGGCATGATATGTCGATAACGCCCAGCTCGAAGCTGATTCTCCTCTCGCATTCCATCGGAAATCCGGCAAAAAACGTCAGGTCTATCAGGAATTCTGACGGTCCGCCCAAAAAACTTCGCAGCGAGCAGAGCAAGAATAATCGCTCGCTGCAAGCACAGGATACAAGCAGATGCCTTAGTAGCATATGACTGAGATCAGACTTTTTCAAAGCCCGAAGACCGCAACATTCTCAAGCCTGCCCTAGCAATGGGTTTCCACACGTCTTGGGCAGATCAAGAACCCTTCAAAATTACCAGCACGCCCTATGACATCAGCGGCACGAGCGTGTCGCATTCAAGACGCAAACGCCAGTTGGACGAGCGACGGGAGAACGCTTCGTCTGCAACATGATCTCCGCGATGGCTTCTACCTTGTTTCTGGCGGTCAACTGCGCCCCCCTGCAACGCCGCGTGAAAGCGCAGCGACAAATCGAGTGAGGGAACTGGCGACCCGGATACGCAGCGCCAGCCTCCATCGCAAAACGATTCGTCGCTGACAATTGGCCCGGAATAACTTCATCGCGTGAAGCAACACGCCCCCCGTCTCGACAAGTTGATCATCATTGAAAGGCCTCCTGGCCGCCCCAGAAAGGGGGCGGCCAGGGTCTAGAGTTGAGATGCAGCCCTCAACCGACCCTTTCAGGAGAGAGGGTAGCCACGTTTCCTCTCGAAA
>NZ_JBFRCK010000112.1:0-5204 GCF_040965775.1 Paraburkholderia sp. BR10954
TGCGCCACACCCTGGTTCGTCGCATACAGCTGCGAGCCGTTCACCGCTTCGCTGCTCGCCGCCGACAGCGCGCCGTCCTTCACGCCCGACAGCGTGCGAACGCCGTCCGTACCCGTGAAGTCCACCATCGCGCCGGCCTTGTCCTTCGCCACCGTGATCGCGTTCGTACCTGCGTCCTGCTGCACCAGACCCACGCCACCGTCGGCAAGCTGGTTCTGCACGTTCGTGATGTTGCTCGCGTTTTGCGCGATGTCGTTCGTGTTCTGCGTCGTGCGACCATCGAGGTTGGTGACGGCCTCGCCTACGCTACGCACCGTCGTGCCACCGACGCTGTAGTACGGTGCGCTGATCGAGCCATCCGCATTGACGATCGAACCACCGCCCAGCGCCCGGGCCGTGCTCGATAACGTGTTGTTCAGCTGGCTGCCGTTGATCGCGTCCACGCTCGATGCGTTCACCGCGCCTGCGGCCACGCCCGTCACCCTGCGGTCGCCTGCCGTGCCCGCCACGTTCACCACCGTGCCGTCCATGTCTTTCGCCACCGTGATGGTGCGGGTGCTTGCGTCCTGCTGCACCAGACCCGCCACGCCGCTGCTCAGGTCGTTCGCGATGTTCTGCACCGAACCCTCGATGTTCGTCACGCGACCGTCGATGCTCGTGATGTTCGTCTCGTTCTGCGTGATGCGCGTATCCATGCTGCCGATAGCCGTCGCGTTCTGCGTCACACGACCATCCAGACCCGCGATGTTCGCGGCGTTCTGCGTCACACCCTGATTCGTCGCATACAGCTGCGAGCCGTTCACTGCGTCCGTGCTCGTCGCGCTCAGGCGACCCGCGGCCACGTTCGTGATCGTGCGCTCGTTACCCACGCTACCCACGCTCACCGTGCTCGCCGGGTTCGCACCGGCGAACGCGTAATCCGTTCCGCCGATCGTCGCACCCGCCGTGCCCACCGCGGCTGCCGTCACCGAGCCTGCGCCCAGCGCTACCGAATCCACCTCCGTTGCACTCGCGTCCGTACCCATTGCAAGTGAACCGATCCCCGCTGCTTCAGCGTTGTAGCCAAACGCATTGCTGCCTAGACCGGACGCCTTCGCCTGGACACCTACAGCCGTCGCCAGGGTCCCGGCGACGCTACCAAAGCCCAAAGCCGTGCCCCAGTTCCCGGTCACAGTCGTGTTCGCCCCGTACAACGTTGCAGCCGTGACATTGTTTGCATTGGCCCCACACCCCGCCACCGTCGACCAGTTTCCGTCACCGTCGACCATGGGCTTATATGCGTAGGACGTGCCGTCAGGTCCATTGCCACCAGTGCCACACGCCACGCCGCCCACCGCGATAGTGCTCGCATGACCGGCCTGTGCCGCCACGACGAACGCAGCCAGAGCAATTATCTTGACCGCCGACGCCCGACTCGATTTACCTCGTGCGGGGGCAAGTTCGGAGGCTGCTACCCACGAACCAAGTGCTTCATTCCAGACGCTGATATACGACTTGTTCATGACATCATCCTTTCGAAAGTTAACGAAACCCATTAATTAGTTTTCCGAACGCTTTGGCGATCATCGCGGTCTTGAAGGTCGGCTGAAATCTCAAGCACAAACTGGAAAATCAATCGAATGCCCGGTTCATTTCCTGCCGCATCAAGTTGATCAATCGATGGACATATCTTAAAAAATTGAACAACATTTCCGTATAGGCTGAGTCCGATTGGACATAGCCCAAACCAGGACAAGTCCCAAATTTTGAGGGACTATTGAGGTGATGAATCAGTGACGTGACAACAGTCGAAGACCTACGCGGAGGTTCATTCCGGCCCCGTGCCTGCGGGACCACACCGGGCTCCCTGACTTTCACGGCGAGGTAAACCTTGACCGATCGGGTATGTTTGCGTGTGACGGGATTTCAGGTCCGCGTGTACGTCCCGTATGGGCACGATCCGTCGGGATATGGCGCGCGGACCATCAAGGGAAATCCGCGTGTCCCGGTCATGTTGCGTGTGTTTACTGCCTGGCGACTGCGTCAGCACCGCGGGTCGAGCCTGGCACCGTGGGACTGTCGTTGCTCCGTTTCATCGATGGCCGTACCGCTGGCCCCAGCATGTCCACCCACGCTCACCTGTCGTTCAATCCTCCTGACGCAGTCACCAGTCACCCGTCAGCTCACACCCAGCACTTCCCCCCAATTTCGCCGGATATGTTTCTCGTTGTATGTGCCGCCGATCATCGTTGTAAGTGCGTAATGGTTCTTCACGCTGCCCATAACAACGCATAATTTGTCTCCGTTCAAAAGTCGGCCGCGTTAACAGGGCCCGCACCCTTCGGTCCGAACGGCGGCGCAGCCATCCTGCCAGTCAACAGGTCAAGCAAACGTCGCCGCGACGTTCGTGCGCACTACACCGACAACATCGCAAATCCATCTCATTGAAAGCCTCCGGCCATGAGGGGGAGCGCGCAATCGCTGCGGTTCCGCTTTGCTTCGTGTGTAGTAGCCGGCTTGGGGCGGGATATGCTCCCGCAGGACTGCGTCAATGCGAGGCACGCAAAAGAAACGACCCGGGCACATTGGCGCCATGGCCGTCAAATTCAATCCGATTCGCTATACCGATTCGATACCTGAAACTTGGACTTGATCGAACGGCGTTAGAGACTGTATGCGGACGTTCAGGAGATATTTCCGGACGCTACGATGCGCACCTCTACGCGACGATTAAGCGCGCGGCCTTCAGCCGTCGCATTCGAGGCAACCGGGTCGTCCGCGGCCGCGCCCTCGGCGACGAAACTCTGCGCCATCAACCCACGGTTACGCAGATATTTCAGGACCGATTGGGCACGCGCTTCCGACAATTTCTGGTTGTGGGCCCGTGTGCCGGTCGAATCCGTGTAACCAATTATCGTCACACGCCGGAAGTTGATACCCTCATTCACACGCAAGAAATTATCGAGGCTCGCTTTTGCCGCACTACTCAATACAGCGCTATCCGTGGCGAAATTCGCATCGCCTTGCAACAGCATCTGGCGCCGCTCCTGAGACTGAGCTCGAGGCTCAGGTTTCGGTTGAGGTTGAAGCTGGGGTGCTGGCACAAGGGTGGGGGCGAGGGCGGCTTGAGCCTCAACCGGCTTACCACACATAAAAGTAATCTCGCGCGGATTCTTTGTATTGACACCAGACCTAACTCCATCGACCGCCTCCACCAGCGTGACCGGCTTGTCCTTGCAAATCTCGGCCGCCACCTTGAAACAGGTTTGCGAACTTTCGAGCAGACCGCTGCATTCGACGCGATAAGTCGGCGCTTTCTGGTCTGGAGCAACAATTGCATGTGCGTTGTAGGTCGGGCCCGATTGCGTCGTACATGCCGCCACAAGCCCCAATACTGAGCCCAGCAATGCCAGGCGTGGATAAATTAAATTGTGCTTTTTCATATTTGTAGATTCGCTTGAAGCGAAAGCAGAAAAGATTAAAGAACTCGACGCATACGAGAGGGGGCGTACCCCCTCTCCTACTAAACGGTTACCACTGGTACGAGGCACCCACTCCGACAGTCGTACCGCCGCTTGAAATGCCAACACCCGCTTTCATCTTGATGTTTTGCGTGATGCGAGCCGTACCACCGATCGCGACAGCCTGATAGCCCTTATAGGTCCCGCCACCGATACCGATCGCCAGCGTCTTGTCCTTATCGACGTCCGGGATCATCGTCAGCGCAGTGGCTGCGGCAATACCCGAGTAAGCGCCCTTGGCCACATCGCTGATCGCCTGGTCTGCAGCGTTCATTCGGTCGTCGAGACCCGACAGGGCATCGCCTACGTTCGAGTACGTGCCACCCGACAGCTGATACGACGGGCCGGTCACCGCACCGGTCGTCGAATCGATGCTGGCTCCGCCGCCCAGACCCTCAACCGCGGTCTTGAGCTGCGAAACGTTGACGGCATCGGTTGCCTGCGAGCCAGCCGCGACATTGGTGACCTGACGCTGTTTCGTAGCGGAGCCTACCGAAACCGTGTTCTCCCGATCGGCAACCGAACCCTGACCCAAGGCAACCGAGTTGGAAGCCGTGGCTTGTGCGCCCTGACCGACCGCAACCGCACCAGCAGATGCCGCGGCGCCTGCGCCCATTGCCACTGCGCTATCTGCTGCGTTGGCGTTCGAACCGACTGCTGTACCGTTGTCGCCCGTAGCCACCGCACCGGAACCAGCCGTAGTACTGCCCGCACCTGCGCCCGGCGACGCAGCGTTGACAACAGCACCATCATCCGAAGAGGTATCCGTTGCGTTGAAGTACGGATTGCTACCCGAACCGCCGCTGCCCCCCGAGCCACCGTTGTTCTCGAGGTTGGTGACCCGGTTGTTGACATTGGTCACCTGGGTCTGCAGCGCTTCCAACTGGCCGTAGTTCACGGCGTCGTAAGTTGACGATCCATTGGCAACGTTGGTCAACACAACGGGGCCAGACGACCGGCCACCACCCAGCGTCACGCTGTTGTAGTTCACCGTGCCATCGGTGTTGATGTCGTACTTGACCGCGCCTTGATCCAGATTCGTGATGTTGCTACCGATCTGGTCCAGTGCCTGGTTCGTGGCGTACAGCTGCGAGCCGTTCACCGCGTCCGTGCTCGTCGCGCTCAGGCGACCCGCGGCCACGTTCGTGATCGTGCGCTCGTTACCCTCGCTGCCCACGCTCACCGTGCTCGCCGGGTTCGCTCCGGCGAACGCGTAATCCGTTCCGCCGATGCTCGCACCCGCCGTGCCCACCGCGGCTGCCGTCACCGAGCCTGCGCCCAGTGCAACATCACCCGCGTTGTTCGACACCGCACCCATACCGATCGCTACCGAGTCCTCACCCAGCGCCGACGAATCCGCCCCGGTCGAGTTCGCGTGGAAGTACTTCGTGCCCTTCTCGTACACGTTCGTCACCTGGTCACCCAGGTTCGTCACGTTGGTGTTGGTCTCGGTCAGCTGCGCCATGTTCACCGCATCGCCCGGGTTCACGCCTTCCGCCACATTCGTGATGCGCGTGCCGCCCGTATGCGTCGTGCTGTTGTACGTATCACCGCCCAGCGTGACCGTGCCCTTCGACGCATCGTCGTAATGCACCGCGAGCGCGTCCGTCCCGCCGCCGGCACCATTCCTGATGTCCTCGCTCAGCTGGTCCACCTGCTGGTTCGTGGCGTACAGCTGCGAGCCGTTCACCGCGTCCGTGCTCG
>NZ_JBFRCK010000113.1:0-5192 GCF_040965775.1 Paraburkholderia sp. BR10954
TGGCGTGAGTTTCATTTGAAGCCTCCGGTTGGTTTGGCCTATGAACCCTCATGATCCGCCAGATGAGAATCCGCCGTCCTTCTTTGTTTCCACCGCCATCTCCGGCGGGAGGCGTTCATTCCATTTTGCGTGTTAATCGCGACATTAATTTCCAGGTTGTTGCATCGATGCATGAATTTCCTGAGGGCGGCGCAGCAGTAAGAGCCGCTAACACAAGTCATCAACGAAGCACGAGCAGATAACGGCAGCGGCCAAGGAAAGCAAAGCACTATGAATGTCGAGACGCCGGTCGAAACGAATGCGTAGTTTGCCGAAACCGGCAAACCATGCATGCGTGCGCTCGACCACCCAGCGATGCCGCCCGAGCCGCTCCTTCCTTTCCACGCCGCGACGGGCAATACGGGCCGTTCGACCCCGCGGGCCCGGCACGTCAGTACGAGACTGTAGATCGTAGCACTGGCTTTCGCACCGTCAACCGTATCGCTGAACAGCCACGATTTTCTCGATGTCGCAAATGGCCTGATGTCCCGCTCACAGACGTGGTTGTCAATCGGGGCACGGCCATCAGTGACGTAGCGACCCAGGTATTCCCACTGGTTTCGGGTATAGGCGATGGCCTTGCCCAGCAGGCTTTGCGGCACCACCTTCGGTGCCAGTTCATCGAGCCATGCCTTGAACGCCTCGAGCACCGGCACGCTGTGCACCTGCCTCAGGCGCTATGCGTAATCAGCACGGGTCTGTCCGGCAGGCAGGTCGCCTTTGGTCAGCGCCTCGACACGGTACAGGACCTGGAAGTATTCGAGTGCTCTTGCCACGCGAGCGTTCGGCGCCTTCGGTTTTCCGTCATCCCCTTTCTTCTGCGCTGCCTTGTCCGCCTTGACGAACAGCCGGCGCGCGTGCGCCATGCAGCCGAAGTGCGTCGCTTTTTTCAGTGTTCTCCAGGCGCTGTACCCGTCGCTCATCAACATACCGCTGTAGTCGCCCAGGAACTTTGCGGATGCGTCTGGCCAGCGCCCGGGCTGGTACTCAAACAGCACGACCGATTCGGCACAATCCTCCGCGCTGCGATAGACCCATGCATAGCTTTTGCTCTGCGCCGCCCGGCGGGTTCATTGAGCACCTGAAGCGTCGTCTCGTCGCCGTGAACCAGCGACCGCGACAGCAGCGTCCTGTACAGCGCGTCGTACAGGCGACTGTAATGAAGTTCACTGCAGCTTGTAAACGAAGACAGCGGCTGTTAACTTTGGAGCCGTTCATGATCTGTGATGCCGGGCGTTGTCGCACACCCCTGACCTCGATGACTGGGCAAGTTGTCACTGACCGGCATATTCGAGCCATTTCGGGATCGGCGTAATCGAGCCACCGGATGATCGCCACAATCGAGCCAGTCATGATCGGCGCAATCGGGCCACTCGATGATCGGCGTATTGGAGCCACCGCAGGATCGGCGTAATCGAGCCACGTAGCGGGCTCAGTGTTCTGTCGGGCGGCAGCCCGAAACGCATTTCGAATTTCCGCAACCCGGTACCTTCGGTCTTTTTGCCCGGAGGGCCGATGAGTCGAAGGAGGTTCGAAGTGTTTGAGTATCGACAGGTCCTGGCGCGTATGCGTCAGGGCGATTCCGACCGCGACATTGCCAGCGCACGCCTGATGGGGCGTGGGAAGCTGAAGACCGTCAGGCAGGTCGCGCTCGCTCGGGGCTGGCTCGATCCCGGTCGGCCCTTGCCGGACGACGCCGAACTGGCAGCGATCTTCGGACGCAATCCGAAGCTGCCGCGTAGCTGCGTCTCCACGATTGAACCGTTTCGCGATCTGGTGCGCGGCTGGTATGACGCCGACGTGCAGGGCACGACGATCTTCAACGCGCTTCAGCGCAACCACGGCTATACGGGCAGCTATTCGGCAGTGCGGCGCTTCCTGCTGCACCTGAAGGCCGAGCGCGGCGTGAGAGCGACGACGATCCTGGAGTTCGCGCCGGCGGACGCCGCACAGGTCGACTTCGGCGCCGGTCCCGTGCTCACGCATGAGTCCGGGGGCCTGCTCAAGACATGGTTCTTCGTGATGACGTTGTACTGGTCGCGTCATCAATACGCCGAGGTCGTGCTGGATCAGACGGTCGAGACGTGGCTGGCCTGTCACCGGCGCGCCTTCGAATGGTTCGGTGGCCGCGTCGAACGTGTGATCATCGACAACGCTAGGTGCGCGATCACAAAGGCGTGCATGTACGACCCCGAGGTACAGCGCTCGTACGCCGCGCTGGCCGAGGGGTACGGCTTCCGGATCGCTGCATGCCCTCCACACGATCCTGCGAAGAAGGGCGTCGTTGAGGCCGGGGTCAAATACATCAAACGATCCTTCGTGCCGCTGCGCGAATTCCGCGATCTCGCCGACGCCAACCGTCAATTGCGCGACTGGGTGATGCAGCAGGCCGGCACGCGCGAGCACGGCACGACGCGCGAGCAGTCGCTCGCACGTTTCGCCATCGAGAAGCCGCTGCTCGCCAGACTACCCGATGTGCCGCCAGTGCTGGCCGTATGGTGCGAGGTCAAGGTGCATACCGACGGGCACATCGTCTACAGGAAGGCACTTTACTCGGTGCCGTTTACGCTCGTTGGCAAGCAGCTGTGGCTGAAGGCGACCGTCACGGTCGTGCAGGTATTCCACCGCCATGAGCTCGTCGCGACCCATCCGCGGCTGCGCAAGCCCGGCGATCGCCACACGGTGCGTGACCACCAGCCGCCTGAAGCGCAAGCGTGGCTCGAGCACGATCCACAGTGGTGCCTGGGGCGGGCAAAGGATATCGGGCCGGCCTGCCACGCGCTCGTTCTAGCGATGTTCAACGACAAGGTGCTCGTCAACCTGCGCGGCGCGCAGGGCGTCGTGAGACTTCGCGAGAAGGTCGGCGATCAACGGCTGGAGGCTGCGTGCGAGCGTGCGCTCGTGTTCGCCAGCCCCAAGTACCGCACCGTCAAGACGATCCTCGACAAGGGGCTGGACAGCCAGCCCACCGCAGCACCAGCGTCAACGCCTGCCGACACCTATCTGAACGGCGGCCGCTTCGGCCGTGACCTCCATTCCCTTCTGATCCATTGAACGCCTATGCATCCCAGTCCAGAACTGAACACGATCCTCAAGCAGTTGCGCCTCTCGGGCATCCTCGACTCGCTCGAGCAACGCAACCGTCAAGCCATCGACGGGCAACTTGCCTACACGGAGTTCCTCGCCACGCTTCTGCACGACGAGGTCGCGCGGCGAGAGCAGAAGAAGCTCGGCGTGCGGCTCGCCCGCGCTGGCTTCTCCCTGGGCAAGACGCTCGAGAACTTCGACTTCGACCGCGTGCCCAAACTCAACCGCGCTCACATCCATGATCTCGCAACCGGCCGCTACATCGACGAGAAGGTCTCCGTCCTGATGGTCGGCCAAACCGGCGTCGGCAAGTCGCATCTCGCGCAGGCCTTGGGCCACTGCGCCGCACGCCAGGGCCGCGATGTCCTGTTCATCACGCAAACCGAATTGCTCAAGAAGCTGCATGCAGCACGGGCGACTGAGCTCTATGAACGCAAGTTGCAGCAGTTCGTGCGCGTTCCGGTGCTGATCGTCGATGACTTCGCACTCAAACCCCTGCGTGCGCCCCACGACGAAGACTTCCATGACCTGATCGCCGCCAGGTATGAGCGCACGGCGACGATCCTGACGTCGAATCTCGACTTCAGCGAATGGGGCGACGCGTTCCCCGACAACCGCATCCTCGGTGCTGCCACGCTCGATCGGCTACGGCATGGCGCCTACCGTGTCGTCATTGAGGGTGAGAGCTTCCGCAAGCCGAAACCGATGCCCGAAAACGGCGAAAACGCGGTTGCAAAATCAGGCAAAAAAACGCATTCTTGAGTCCCTTCGAAATCGCGTTTCGGGGCCATTCCAGGTGGCCTCATTACGCCGATCATCCCCGGCTCAATTACGCCGATCCGTGACACAAGTGAAGAGTTTGGTGCTGCCGAACGTGGCGACGCTCGCCTGACCAAACGGCTCGTGATGCTGGCGCGTAGGCTTTCGACGAGTCCGCATTGCTCTTTTCCGCAATCGTTCAATGCTTCTTGTCAACGCCGATTGAATTCTGACCCTCGGTGGGTCAGTTTTACATCGGCGCTAACAGCTTCTGAGCTGAAGGCGGCTTATCGGTTTTTCGATAACCCACAGGTGGATGTCGATGGCGTGCTGGGCGCGCACATCGGCCAAACGCTTTGTCGCATGCAGCAGGTGCCGATCGTACTTGCGGTTCAGGACACCACTGAGTTCAATTTGTCTCATTTGCGGGCGACCGAAAGTCTGGGATATGGCTCCGATCCACACGTTCGTGGTTTCCTGATACACAGTCTGCTTGCGCTCACGCCTGAGGGGCTGCCACTCAGCGTGATCGGCCTGAAGACGTGGATACGTAGGCTGGAGGAGTTGGGCAAGAAACATCTGCGCGGACAACGAAGCGTACAAGAGAAAGAGAGCGCGAAATGGCTCGAAGGTATCGAGCAGCTGGGCATACTCAAGACACACTGTCCGCATACGCAAGTCATCGGCGTGAGCGATCGCGAAGGCAATGTCTACGATGTGTTCCTGGCACGGCGGCCTGCCGGTGTTGACTGGCTGGTGCGCGCGTCGTGGAATCGACGCGTTGCACACCCTGATCGATATTTGTGGGAAACCGTGCTAGCCTTGCCAGTGATTGGAGAAACGCAACTGCAGGTGCCTGCGCGCGAAAACCGACAGGCGCGCACCGCACGGCTGGTTGTGCGATGCATGACCGTACGCCTTCGTCCGCCGCAAAATCGTCGTCGCGAGAAGCTTCCCGAAATTGAGGTATTTGCAATTCATGCGTTGGAAACGAACGTAGACGAAGGAGCCGAGCCATTGGAATGGCTATTGCTGACCTCGGTGCCTACGTATCCGCGAGCACGGCCCTCGAGCGTCTGGCATGGTATGCACGTCGATGGACAATTGAATCGTGGCATCGTGTGCTTAGAGCGTGTTAGGAACTTCGATTGAGACCTGGTATCCTGGCGGGATGAAAAGAACCGACCGCAAAGGGTATCCGACAGATGTGTCGGATGAGGAATGGAGTTTTGCGGCGCCGTATCTGACGCTGATGGACGTTGACGCGCCCCAGCGCAAATACGAACTGCGCGACATGTTTGATGCAT
>NZ_JBFRCK010000114.1:0-5166 GCF_040965775.1 Paraburkholderia sp. BR10954
CGCGTGCGGGTTTTCGTCGAATTTCTGATCGAGCAGTTGGCCACGCCCACGACACCCCCAGTGCCCGCGCCACGCACGCGCGGTCACTGAGCGGCGCGCGCGTCTTCATCGCATGGCCCGCTCAGTGCCCCGCGCTCTGGCCGCCGTCCACATGCAGGATC
The DNA here is from genome assembly GCF_040965775.1 of Paraburkholderia sp. BR10954. Lineage (NCBI taxonomy): Bacteria > Pseudomonadati > Pseudomonadota > Betaproteobacteria > Burkholderiales > Burkholderiaceae > Paraburkholderia > Paraburkholderia sp. BR10954. The sequence continues at coordinate 162 of NZ_JBFRCK010000114.1, forward strand.
TCGCCGGTCACGAACGGCGCCGAGTCGAGATAAAGGATCGCATTCACGATGTCGCTCATCTCGCCCATATGACCCACCGGATGCAATGCGCCGAGCGCCGCATGGGTCTCGGGCGCATGCATCGGTGACTTGATGATGCCGGGCGAAACTGCGTTGGCGCGAATGCCGCGCTTCGCATACTCGATCGCGAGCGAGCGGGTCGCGGCGGCGAGGCCGCCCTTGGTCAGCGAGGCCAGCACGGACGGCACGCCGTCGATCGCGTGATCGACGAGGGTCGTCGTGATGCTGACCACATGGCCGCGCTCATGCTTCTCCATTTCGGCGATCGCCAACTGCGTGATGTGGAAGAAGCCCGCGAGATTGATGCCGGTGACCGTCGCGTAATCTTCGGCCGTGTATTGCGTGAACGGCTTGGCCACGAAAATGCCCGCATTGTTGACGAGCGTATCGACCCGCCCGAAGCGCGCCACGGCTGTTTCGATGACCCGTCGAGCCGTGGCCGGATCGGCGATGTCACCGGCCACGGTGACGAGGTTGGGATCGTCGGACGGCTTGATGCTGCGCGATGTCGCGACGACGTTGTGGCCGAGCTGGCGAAACGCCTTGGCCGTTTCGGCGCCGATGCCTTGCGACGCACCGGTAACCACGATGACTTTGGGAGACTGACTCATAGTGAACCTCGAAGTAAATTGGATCAGCACTGTGTGATCGGGCTGATGGCTCCGATGGCTACTAATTTATGCAGTCGTGCTCCGCTTTTGCATACAGGGCGCGGACAAACACTTGTGAGCGGCAGGAACAAGAGGTCAGTCGTGACACGTCGCGTGCGTGTCGCGGCGTCTGACCTCAGCGGCACCGATCCGCATTCAGGATGTTTGCGTTCGCGGATCGTGATCGAACTCGAGCCTGATCCCGCCCGGTTCATACACCATTGTGTGGCGTTTGGGACCGGCACCGAGGTCCTCCGGCGCGAATTCGACCTTCACGCCGGGCCACGCCGATACGCGCGCGAATATATCGGTGAGCGCTTCCTCGCTGCTCACGCGCAACGCAAGATGATGAAGTCCGACATGAACCTTGCGATCGAATTCGACGATGCGGCTCGGGTCGGTGACCTGCCACAGCGTCAACATCACGTGTCCGTCCGATACGAACGCCGCCGGGTAAGCGGGCCGTTCGCCAACCTGTTTCCAGCCGAGGCACTTCACGAAGAAGTCGCGTGTGAGGTTCAGATCGCGGACCGTGAGTCCGACGTGATCGATACCTGAAGTAAGCGGGTTGTCAGTCATGATTCTGTCTTCCTGAAAAGAAAGCGGCGGTCGAATCCCCGCCAGAACATCATAGCCACATGTAGCCACATGAAATGGCGTCGATTGTCGCTGGCGGCGCAATTCAGTTTTTACACCATGTGGCGCATCTGGCGAACAAATCCGCTTGCTTAAATCTGCATAGTCAAATAAGCTGAAGTCAGATATCTTGGAGACGACCAATGGACGATTCGACCAACGAAGACTTTGAGCGCGCGCAAAAGCTGGTGTCCGTGCTGGGTCAGGCGCGTCAGCTGATTGGAAGCGAGCTCAGATCGGGGCTCGCGGATGCAGGGCTGAACCTGCAGGCGCGCGGCGTCCTGCTCACGCTTGCGCGCGGCAACGTCACAACGCCGGCCGCACTTTCGAAACAGGCAGGTATCCCCCCGGCCCGGATGACCCGCGTGCTGGACAGGCTCGAAAAGAGCGGACTGATCGAGCGCGCGCGTAACGAGAGGGATCGCCGTCACGTGGACGTGTCGTTGACCCGGGAAGGGCAGGCCGTCGCCGCCCGCAATGTCCGAGTCACCCGTGGCGCTTGGAGCGAGCGGCTCTCGCACTTCTCGAAGTCGGACTTCGATACGTTGAACGTGCTGCTGTCCAGACTGCTGAACGACTAGGCGGCATTTTTTTTATTCGATTATCTGACATATCAGATATCAGCCCGCAATCGAAGGGCGCTTCGAACCGAGACGAGGAGTTGCAATGAACCCATCGACCAACCCGGCCGCGCCGGCCCAGCTGACTGGCGCGAAATTCGCCATCGGCACGTTCGCCGTGGCGCTCGCGACCTTCATGAACGTGCTCGATTCGTCGATCGCCAACGTCGCGATTCCGACGCTCTCGGGCAACCTGGGCGTCTCGATCGACGAAGGCACGTGGGTCATCACGCTGTTCGCCGCGGCCAACGCGGTGTCGATTCCGCTGACAGGGTGGCTCACGCAGCGCATCGGCCAGGTCAAGCTGTTCGTCTGGGCGATCCTGCTGTTCGTGCTGTCATCGGCGGCGTGCGGACTCGCTCCGAACCTGCTGGTACTGCTCGTCGCGCGCGTCGTGCAGGGCGCGGTGGCGGGGCCGCTGGTGCCGCTGTCGCAGGCCATGCTGCTCGCGTCGTTTCCCAAGGAAAAAGGCTCGAACGCGCTTGCGCTGTGGGCGATGACGGCGACGGTCGGGCCGATCGCGGGCCCCGCGCTCGGCGGCTGGATCACCGACAGCTACAGCTGGTCGTGGATTTTCTACATCAACGTGCCGGTCGGCCTGTTTGCCGCGGGCGCGATCTGGGCGATCTACCGCGATCGCGAGACGCCGGTCCGCAAACTCCCGATCGACAAGGTCGGGCTGATCTCACTGATCGCCTGGGTCGCACCGCTGCAGATCATGCTCGACAAGGGCCGCGACCTCGACTGGTTCAGCTCGCCGGTGATCTGGGCGCTGACGATCGTCGCCGTGGTCAGCTTCCTGTTCTTCCTGATCTGGGAATTGACCGAGGAAAAACCGATCGTCAACCTGCGGCTTTTCGCGAGACGCAACTTCCTCGGCGGCACGATCGCTATTTCGGTCGCCTACGCGATCTTCTTCGCCAACCTCGTGATCCTGCCGCAGTGGATTCAGGGCTTCCTCGGCTACCGGGCCGTCGACGCCGGGCTCGTGACCGCGCCGCTCGGCATTTTCGCCGTGATCCTCGCGCCGGTGATGGGCAAGATCATGCCGCGCTCGGACATGCGGGTGCTCGCCACGCTTGCGTTCGCCGGATTCGCTGCGGTGTTTTTCATGCGCTCGAACTATACGACCGGCGTAGACGCGTGGACCCTCGTGCTGCCGACGCTGCTGCAAGGCATCCCGACCGCGTTGTTCTTTACGCCGCTGACGGCGATCATCCTGTCGGGCCTGAAGCCGGAGGAGATTCCGGCGGCGGCGGGTCTGTCCAACTTCGTGCGGATTTTCGCGGGCGCGGTGGGCACCTCGCTGATGAGCAATGCATGGAACGACCGTACGATTCTTCATCATGCGCGACTTGCCGAGCAAACCAGCGTCGAGAACCCTGGTTTCACCGGCGCGATCGCGCACCTGCAGGCGGCGCTGGACGCGGGCGTTCCCAAGGCCACGGCGTTTTACGAGGCCTCACTGAACGCGCAGGCGACGATGCTGGGCCTGAACGACATCTTCTGGATTTCGGCGGTGATCTTTTTGGTCATCATCCCGCTGATCTGGGTCACGAAACCGACCAGGGGTGGAGCCGCGGGCGCGGCAGCCGCCGGCGGACATTGAACCCGATTGGGCAACCCGGTTTGGGGCGGAAAATGAAACACACAATCCTCTCCTTGACATTATCTGATGATGCAGATATTGTTGAAATCAACAAGGAGAACACGCCATGGACCACTACACGACGAAGAACTTCATGCTTACCGAAAGTATCGGCTTCAGGCTCGTCAAGGCCCGCAACGTCGTCGTCGCGGAAATGGACGCGGCGCTCAAGGACCTGGACATCAACGGCCAGCAGATGGGTATCCTGCTTTCGCTGAAGCAGGGTGTGGCCACCACGCCTTTCGAGCTGTCGAAGCTGCTCGGCATCGACACCGGCCTGATGACGCGGATGCTCGACAAGCTGGAATCGAAGGGGCTGCTGGAACGTTCGCGCGACCCGCAAGATCGCCGCGTGGTCAATCTGACGTTGACCGCGCAGGGGCAGAAAACCGCCGCGCGGATTCCGGAAGTCGCCCCGCATGTGCTGAACGCCCGCCTGCGCAAATTCACCAAGGCGGAGTTTGCCGAGCTGGACCGCCTGCTTCGCAAGTTCACAGGCGAGTGAGCGGCGCGGCCGTGGGCCGCGTTTTTTTGACCCATTAATCTGATTAGTCAGAAAATGAAAACGCAAACTTCCAGGGCAAACACCGTCGCCCGTTCGCTGAAGCTCGGTGTTTCGGTGATCTCCTTCGCAGTGCTGGCAGCATGTGCAAACTATGCGGGCATCCACAGCGACAAGCAGATCAATCAGCCACAACAGCTGGAAACGGCCCGGAGCCTGCCGCAGGAGCATGGGAACTGGCCGTCCCCGGACTGGGTCGACCAGTTCGGCGACGCTCAACTGAAGGCGTTGATCGCCGAGGCGCTGCAAGGCAGCCCGACGCTTGCCCAGGCGCGCGCCCGGGTCGAACAGGCACAAGCCTACAGCGAAACGGCGAAGGCCAACACGCTGCCGCGCGTCGACGCTTCGTACTCGCTGACGCGCCAGCAGTTCAGCAGCAGCGCGCTGATCCCGCCGCCCTATGCCGGCTCGTGGCAGACGGAGAACAAGGGGCTGCTCAGCGCTTCCTACGATCTCGATCTGTGGGGCAAGAACCGCGAGGCGCTGCGCGCGGCTGTGTCGGAGGCGTCCGCTGCCGAGGCCGACGAGCAGGTCGTCAGGCTCACGCTCGACACCTCGATCGCCCGCACGTACAACGAGCTGGCGCGGCTCTACGCGTTACGCGATATCGCGCAACAGGAAGTCGCGCGGCGCGAGCAGATCGACCGCATTACCTCCGGCCGCATCGCAAACGGTCTCGACACCGAAGTGGAGCGCAAGACGGCCGACGCGAATCTGTCGACGAGCCGTGCCCGCGTCAGCGCGCTCGACGGCAGCATCCTGAGCACCCGCTATCAACTGGCGGCGCTGCTTGGCAAGGGTCCCGACCGCGGACTCGCGATCACGCGGC
>NZ_JBFRCK010000115.1:0-4639 GCF_040965775.1 Paraburkholderia sp. BR10954
CATCATCGGATCACGCTTACCGGTGAATCCCTCAGAAAGGCATCCCCAAAACCCAACGTCCTGGAGCCCGAACTCGACCAGAATTAACAAGGAAATCTACAATCAACACCGCGCAACGCCCAACCCCTCCGGATCGGTCACGTTCCCGAAATCGGCGGTCACGTTCGCCGAAATGCGCAGGTGACAATGCCTCTACTCGAAATAGACGAGCGTCATGAAATCAGAGAGGCAGACCTGAACCGGCGATCCGATTTTGCCGGCTGGAAGACGTCGCGCGAGATGATGGAAAGCTGGATCTCCCACACCGGCCCGGGAAGCTCTATCGCTCGTGATGTGGGCACGAATTCTCGGCCTCTCATCACAAAGAGGTCGTCGCGAAAATAGTCTCGTAACCGCGACATCGCGGCGCTCATGGCGGGTTGGCTCAAATTGATATCGCGTGCCGCAAGCGTGAAGTTACGCTTCGCCATCAATGCGTCCAACTCGACGAGAAGATTCAGATCGAGGCCTTTGAAACGCATCTTTATTTATCCGCCTTGTGGATGTCACATATCGAAACAATCGATTGTACAAATTTCTTGAGGTACCGCAAAGTTACGGCAATTCAACTTGACACGCAAGTCATTAATATGATTGACCCCGTCAGTTCTACTGAACGGCACTCGACATCAATTCCCAGATATTGATTTTCGACGTGGCATTTCGCGGTTACGACTGGGGCTGATCCCCGGGTAAACGGTGACTCATCCGAAGATGAGTCAAAGAGTATGAGAAGACTCAGCGATTGTGAAATCGCCGCAATTTTATCTCGGAAGTGCTAAACGTACGTGACCGTAACGGTGAGCGTCGTAAGGCTTACCTTTGACGACGGACCACACCCGATATGGACGCCGAAAGTACTAGATCTGCTGGCGCGGCACCAGGTACCGGCAACCTTCTGTGTAATCGGCGCCTACGCGGTTGAGTATCCGGAACTGATCCATGGTTTCGGAAGGCCACGATGTCGCGAATCACAGTCTTTCCCATCGGGACTTGTCGAAATGTTTGCCGGATCAGATACGGCACGAGATAGCAGAAGCGAACTCGCTTATCCAGCGTGCTTGCCCAGCGGCAGCGGTGCGATACATCCGTGCGCCGTATGGAAAATGGACGAACGCAGTTATAGCCGAATCCGTGAAAGCGGGACTAATGTCACTCCACTGGTCGGTAGATCCACACGTCACTTCCCGCCATCATCGTCTTTCGCCTCGATGCATTGCCATTACAGGAGAGGAATCCATGAAAAACTGCGTAGCGCCTTCAAAAGGCCCATCGCCGACCGTCGATTTACTGTATGACTATGCTCAGTTTTTGGAGCGGGGCTCATCTGCAGGGGCAATCGGAACGCTTTCCTCGAGTATCGCAAGTCCACGGGTTGCTATCGTAGGGGCAGGCATCAGCGGCCTTCTGGCTGCCAACGAACTGATGCGAGCAGGTGTACGTGACGTTACTGTGTTCGAAGCCCGCGATCGTATTGGCGGCAGGTTATGGTCACAGGCGTTTGATTCGAAGCACCCACATCTCATCGCCGAAATGGGCGCGATGCGGTTTCCTCCAAGTGCGACCGGTCTTTTTCATTACCTTGATCGGTATGATATTCCCACCACGGCAGCGTTCCCTGACCCCGGAGTCGTTGATACGGAACTGCATTATCGCGGCGTTCGCCATATCTGGCCGGCCGGAGATCCGCCGCCGCATTTGTTCAGGCGTGTACACGAAGGCTGGAGAGCTCTCTTGCAGGATGGATGCAAGATCAACGGCATATCTCTCGTCGCACCGGCTGAAATTACGGCTATGTTGAGATCGGAGCGTTTTAGGGAGGCACGCACCGCGTGGCAAACATGGCTGGATTTATTTCGCGATAGTTCGTTCTATGCAGCTATCGTCACCATTTTCACTGGCCCTTGCCCACCTGGAGGTACTCAGTGGGAAAGGCCATACGACTTCGAACTGTTTGGATCTCTTGGGATTGGCTCGGGTGGTTTTCTGCCAGTCTTTCAGGCCGGATTCACCGAGATTCTGCGCCTCGTCATTAACGGTTACATGGACGATCAACGCCTCATCTCGTGCGGAATCTCAACGTTGGCTGAGCGCATTGCAGGCGAGAATGTTTCTGGAAGTACTGTCGCCGAACGGATTCGCTTTAACGGCGTCGGTCGCATCTACAAGGAAGGTGCAGAGATCAAGCTCGTGACCGACAAAGATGAAATTGCGACGTTTGACCGGGTGATCGTCACCAGCAATAACAGGGCGATGCAGATGGTTCATTGCTTGACAGATGACGAAACGTTTCTCAGCCGCGACGTATCCAGAGCGGTCAGAGAAACTCATCTGACCGGATCGTCAAAGCTCTTCATGCTCACCCGAGACAAGTTCTGGATAAACAAGAAGCTTCCCGTCACCATCCAGTCTGACAGCTTCGCACGAGGCGTATACTGCCTTGACTACGAACCTCACAACCCAGGTGGTAGGGGTGTGGTTTTGCTCAGCTACACTTGGGAGGACGACGCTCACAAATTGCTGAGTGTTTCAGACAAGAAGGAGCGGTGCGAGTGCTTCGTCGACGACCTGTCGACCTTCCATCCGGAACTTGCGCGTCACCTCGTCCCTGCAGATGAGGACTATGAACGCTGCGTCCTCCACCATGACTGGCTAACCGATCCTCATTCGTGCGGCGCCTTCAAGCTCAACTACCCGGGTGAGGATGTCTATTCGCAGCGTCTGTTTTTTCAATTCCAGACGGCAAACGATCCGGCAAGCGATACAGGGCTCTACTTGGCAGGATGCGGCTGTTCTTTCACCGGTGGGTGGATTGAAGGGGCCGTGCAGACAGCGATCAACAGCGCAGGCGCCGTTATACGTAGCGCCGGGGGAGATCTTTTACCAGGCAACCCCCTTGACGAAATACGCAGTGCCTACTGCTACTAATATCGCGCTCTCAGACCTCCCCACCTGCAAAATTTTATGTATTTTCAAAACACACTTGAATCGCTTTGCGACCTCATAAGGTCAGGAGCCGTTACAGCGGAGGAGATCCGGGATCGCGCACTGAACGCTGAGGCTCATCAGACACGTCTAAACTGTTTCATACGTGCTCGCAGCGCGGAGGCGCACTTCGCGAGAGCCAATGACACTCTGAGAGGCGCGCCACTCTACGGCATTCCTTTTTCTACAAAAGACAATATCTGCGTCAAGGGACTCCCTGTAACCGCCGGGACACCGGGCATGGAAGATTGTATAGCCACACGCGACGCACTTGTGGTCAAAAAGCTCAAATCCCTCGGCGCCGTCGTCGCCGGCAAGAACAACATGCATGAACTGAGCTTTGGAATCACGTCCGTCAATCCCCATTGGGGAACCGTGGGCAATCCCGTAGCTCCGGGCCATTTGGCCGGGGGAAGCAGCGGCGGCTGCGCAGCAGCTGTGGCAGCCGGTATTGTCCCGATGGCGATCGGAACCGACACTGGTGGCTCGGTGAGGATACCCGCGGCCTTTTGCGGCATAGCGGGTTTCAGACCAACAAGTGGCCGGTGGTCTTCAGCCGGGATCATTCCGGTTTCACGCACGAAGGACTCACCGGGCCTCCTGACGCGGACAGCCAAAGACGCTTTGTTTCTATATGACTTGATGAGCTCCGATAGCCAAGTTCCGTCAAAACAAACAAATAATCGCTGCCGAATCGGTCTTCCAAGTTCTATGTGGAACGACGTGGATGATGATGTTCGCAAGCATTGCTGGCAGGCGATCAGGCGTCTAACTCGCGCAGGCTTCCAGTGCGTCGACCTCGATGACGCAGTTGTTTCCGAATTGAATAAGTTCGGCACTTTTACTATTCCAGTTTACGAATTTTTCACGGACTTTCCACGCGCACTGCTCTCTTTTGGATGGGGAAACAGGGTTAATGCTGTGTTCGACAACATCCGTGACAAGTGCGTGAGGAGCATCATTCATCAACACCTTGACGGAAATCTGATCTCCGCAAAAGACTATTCTGCGGCAGTACAGAACGTTAACGCGCTGCGGCTAGAAATGAATGCGCTGCTCAACGCCAAAGGGATCGATTTTCTAGCTTATCCCACTGTCCCACGCAGCATTCCTCACGTTAGCGACGCACAGCGCCCGGGACTGTTTGCAGAGGTAATACGCAATACCGACCTCGCCAGCAATGTCGCAATGCCCTCCATTACCTTGCCTGTAGCGCCGAACGACGCATTACCCGTGGGATTGAGCCTTGATGCCGCACGCGGCCAAGACCGCCGGCTCCTCTTGATGGCAGCCGCTGCGGAGGAGATTCTTGCTTCATAGCGTACGCGACTTTCCGCCGCGCTGGCGCTGGACTGCCAAATGCTCATGCACTGCTCGGAGGTAAACAGTTCATGCTGATTTCGTTGCAAAGAATAAGTATGCTTTTTGACGCGGGTAGCTTTGTGGACCATGATCCAGGAGCGGAAACCCTACTTTCTCTGCGGCATTGTCACCCATTGAAAGGCCGTTGGAAAGCGGTACAGCACTACGCACAAGGCGCGGCCTTGCGTTGTTGCGAAACTTTCGCCAACCCCGCGTGAAGCGAAGCGCCGCGACGCATCCGGTATTTCGTTCA
>NZ_JBFRCK010000116.1:0-4491 GCF_040965775.1 Paraburkholderia sp. BR10954
TGCGCCTCGTGCTGCGCTGCCTGATGCCAGCATGATTGCGCCGCCAGGCGGTACCCGCGTATGGCTGGCAGCGGGCGTTACCGATATGCGCCGTGGCATGGATGGACTTGCCGCGCTGGTGCAGTCAGCACTCGGACGTGCCCCCTTCTCGGGGCACATCTTCCTGTTTCGTGGGCGTCGCGGTGACCTCATCAAAATTTTATGGTGGAGCGGCGACGGCATGAACCTGTACGCGAACTAACTGGCTTCATACTACAACTCCTTTTCTTGGATCAGAGGGTTTTGGGTGCTGCGCTCGCTCGCGCCGCTGTCGCACGGTCAGTGAGTCGATCCGTAAGCGTCAATCTGAGGCCGTCTTGACGATCAGAACTAGAACTTGACCTCTGAGAGCCGCTGATTCGTGAGCACGAGATCGAAGGCGGCGGGATCGAAGCTGCCGCCACACCACTCGAGGAAGTGGTCGTGCTCCTCGTGCGTCGGATCGGTGATCGCTTCGAGGAAGTCGGCATATCCTGGCACTCCACCGACATCTTCCGGTGGACACGCATTCTGCCCGTCCAGGCACAGCGGCCGGCGCATGTCTGGATCAGGCATCAGCGCCTTCTCGACCTTGATCCGATGCTGCCAGTTGTCACCGTAGTCGTAGATGTAGGTGAATGACTTCAGCCCGCCCAGCGCCTTCGCCAGCGTGACCCGTGCTTCATTGAGCATCGGTGGATCGCTCTGGAATCCGAAGTCATCAGGTTCACCATAGTTGGTTTCGCCGAAGACGAACTCGTGCAGGTGCCCGCCCTCCCAGCCCATGGCCAGTTGCAGCACGACATGCAGCTTGCCCAGCCGGATCGAGCCGGGAACGATGATTCGTCGCCAGATCGCCGGCTTGATGTACTTCAGCTCAACGCGCAGTACGTAGTCGGGCACTGGCGCCTTGACCAGGCGCACGGCAGGTTTGCGGGGTTGGACAATCGGATTGATTGTCAGGCGGCTTGCTGCTCGATGTATGCAGCCGGCTTCAGGCGCCACGGCAGCAACTCATCGATGCGGTTGATGGGATGATCGGCGATGCGCTCAAACACCGTGCGCAGGTAGGCAAACGGCTCGATGCCGTTCAGGCGTGCCGTACCGATCAGGCTATAGATCACCGCCGCGCTTTGGCCACCGCCGTCGGAGCCAGCGAACAGATAGTTGCGCCTGTTATGCCGAGATCGGCATAACAGGTCTTATGTGCACTTGCGGATTATGCGGTGTGCGATCCGTCTCGCGGCTCCGTTCCGAAGCGCCAACGTGTGTGGGGCGAGCTTCGGTTGGCTCTAACTCAGCATAATAAATCGTGATCTGATGGTGTTCCGCGAACCCGAGTGCGGAGATCATCATGTTTACCGATGCATGCCTGAATCGTCTCGCCCGGCGAGATTGGCTGTTTCACGGCCCCCTGAGCCAGCTCATCGATTCGTACATATGTAAGCTGGAGCGCTTACGTTACGCACGAGGTACTGTTGGAGCATACCTTCGGTGCCTCGCCCATTTCAGTTATTGGATGAGACGTAAGCGCATTTCTGCTTCGGATGTTGATGAGGCTCTCGTCGAGCACTTCATACGGGATCACCTGCCAGTCTGCCGCTGTCCAGAACCTTGCCGATCAGTTGTATCCGAGATGCGTGCAGCACTGCATCATCTTCTGGCGCTGCCATTCTTCGCTGATGCCGTCCCCACGACTGCGCCAGATCCCATAGCTCGTGAACTGCACAAATTTCATGAGTTTTTGCGCGATACGTGCGGCTTGGCGCGTTCGACGTGCGTCTATCGTGTCCGCCATCTTGAGGCATTTTTTGCAAGCTGCACGCTGAACGAGTCCGCCGAATCCTTAATCCTGACGATACCGGCGGTCGAGGCTTTCTTGACTGGCCTCGCCCGACGCCACTGGAAACCCAGTTCGCTCGGAGTCATCTGTACGAGCTTGCGTAGCTATCTGAGATTCCGGGCATTGCATGGTGACGATACCCGCCTTGCTCTTTCGACGATGCCGCTGATCGCCAACTGGCCGCATCGAAACCCGCCGAAGGTGCTGTCAGATATTCAGATCGAACGCTTCCTTCAAGCGTTCGACATAAATACCGCATCCGGCATGCGCGATTACGCCATAGCTCGCTGCATTCTCGATCTTGGCCTGCGCGGAGATGAGGCCACACACCTGACGCTGGACTCCATAGACTGGCGACGTGGCATCGTGACGTTACAGCACACCAAGAGCCACCGTGCGCAACGCATGCCGTTGCCAGAGCAGGCTGGTGCTGCTCTAGCCAGGTACTTGCGCGAGGGACGCCCGCAGACGGACAGCCGGTCTGTTTTCGTGCGTCACCGCGCTCCGTTCGGCGTTCCGTTAAGTGTCGCCGCGATTCGCAATGCAATGAACCGGGCATTCGCACGCTGCAACCTGGATGACCAATTCTGCAACACGCACGTGCTTCGGAGGTCAACCGCTACCCGCTTGCAAAGGACGAACGTTTCGATCAAGGAAATCGCTGATCTGCTGAGGCATCGGAGCTTGAACACGGCCCGCGTCTACGCCCGTGTGGATATTGAGCGCCTGCGGGAGGTTGCCCTGTCCTGGCCGGGGAGCACATCATGAACGTCACTGACGACTGGGGCTCCCGTGTGGTGGCGTATCTTGAGTATCGACGCAGTTTTGGGTTCGAACTTGCAATCGATGGCAAGCAGCTCGAATCTTTCGCACGTTTCGCTGATCAGCGTGGTGCAAGGCATCTGACACCTAGTCTTGCAGCGGACTGGGCCCGCGATTCAACGCGCGCCTCTCAGATAGGTTGGGCTCGCCGCATCGAAACACTGCGCGGCTTCGCTAGGTTTCACATGCGTACAGATCCCGATACGGTCATACCGCCGAGGAATCTGCTGGGTCGTGGACACCGTCGACTCGTGCCACACATCTTTACCGAACTGGAGATCCGGATGTTGCTGTCCGAAGCCAAACTTCTTGGGCCAGCCGGTGGTTTGCGCGCGCCAACGTGCTGTGTGCTGTTCGGTTTGCTAGCGACAACAGGGTTGCGAATCTCCGAAGCACTCCACCTGACCGACGCTGATGTCGATCTTCAAGCCGGTGTACTCGACATCCGCGACAGCAAATTCCATCAGCGTCGCTATGTTGCCATGCATGCAACGGTCTCAAGACAGCTACTCGAATATATCGACCTGCGGGACCAAATCATTTCCAGCCGCCGTTCAGATCGTTTCTTTCTGCGCGACGACGGTCAACGGGTGACTCAACGACAGGCGTTATACGCGTTGCGCGCGATCTGCGAGCGGCGGCTCGGCTGGAAACCTCGAGGCGACTATCGTCATCATCGGCTGCACGATCTTCGGCACACCTTCATCGTGCATAGCGCATTACGCTTCTACAGGGAGGAAGCGGACATAGAGCGATGTCTGTCGGCACTGTCGATCTATGTGGGGCATGCCAAGGTAGTCGATACGTACTGGTACTTTACAGGCATCCCTGAGCTGATGGCCATCGCGGCCGATCGCTTCGAACGTTACGCCGAAGGAGTCCCGGCATGAATACCCTGACTCAACCTTCTGAATTTGCCGCGTTGATCCAGCGCTTCTTCACCGAGCGTCTGCTGCAGCAACAAGCTGCAAGTCCTAGAACTGTCGCCGCCTATCGCGATGCGTTCCGCCTTCTACTTGGCTATGCAGAAGATCAATACCGTAAATCAGTTGCGCAGCTCACGTTGCACGACATCGACGCGGATCTCATCGTCGGATTTCTGACCTATCTCGAGCAAGAGCGCCACAACACCATACGAAGCCGCAATGCGAGGCTCGCTGCAATACGCGGGTTTGCGCAATACGTGGCGTCCCAGTGCCCTCCAGCCCTGTTTATCGCTCAGCGTATTCTGGCCATTCCGATGAAGCGATCCGACAAGCCGATGCCGGGGTTTCTCTCCCGTGGCGAAGCAAAGGCTCTGTTGGACGCCCCCGATAGTGAGACCTGGTCTGGCAGACGCGACAGAGCGCTACTCAAAGTGCTTTACAACACTGGGGCGCGAGTTTCAGAACTGATTGGTATCCGTGTCGATGATGTAGAGCTTGACGTCACTCCGAGCGTGAGCTTGCACGGGAAAGGCCGGAAACAACGGACCGTACCGCTATGGAGAGATACGGCCGTTGAGGTTCGACGCTGGATCGATTTTGCAGGTCTGCGCACCGATCAAGCGTTGCTACCCAATCGCTGGGGAAGGCCGATGACGCGGTCTAACGTTGCAGAAAGGATCGCCATCGCTGCAAACGCAGCAGCGACAGGCTGTCCGTCGTTGCTCGGACGATCGGTTTCGCCGCATACGCTTCGACACTATCTTCCCTGCCGGACTATGTCGGGCGATATCGATAAGAGTTCATATTGGCCCAACGATTGCGCGCCTCAGAACGGAAGCATCGCCCCGATCACCCAACATAGTTTCGTGACCCTACAGGCTA
>NZ_JBFRCK010000117.1:0-4477 GCF_040965775.1 Paraburkholderia sp. BR10954
GCATGCGTGCGCATGCCCCGCGCGGATCGCGCGGCAAACCGGTAATTCAGCGGGAAATTGCACGCGCAAGTCTCCTGAACGTAGCTTCGGTCGTCATGACGGGGCGCTTTTCAACAGCCTGCTAGGCCTTCGATGCAATCTGCTGTCCGGGTTCTAGTTGAACTCTCGGGCTCGAACGTGTGGTGCGTGGGGTGATTCAGGATCTCCTGGCCACGGTCTAACCTAGCGGGAAGGGAAAACGCTGGCTCAGAAAGCGGACGGAACTTCGGTGATGTCTGCCAAACGCCGCCACGCGGTGAAGCGTCCGCGAGCTGTTTGCGGTAGAGCGAGGCGCGTAGCAGATGTCGCTTGAGTTCAAAGTGCTGACGGATGGGACCGAAGCTTGATAAGAAAGTCTGCGCGCGTTCAGGATCGCGGAAGCCACGCATGCGTCGTTCGCGTTCACGGTCGGCTGATAATCATTTTCGGCCCGGCTATTGACCCGCGCGCTGGCTCTGACAAAGACGTGCTTGACGTAAGCCAGTTCGAGAATCTCGGCAGGCCAAACGGTCATCCCGGCCGCCGCTCGTTTTACCGTGAACTTGGTGGAATCACCCTTGGACGGTATCGAAGCGGTGCATTATCTAGCGCCACTCGGCGACATAGCGCCATCGTGATACAGGCCAAAGACATGACTGAGCTTGACGGACGCTATCGGCCTTTCGCGGATCACCGCTGGATGCTAGCAAAGGCTTACCGGTCCAAGTCAAATCCCAATTCCGTGGAACAATATCTGTAGGAGCGGTCAAATCCGATTACCCGGTCGCGAAATGTGAACCCCTGGCAGATACTTCTTACAATGCATTGCGCCAGCCATCCTTAGCGCCCTCAATATCGCCCGCGCGGCAAGAGGAATGCGTGCGAACTCGCTGACGACCACTCGTAACTTCATTTCATCAGGCGATTGCCAGCTTCCTTCTACTCGACGATCAGCCCATGCCGGATCGCGTATCTAATCAACTCGGCGTTGTTGGACAGCCCCAGTTTGCGCATTAATCGCATCTTGTGTGTACTGATAGTTTTCGCACTGAGCGTACATGTCTCGGCGATTTCATTGATGCTCCTGCCCGCCGCGAGCATCTGCAGCACCTGGAATTCGCGATCCGACAGTACTTTATGAGGAGGCACGTCGTCGCGCTGAGTATCGAAGACCAGTGCATCGACGAGCTTCGGGTCGAGGAAACGCCCGCCCTCCGCGAGCCTGCGGATCGCTGCGAGCAGCACTTCCGGGTCACTGTCCTTGGTCAGATACCCCGTCGCTCCCGCGCGCAGCGCGCGGGACGCGACCTGAGCCTCATCGTGAATGCTCAGTACGAGCACCGGCAATGAAGGATGTTCCGCCCGTACTCTGCGAATCAGGACGATACCGCTGATGCCTGGCATCGTCATGTCGAGCAACAAAAGGTCGACTGCCCGCGAGCGCAACCCATCGATCACTTCTGACCCCTGTGCCGCTTCCGCCACAACGACGATATCGCTCGTAGTAGCTACGATTTGTCTGAGTCCACCACGGACGATTGCATGATCGTCTGCGATGAGTATCCTGATCATGTTCGAAGTCCGCTATCGAGCGGAATGTGAATTGAAACCATGGTGCCCGCGCCCGGCGCACTTTCGATTGAAAGCGATCCGCCAATCAGCCGCGCGCGTTCGTTCATGCCGAGCAGGCCATATGAATAGTCGTCCCTCACGACTTGCTGGTCGAACCCGCAGCCATCGTCACGCACCTGCAGTAGGAGCTTCGCCGCCGTCGAAACAAGCGTCACCTCGACATGTGTGGCGTCGGCATGCCGCGCGACGTTCGTCAGCGACGCCTGTGCGATGCGGAACAAGGCCGTGGCATGTGAATCGGACAGCGAGGGTTCTCCGCCTTCGATGCGCAATTCACACGCAATAGCATTCCGGAGGTTGAACTCGTCGACAAGCCATTCAAGGGCAGACGCAATTCCGAAGTTGAGCGCGGCGGGCCGCAAATGGCTCGCGACATTTCGCACCATCGAGATCGTGCCTTCGACTAGTTGGCGCATATCGTCGGCTTTTTTTGACGCTTCCGCGTCGTACGCTATACGCATCTTGAGCAGGGACACGTCCATCTTAAGCGCAGTCAGCAATTGCCCCAGTTCGTCGTGAATTTCCATCGCAATGCGCCTTCTTTCTTCCTCGCGAATCGCCTCCATATACGCGGACAGTTCGCGCTGCTCCTCGCGCGATTCGACGAGTTCCTGCTCCATCTGCTTGCGCCCAGTGATGTCGTTCAGGCCAACATAGATCGCTGGAGAATCGTCGTAAGTCGCAACGCGTGCCGTCACCATCGCCCAGAATCGTGTACCGTCGAGACGCCGGAACTTGACTTCGGTATTGCGCAGGCCACCCTTCGTTTGTAGATGCTCGATCAGACGCTCACGCTCGCCACGTTCGGCACAGAAATCGTCGATATTGGCGGACGAGGCTTCGTCCATACCGAAGAGCTCACGCAGCGGCCGGTTTGTGTACAGGATATGTCCGTCAGGCATCGACGTGATGCACAGTGGCACCGGACTCGTTTCGACAATCGCGCGAAAGCGAGCCTCGCTTTCCTTGAGACGAGCGTCCGCACGCCTCCGCTCGTCAATCTGCGCCAGCAAGTTCGTGTTGGCATGCGCGAGCTCTTCGGTTCGCAACGAGACGCGGTGCTCCAGATCGTCGCGCGCAGCCGATAGCACCGCTTCCGTCTTCTTTCGCACGGCTATTTCCGCGAGCAGCAGGTGGTTCTGCGCGAGCACCTGCTTGTGCATCATCCGCAGCTCAAGGTGCACGCCAACGCGAGCCAGCGTCTCGTCAACACGTAACGGCTTGGTTACATAATCGACGCCGCCCGCCAAAAAACCTTCGACGCGGTCCGCGTTGCCTGCGACCGAGGTCATGAATATGACCGGGATGTCGCGCGTGCGCTCATCGCGCTTGAGGCGTCGACAGGTCTCGAAGCCGTCGATGCCTGGCATCTCCACTTCGAGCAGGATCAGGTCCGGCTGCGAAAAGACCGCACGCTCGACCGCTTCCGTACCGTCGAGCACCACCAGCACCCGAATGCCGTGCGCCTCGAAGCTGTCGACAATCACACCAAGATTCCCCGGCGTATCGTCGACGATAAGTATCGTGCCCTTGTGCGCGACTAAAGCGGCCAAATCGGTCATGATGCGGTGTTTCCTTCGAGATACCGCTCAACGAGTTGAAAGATCGCTTTCCACTCACAGGTTTACGCGAACTGATGCGGTTCGTTCATCGCGTCGACGGATCGAATGGGGGAATTGTTCACAGTCCATGTATGGTGCAACGTCGCACTCTATACCCACCATGAACCCATATAAAGCCTAAGAGACTCGCCCCGCGTGGCGAGCAGTGCATCGGGTATAAGCCATTTGCGCTTCCAAGCCTTTGCGACGGCATTCCCAGACTTTGCGCTACCCAAGCGGAACAGCGTACGCGGACGAGCATCGTCACGAGCAGTCGCAAAACAGCGCAGCTTGTAATTGAGCACGATCCACCATGCGTGGACAATTCCTATCCCAAATATCCCCTCGAGTGCCGCCATTGTGGGAGTCCAATATTGCACTCGATCTAGAGCCTAGTCTACGCGCCTTCACCGGGTTCAAAGGTCCGCTGAGACAACGCGCGCCGCGGCGTCAAATCCGCCGCACGCTCCATGTATTTTTGCGCTTATGCTTGCATTTCCTCTCCCTACTCCGCTCTCGCCGTCAGCGTGACTCTGCGCGGCGCGGCCAGTTCGTCAATCAGATCTGCCACTTCGCACAGCGCGCGGAAGTCACAGTCGTCGATCCGATTCGCGTGATTCCGCCGCAAATCGCGCAGTGTTTCGCCAAGGCGCCTGAGCGCGCTGGGGCTACTGTCCCTCAATGGCCAGCAATGCATCAGATACGCAAGCGCTGTCAGGCTGCGCGTCTCGCACCAAGCGTCGAACAGTCGCAGACATATCGCGTCGATCTGCGAGACGACGTTCTCCCTCTCCGACAGATAGCCCATCATAATTCGTCAAGTCGACGTTGCATGTCGTCCTGTTCATTATCGACTAGCAGACTTCCTACCGCATTCAGCGCTTACTGCAAAATGCGGGTATTAGATTCTGAATCACGCGTCAGGAAATCCTGACGCCATATCGCAAAAAGCCCGCCGATAGGTACAAACCCTCGATTTCCGCCGCACAAGGGCGATCCGACTCAGGAAGTCCTGACGGCCGCAACCAGCGCTTCCTGAGACAACATTCGGCCGGCTCCGATTGGACGCGCGCTCCGATCGCCATACCATCGATTCATACTAGTGTCTTGAGTTAAAAATTCATTGAATGATGCCGATCACGTACTAAAGTGTTCTATGTGGCACTTGATGCGAGGGGGCAAGGATGAGCGGACGGCCCAAAGGGGAACTGGTGCTGAGCGAATCG
>NZ_JBFRCK010000118.1:0-4284 GCF_040965775.1 Paraburkholderia sp. BR10954
GCTGCGCGCCGTCCGTGGTGCCGCAGCCGCTCGCCACCTGCGCGACGAGCGCCGCACCGTGAGCCTCGCCCGCGAAGCCGCCGAGTTGCAGCTTGACGAAGCGCGCGCCGAGCGCCGCCGCTTCGTCGAGCGCCAGACGCAGCGCGTCGGTATCGAGCTGGCCGTTCGCGGCGTACAACGATGCCGGCGTCGAGAACACCGGCCACAGCCCGAGATCGGCCAACCCCGCGCCGAGCGCGCGCAGCCGTTGCGGGTCCGCGTCCGCGTCGCTCGCGAACAGCTCGCGACGCACTTCGAAACCCGCCGCGCCGGCTCGCTTTGCCGCCTGCGCCCATTTCAGATGGCCGTCGGCGCGCACGGCGTTCACACCGAACGCGCTGGCGACGACCACGATCTCAACTGCATCAGCCATATCCAACTCACTCGATCCGGACGCGAAACCGCTCTTGGAACCGGTTCCAATCTCACTTCGAAAAAAAGCGCCGAGGCGCTGCGATGTGCGAATAGTGCGCGGGACGGCCATCGCGCACCATAGAGGAAATCCCCAGGCGCGCCGGCCGCACGCCGCCAGCGCTGCAGTCAGCCGCCGTCCGCGATACACATCGCCAGAAACTGTTCGACAACCCGCGACGGCGCGCTCGCATGGGGCACCAGAATCGACAGCCGCCGCGTCAGCGGCTGCGGGCTCAGCGACATCAGCCGCAGCGCACCGTTCTCGTGCCGCATCGACATCGCCGACACGAAGCCGACGCCCATGCCGGCCCGCACCGCCTCCTTCACGCCTTCGACCCCCGCGATCTCGAGCGCCACGCGCATCGGCACGCCCGCGCGTGCGAACTCGCGCTCGACCGTCTGCCGCACGCCCGAGCCTTCCTCGCGCAGCACCAGCGGATAGGCGCCGAACGCGGCCAGCTCGATACGCTCGCATTTGTCCGCCTGCGCGAGCGGATGCGAGCGCGGCATGATCGCGACGATTTCATCCTCGCGCCACGCATGGACGACCGTATCCGGCGGCAGATCGGCGCCGGCGGGACCCTCGATCATCGCGATGTCGACCGAGCCGAGTGCGCCGACGATCTCGGCCGTATTGCCGTTGGCGGTATGCACGGTCACGTCCGGATAGCGGCGATGGAATTCGGCGATCAGATAGGGCAGCAGATAGCTCGCCGGCGTCGTGCTCGCGCCGATCCGCAAAGTGCCCTGCTCTAGACCGCGCAGCGCGTCGCGATACGCATGCGCCTGCCGCCAGGTGTCGCGCAGCCGCGCCGCATAGCTGGCGAGCTGCTCGCCGGCCGGCGTCAGCCGTACGCCGCGGCC
The DNA here is from genome assembly GCF_040965775.1 of Paraburkholderia sp. BR10954. Taxonomy (NCBI): domain Bacteria; kingdom Pseudomonadati; phylum Pseudomonadota; class Betaproteobacteria; order Burkholderiales; family Burkholderiaceae; genus Paraburkholderia; species Paraburkholderia sp. BR10954. The sequence continues at coordinate 1,318 of NZ_JBFRCK010000118.1, forward strand.
ATCGCGCTGGTACAGAGGCTCGCCGAATTCGTCCTGCAATTGCCGTAGCTGTCCGGACACCGCCGGCTGCGACAGATGAAGCGCCACCGCCGCCCGGCTGATGTTGCGATGCTCAGCGACGGCAGCGAACGTTATAAGTTGATCCGGGGTCATCTCGATGAAATATTGGTTGCGCTGATACTTGACATTCTAAATCACGATTTTTCATATCGGTATATCTAATTTAGGATTAGCCCCGTTGCTGCTCATGCAGTTCTGTGCAAGTTCGCTACGAAGTCAGGCACCCGATCATGTCCACCCCCACCGTCCCGCTCCCTGCCGCCTCACCCGCGCTGTCCACTCGCGGCCAACTCAATGGCGTGCTGTTCGTCGCGCTGTTCGCCGCCGCCGTCACGCGCATCGCGGCGATTCCGGCGGTTGCCGGTCTTGGCCTGAGTCCGCTGATCGTCGGCATCGTCGCCGGTGCGATCTATGGCAATGCGCTGCGGGACAGCATGCCGGCCAGCTGGGCGGCGGGCGTCAACTTCTCGGCGCGCAAGCTGCTGCGCATCGCGGTCGCGTTCTTCGGCCTGCGCGTGAGCCTGCAGGAAATCGCCCAGGTGGGTCTGCCGGGCCTCGCGGAATCGGTGCTGATCGTCGTCAGCACGCTCGTGATCGGCACCTGGGCCGGTATCAAGATCATGAAGCTCGATCGCGACACCGCGCTGCTGACGGCGGCCGGCAGCGCGATCTGCGGCGCGGCCGCGGTGCTCGCGTTCGAATCGACGCTGCAATCGAAGCCGCACAAGAGCGCGATGGCGGTCGGCACCGTCGTGCTGTTCGGCACGCTGTCGATGTTCCTGTACCCGGTGCTGTTCAACGCGGGCTGGCTGCATCTCGATACGGTCGGCGCGGGTCTCTTCTTCGGCGGCACGATCCACGAGGTCGCGCAGGTGGTCGGCGCGGCGAGCAACGTGAGCCCGGAAGCGACGCACATCGCGACGATCGTCAAGATGACCCGCGTGATGCTGCTCGTGCCGGTATTGCTGGTTGTCGGCCTGTGGGTGAACCGCGCGGCGCGCGGCGCGAAGGATGGCAGCACGGACGGCATCGTCCCGCGCAAGCTTACGATCCCCTGGTTCGCACTCGGCTTTCTCGCCTGCGTCGCGATCAACTCGCTGCATGTGCTGCCGCAAAGCGCCACCTCGTCGCTGAACCTGCTCGACACCTTCGCGCTGACGATGGCGATGACCGCACTCGGCATGGAAACGCGCATTTCGCAGATTCGCGAAGCGGGTCCGCGCGCGCTGACCACGGGCCTGATTCTGTATGTGTGGCTGATCGCCGGCGGACTGGGCATCACATGGGTCGTCCAGCACCTGTTGCGCTGAGCCGTCGCCGGCTTCCCCGCCTTCCCCGACACCCCGCCGCGCGCGGGGTTTTGGGCATTCTGGCGCCCCATCCGGCCCGCTCACACGGCATACTCGTTGCTGCGAACTTTGCTCCCACAACCCGCCTGTGCGCATGGTCCGATGGCAGCGGTGAAACCGTCTTCCCGCGACGCGTCCCGGCGACCGGAATGAGGATCGATCGATGAGCCTGGAACTGTACTACTGGGATGGCCTGCAAGGCCGCGGCGAATTCGTGCGGCTCGCGCTGGAGGAAGCCGGCGTCGACTATGTCGAAGTCGCGCGCGGCAAGCCTTCGAAGGGCCTCGGCACCGAGGCGATGATGGCGGTGATGGACAGCCCCGACGAGCCGTATCCGCCGTTCGCGCCGCCGTTTCTGAAAGATGGCGATCTGGTGATCCCGCAGACCGCCAACATCCTGTTCTATCTCGGCCCGCGGCTCAATCTCGCGCCCAAGGTGGAGAGCCTGCGCTACGTCGCGAACGGCCTGCAACTGACAATCGCCGACGTCGTCACCGAAGCGCACGACACCCACCATCCGCTCGCGAGCGGCCTCTACTACGAGGAGCAGAAAGACGCGGCGAAGGTGCGCGCGCACGATTTCATCGAGCATCGGATTCCGAAGTTCATGTCGTACTTCGAGCGCGCGCTGGCGCAGAATCCGGCCGGCGACAGCTTCATGGTCGGCGACGCGCTGACCTATGTGGACCTGTCGATGTTCCAGCTGATCGATGGTCTGCTGTATGCGTTTCCGCGCGCGCTGAAGCGCTTCGGCGAGCACTATCCGCGGCTCGCCGCGCTGCACGACAGGGTGATCGCCAGACCGAACATCGCCGCTTATCTGGACTCGGACCGGCGCATCGCCCATAACGAAAGCTGCGTCTTCCGGCACTACCCGGAACTCGACGAGGCGGCGACTTGAACCGCGCCGCCCGGCCCCGCCCGCTCGCCGCCGCGCGCCCGCCATTCGAGGCGGGCGCGCTGTCGTTGTGGCGCGGATTTTTCAATCTCCCATCACGCCCCGTACCGTCGACGTGCTTTCATTCCTGCTGAAGCTGCGCACCCGCGCCCAACGCCTCTTCCGCCTCTCCGATGCCCATACGATGCTGGTCTGGTCGGTCGTCGTCGGCATTGCCGGCGCGTTCGCCACCGTGGCGTTTCGCAAGGGCATCGAACTGCTGCAACTGGCGATAACCGGCCACTCCGGCAGCTTCGTCGAAACGGCGCGCAGCCTGCCGTGGACCGTGCGCATCTGGGTGCCGGCCGCCGGCGGTCTGGTCGCCGGCGTGTTTCTGCTGATCGCGCAGCGTCACGCCGACAGGCACACGCACTCCGACTACATGGAAGCCGTCGCGATCGGCGACGGCGCCGTGCCGGTGCGCCTGAGCTTGTGGCGCAGCGTGTCGTCGCTGTTTACGATCGCGAGCGGCGGCTCGATCGGCCGTGAAGGTCCAATGGTGCAGCTCGCGGCGCTCGCCTCGTCGCTGATCGGCCGCTGGGTCCACTTCGATCCGCCGCGGCTGCGCCTGCTGGTCGCGTGCGGCGCGGCGGCCGGTATCACGTCCGCGTACAGCGCGCC
>NZ_JBFRCK010000119.1:0-4063 GCF_040965775.1 Paraburkholderia sp. BR10954
CATCCAGACCTCGACAGAATTTGCAGGAAACTACCCATAATCTGCCAGGTTCCTGCAAATGCATCAACAACTTTCCGCTTCAAACCCTTGCTGCAAAAGGCTCTCCGGATTGTTCAGGTTCGACTAGCTAAGTGTGTCGGCAGGTCGAAACGGAGAGGCTAACGCCGCTAGTCGCTCGAAAGCTGCCCTTCGCTAATTTCGTGTGATCGGCTCTTGTGGGTCGACTGCTGCCCGATGCGCTCGGCCGAAGCCGACCCGATTACGGAAGTTCGACACAGGACGTGGAAGTCTCGGATCGCGATTCTGGCGACCGCGCCTGGCGGCTTACGGGCTGCGAACATGGGCAGGCAACGCTTCGCGCGTCGATTCACCGAGACGAATCAGGCGTAGCATTGGCGCAGGTACAAGAGGTATCTGACTATCGCCATAGCAGTTTCCCAAGCTGGGCATACATTAAGGGCAGCATCTGGAGGACTTTTCCCATGTCTGAACCTATCAATCCTGCTGCCAGTACCCGAGCGAGCGGGTTTCAAGGTGTCACGCGACGAGTGCTTGAACGTATGCCGATGTCCGGAAGTGAGGGGGAACTTGTTCTGTCCGAGGTGACCTATCCACCTGGTGCCGCGGCCCCGCTGCACGCGCATCCCGTTGGTGGAATAGTCTACATACTGGAGGGCGTAGCCGAGTCTGCGTACGGCAGTGATGCTCCCCGACAGTATTCGGCCGGCGCGTCCTTGCACGACAGGACGGACGTGCCACATACGCTTTTTCGTAACTGCAACTCGGAACGCCCACTTCGCTTTCTGACAATTTGTGTGCTGGAACCCGGGCAGTCATACGTTATCGAGCTTTGAAAATCAGTTTGCGCTTTGAGCGCCCGCCGCAGTGGCATTGACACAACGCCACCTTGGCCGCTCACTCTTGTCTCGATCCCACACTTCAGCATCCTTGCTGTCGTGGTGCGTTGCGTCAAAGAGGGAAAACAATTCCGATTGCGAACTCACATTGAGCTTCGAATAAACATGCTTCCTGTGCACGCGCACGGTTTCGAAAGAGATCGTGAGTCTTGCGGCAATCGCGCGAGCAGAAAAACCCCTCAGGAAAAGGACCGCCACCTCGATCTCGCGCGCCGTCAAAGGGGTATAACCACGTTGTTGAGCAACCTGCTCAAAGCGAGTCACATAAGTGTGGGAATGCCTTTCTATTTCTGTTTCGTAGAGGGTATCAGCATGCTTATCCACTGCATCAAAAGCGTTCATTTTGAACACGCTTCCGGATCAGTGCGCTCACCCATGTTTCGAGGGGATCTGTCGCAATAAGGCGGTCTGCTATGCTGACGGGCCTTAATGTGTGACGTGATCGATGACCGAGAAGCTGAGTCCGGCCGTGGCAAAAGTACTCAAACGGTTGCATTACCCGCTAGAGGGTGTTCGGCACTTTTGCTAAGGGTTGCAAAGTGAACAAGCATAAGCACGGAGAAGACGACGAAGTGCAAGCCAGTCAGAGTTTCGGGCAATTGCTCGTAGTCTCTTGCGAGTCGGCGGAAGCGGTTGAGCCAGCCGAAGCTGCGCTCGACCACCCAGCGGCGCGGCAACAGCACGAAGCTTTTTTCGCCTCCGGCAGTTTGATGACCTGACGTTCAATCCCCTCGTCAAGCGCCGCCTGTGCGGGCTCTTCGCCGGTATATCCCTGATCCGCGAACGCCACCTTGACCGTCTGTCCTGTAGCCTGCTGGACCTGACGCGCCAGTTCTCCAACCTGCGCGCGCTCCTGCTCGTTGGCCGGCGTCACATGCACCGCGAGCAGTTGTCCCAACGTGTCCACCGCCATATGTACCTTGCTGCCTTTCTTGCGTTTGTATCCGTCGTAGCCTGCGCGTGCGCCGCTTTCGCAGGTCGACTGCAGCGTACGGCCATCGAGGATGACCGCGCTGGGTTGACCACGGCGGTCCTGGGCGACCCGGAGGATCGAACGCAAATTGCTCACCATGGCCTCGAAGCAGCCCGCCTGAATCCAGCGTTGCGTCTGCTGGTAGACCAGTTCCCACGGCGGAAAATCATTGGGCAACAAACGCCACGGGGCACCGGCACGTACGATCCAGCGCAGCGCGTTGAACATCTCGCGCAGTTCGTAGCGGCGCTGTGGTGCGTCCTTGTTCATCAAGGTCAGGTACGGAGCGGCGAAGTACCACTCTTCATCCGACACATCCGTTGGGTAAGGCCTGCGTTTTTTCATTCCGCCAGGATACCAGGTCCGACATAAAGTGCCTAACACCCTCTTCTATGGGGAATCAGAAGTCAAGCCCCGCTCAAGTTAAATATTCTGTTATGCGAAGTAAATCTCCTTTCCCGTTGTCTACGGCCAGTTTGCGTGGTCGCCTGCTACGACCAGACGCAAACTGGCCGTAGACAACCTGTGAGTCTCAGGTTGTGACGCTGACGACCGACATCATTTGCAGCCTGGCATGTCGATGTCATTCAGGTCAGGGTGTCTGATGCCCGGCCAGTACCGGGTTCGACCTTCTATCCGTGCCAGCCTGGCAGGCCGGTCACCTCATGCCGCATGCGCGAAGCGCTGGCGCCACCCTGTTACCGACGCGCCCCATCTAAAAACACGGCTACCCGCGATGGGTAACCCGAGGGTGTTCCGGGCGCGTTGACCTTACATGCTGTCGCTACATCCGATGTCATTAATCATTCAGGCCGTCACTGTGTTGACGTTTCCCGACTTGAGTATTGTGCCCTCGGGGATTTCGCCGTGCTCGAGAAAGCGCCACAGGGCGATCGCCAGTCGGCGTGCGAGCGCCACGATACCGATGCGTCGCAGCCGCTTGCCGGCACCGGCAAAGCGCTCGTTGAACCAGTGGCTGAGCTGACTGCCGGGCTGCAGGCGCAGCCAGCTCCACGCGAGTTCGACCATCAGCCAGCGGCATCGCCGGTTGCCCGCCTTGCTGATGCCGAGTTCAACGTCGCTCGTACCACTGGCGTATGGCGTCGGCGTCAGGCCCAGGCAACCGGCAAGTTCGCGGCGGTTGTGAAACTGTCGCCAGCCAAACAGTTCCCTGACCAGGGTCCATGCGCTGCCGGTACCGATGCCCGCGAGCTGCGCCAGCAACGCCATGCCGGGGTGCGCGCCGCTGCGCACCTGCCGCTCCTGTTGCACTTCGAGCGAGCGGATCTGCTGGCGCACGAGCGCGAGGCGCTCACATTCACGGTCGATCTCGGCGCGCAGACCGGGCGCGAGCAGATCGCGCTGCCGGTTCCACCAGTGCGTCCAGATGCGGCCACCAACATACCTGACCCGAAGGTTATGCAATACAAGCAGGGAGCGGATCCGGTTGGTGTGCGCGGTACGTTCCTGTCGCAGGCGTTCGAGTTCGCGGTGCAACCGCCGGTCATCTTCCTGCTTGGTAGTTGGGATACGTGCCACCGCCCATACGCGCCGCTCGCCACTGTGATAGCGGATGAGCATGGACAGCAGCTTGTCGCTGTCGAGCCGGTCCGTCTTGGCACGACGCGCACGGCGGTTCACCTCGATGCTGGCCGAATCCACCACGAGATTGGCAATGCCCTGTCCAGTCAGCCAGCGGTGCAGCCAGAAGCCATCGCGGCCAGCTTCATAGCAGCTGTAGACGGGTGCGTTGGCGCCGAGATGGCAACGCGCCCTCGCGTTGGCGATGGCGGTGAGAACTGCGGTGGTATCACCAGCGGCGACCGTACAGCGGCTGGGCGCGCGCTGGCCATCACCCAGTGAGAGCTTCCAGCTCTTCTCGCCCAGTTCAAAAGACATGTACAGACGGCCACCTGCCGTCGTATTCTGCCCACGGAGGGCTGTGTCAGACGCGTCCATTTGCGTGCTCCTTCGGAGAAAACGAGTGTGCAAATCCCGTTTTACTCCAGCCGGGCTTACTGCCGCTGCCCTCCCTCATAGCATCTAGACGTGATGTTGCTGTGCGTTCGGTGGTACGTGGCCTATCCGCTGAGCCTGCGTCATCTCGAACAGATGATGGCCGAGCGCGGGGTTGCGGTCGATCATTCGACGGTTCATCGTTGGGCACTCAAAC
>NZ_JBFRCK010000120.1:0-4034 GCF_040965775.1 Paraburkholderia sp. BR10954
CCAGTGCCGCCGTGCGGCACCGTTCGATGGCCGACATGACCTTCAGTTGCCCCGGGCTCAGCCGTATCGTGTTTCGCCATGCTGGCCCGCGGGCGCGGAATATGTCCGCGACCTCAAGCACGGGACGTCCTGCGGGGCCAGTCTATTCGGAGGGCAGGAGCTCCAGTGGGCTGGTGACTTCGCGCAGCAGGTCGGTGGCCACCTGCGCGTAAAGCGCAGTCGTCTCGAGCTTCTTGTGACCGAGCAGCACCTGGATGACGCGGATGTCGACCTTCTGTTCCAGAAGATGGGTGGCGAAGCTGTGACGCAGCGTGTGCATGGACACGCGCTTGTCGATCTGCGCAGTCACGGCAGCGGCGTGTATTGCGCGGTTGAGCTGCTTTGGGGTCAGTAGGTTGACCGGATCCATGCCCGGAAACAGCCAGCCACCATCGAGCATCTTCCCCTGGGCCCGCGCGACGCGCCACCAGACGCGCAGGCGTTCGAGCAGCACGGGCGAGACCATCGCGTAGCGATCTTTGCGGCCCTTACCCTGCTCGATGCGCAGCGTCATGCGTTGGCTGTCGATGTCGCCGACCTTCAGCGCGACCACTTCGCTCGCGCGCAGGCCGGCGCCGTAGGTAACCGAGAGCGCAGTCTGGTGCTTGAGATTGCCCGCCGCGGCAATGAGCCGGCGGACCTCATCGGGGCTTAGGACGACGGGCAGCACACGGGGCACGCGCACCGGCTGCATGCGAGCCATCAGTTCGGGCTGCCTGAGCGTGATCTCGAAGAAGAACTTCAGCCCGGTGATCGCGGCGTTGAGAGAAACCGGAGAGGTACCGTGATCGACCAGGTGCAACTGGTAGCGTCGCAGGTCCTCGGCGGAAGCGGTGTCGGGAGAGCGGTGGAGAAACCGGGCGAACTCTCGCACGACCCTCAGACAGGCGTACTGGGTCTTCGGAGAAAGCTGACGCATGCGCATATCGTCGATCATGCGCTGGCGCAGCGGGCTGACGGCTGGTTGGGAGGAGGTCATGATTCGGCTCCTGTTGGAGAACGAGGTGGATTGCCTCATTCGCCAACATAGAACCGCGCGCCCGGCCTCTCCCTGACCTCAAGCGCCGGACCGTAGCCCCTACCGCGTAAGCGGTTTAGTCCGCCGGCCAGCAGCGGTCCTCTATACCTTGCAGTCGAATGACTGCTTTGTGGTTGCTGGGCTATCGCCCGCTTGCTTTGTCAGCGGCCATCAGTTCTAGAAGATTGCCGTCGATATCGCGAAAGAACACTGATTGACCTGGCTGTCTATCGGCCGTCATCCGTGCAACCGGACCTTCAAGGATGTTGACGTTTTTTGCCTTCGAGCAGGTCGAGCATGTCACTCACCGAGCCATTCCAGCGGAGGCATATGTCGGCCGCCCCTACCGTTGGGCGCTCGGCGACCAGATCGACCCCGTTGCCTTTTTGATGAATGCTCAGGACCGCGCCGCCGATTGCAAGTTGGCGCACGAGCACCCGGCCGTCTATGACATGCTCGGCGACAACTGCTGTCCCGAAAAGGTCATCGTAAAATGCACAGCTTGCCGCGAGGTCAGCTACGGTGATAGCAACATGATCGATTGCAAGGATTCGGGACATACGGACCTCCAAGAAAGGAACCATCCTATGCGCGAATAGTGAGCTGTGACTGACCGAAGAGGGCCGAGGCCGTGTGAAAACCTAAAAGTACCTGGTTTTCGGGTGTCGCTTTACCCTTCCCAACGCACCGCCAAGCCAACACAGCGCGATCTGGAGGGTCGCCTTTTTCGAACTCCGCGTTGAGCCTGCGTTTTCACACGGGTGCGCCGGGAGACCGGCAAGGAGTAGGTGGTGCAAGTCCACTGCGATGAAGGAATAGCGAACCACATCGGCCCCGAGCCGTGCGCAGGCATCCGCGAGGATGTCGGCGAAGCGTCGGCAGGGGTACGTGCAGGCCAGCCATTGAGCCACGATAGAAAACTGATCCCGGGTGCCGACGCTGTCTGTGTAGCGGAAGGCAAAACGTCCGAGCGCGTAATCGCGAGCGCCCGGATGACCCGGCGTGGTCGTAGAACCTGGCATGTGCGCACGCTCCTTGTTCGGGAACCGGGAGATCTCCAGTCTGGCCTGTCGCAGGATGGACAGGTCCGCATCGGGAAGGCGAGGAGCCGTAGCCGTCGCTCATCAACTCATCCACAAGCCAGTACCAGTTGAACGTTGCTTCAATGACCACTCCCACGAGATCTGCACGGTGGGGTGCCAGTGCTGCTCGAATTTGGACCGGATCGTTCGGTAACCTACCGCTGGTAGAGAACACGGTCAGTTTCGTCGCTGACCACAACCACACTGTTATTCGAGTGCGGGTCGATTCCGCTAAACTTGTCCATGCCGACCCTCCTGTGCGTCAAGTGGGTCTCGCAACCTCAACTCTACGCCCGCCGCTTCACCACAACGGCGCGGGCCCGGGTATATGATGATCAGATCGATCGCTCAATCATAGGCCATCTGTCCGCAATATTCCTGACTTGCGAGTAAGCAGGCGTAGAGCGCTTTTGTTGCGATGCCGACAGAAATCGTCGGAATTGTCCGGTTTGTGTGTTGGTGTTGTCGGTGAATGTCTTGAGGCGCCTTTCAAAAGTTGGCGTTGGCCTTTTGGTATAGATTTCGCGTAGACGTAACCGGCCCGAATGACTCTCATCGAGTGCCGCTATGCGTAATCATGAAATCGACGCTGGTAGGCCCATCAGCTGGGCGTCGACCTGCAGCTCCTGAGTAACCGGGAGAAGGCGATGCTGGTTGACGCCCGGAGACAAACCTACGCGCTGCCAGCACTGTTCGCCGTTCTAGGTCTTGCACGTAGTTCCTACTTTTACCACCGGGCACGAGTCTGGAGAACCACTATGAGTACCACGATTAGCAATGCGGGTTATGGTGTCTGGAACAATACGATTGACGTCACTGATCAGGTTCGACAGCAATACGCAAACGGCACGCGCGTGTTTCTCGCGGGTAATCAGTATGGCGACCCTTCGCCTGGAGACCGTAAGTATCTTTACATCTTCTGGAAGGTCAACGACGCCCCGACGCAATCTGGCGTGACGGGGGAGAATGACAATCGGGGGATCAGAATTGAATAAGTGCGCCTTGCCCCTCCAAAGGCTGCTCCGTCCGTCTGAAGACGTACCAGCAGACGAGGGAGCAACCGTGTTCGCATCGCGAAGGTCCCACCCCAGCGGAACTCACTTCGCGGCCGCGCGCTGATTGCCATTGCGGGCGTAGTGATACACCGCACGTCGGTAATCAAGAGAGGTAACTACGAACACGCGGGCGACATTCGCCTCCTGAAAATCGCTTCGCCGCTTGCTCCGCGCAATTCAGTAACATTCCCGATCCCCTTTGATGAAATAGGAATTATGAGACCAAAATTTGGGAAAAAATCGCCACTTGTTAGCATCGATGTAATCAGATATCAATCAGCGTTTCAAATTGCGAAATTCGGAGCTGGGAACGCCACCTTGACCGTCTGGCCCGTCAGCCTGCTGAACCTGACGCGCCAGTTCTCCGACCTGCGCACGCTCCTGTTCGTTGGCCGGCGTCACATGCACCGCAAGCAGTTGCCCCAATGTGTCCACCGCCATGTGCACTTTGCTGCCTTTCTTGCGTTTGTACCCGTCATAGCCTGCACGCGGTCCGCTCTCGCATGTCGATTGCAGCGTCCGGCCATCAAGGATCACTGCACTGGGCTGACCTCGGCGATCCTGCGCCACCCGGATAATCGAATGCAGGTCATGGACCATAGCCTCGAAACAGCCCGCCTGAACCCAGCGTTGCGTCTGCTGGTAGACCGCCTCCCACGGCGGAAAGTCATTGGGCAGCAGAACGCCACGGCGCACCCGCGCGGACAATCCAGCGCAAAGCGTTGAACATCTCGCGCAATTCGTAGCGACGCTGAGGCGCGTCCTTGTTCATCAATGTCAGGTACGGCGCGGCGAAGTACCACTCTTCATCCGATACATCCGTTGGGTAGGGGCTGCGTT
>NZ_JBFRCK010000121.1:0-3887 GCF_040965775.1 Paraburkholderia sp. BR10954
CTTCCCCGATGTTGGGGTGCAGCGGAAAGGAGCCTCAGACTATCTCTATATGGCTTCGCACATTTGCCCAGAAAGGGGCAGCATCGCAGTCTTACAAGACATAGTCCGGCAGGGAAGATAGTGGCGCCTATCTCTTTGAAGAGATAGTCGACATACCCATGCAACCCACGCGATTGCGAAGGGCGTCGAGCTGAGCGCCGTGCGGGATAACCTGCGTCACGCCTCGATTTCGACCACGTCGATTTACTTGCATACCGACGATGTGAAGCGGGCACGGCAGTTCGGGCAGGCATTTACCGACTGAGCTCCTTGTCACAAAGCAGGCCTTTCTGGAAGCGTACGTTATCATGCAACGCAACCGGGCAACGGAAGCGACGACGGCCCCGTGCGAACGGTCCAGGTGGCTGGCTGACGCCTTGGCGAGCTTGGCCTCCCTGAGGCCAGACGCCGTGCATTGATTACGACAGGAGGTAACGGGTGGAGTCTCGTCGAACCACAAATACTGCGCTCCGCAAAAGCCCACCCCACAAGGTCTTCGCCGATCCTGGCGTACTTTCGCCCCCGATCCGGCGCCCGCCGACATGGCGGCTGTCAGCGCAAACTGATTCATCGCACAGGACTTCAGGATGAACATGCTGAAACGTCGCCTCGCCGCGACAGACGACAAGCTGCAGGAGATCAAGACAGCCCGCAAGGCAGCCGCCAAGGCACAGCGCCAGCAGGTCAAGCAAACGCGCGCGGATCGCGAGCGAAAGATCATGCTGGCCGGCGAGGCGTTGCTGCGCCGTGTCGACCGCGGCGAGTGGGATGTTGCGGATTTCCGCGCGATGATGGACGAGTTCCTGTTCCGTCCGGCAGATCGCGCGCTGTTCGATCTCGACGACGAGTAGCCATTGATGTTCGACGGCGATGAGCAGCAGGAGCGGCGAATTTTTATCCTCACGACGAAGGAATCCTGATGCTGCCCACGCTACGCATGAACCGGAATTTTGTCGAGGCCCTGCTGGCCGAGCGAGCGCCTTGCTTTGCCATGGGGATCGTGGTCGAGGGCCAAACGCGCTATGTCTGCCTGGCACTGCGTCCCGTCGACGATATTCCACAAGACCTCACGCGCGGTGGCTTCAACTTCGGCCATTCGGTACGCGGTACCGACGACTTCGATGTCGTGCATTTCGGCTTTGAGTTTTACGGCTATCGAATCTTCAACGCCCTGATCAATCCGGGCAATGCGATCGCCAGGACGATCCTGTCGCACACGATCGAGACGAAGGCGTTTTTCTTCTTTGCGGTCAATCCGTCGGGGGGCGTGACGGCATTCAAGGCTAACATCGGCGAGTGCAGCCTGGACGGTATCGTGTCCAATCTCGAGCGCATCATGCGCTCGACCGCGACCGATGCCCAGTACGATGCGGCGTTGACGGCCTTCAGCGACCATCCGGATCCGGTCGGGCCGATGCCACATTGGGTCTGTCGAGACTGTCAGGATGGCCTCGATCTGTTCGACAATCTCATCGAACTGCGGCCCGCGTGATGGTCCGTCCGATGTACCTGCACGGCGATGAAATCCAGCGCCAGACAGATGCGGCAGGCTTTTGGCGCGCGTCACGCCCCAAGCAAACAAGCCGATTGACGCTCTCAATGTCGTGATGACGGAATTTTCTGGGATTCCGGCGTAGAACCCCTTCAACGAGGACCCCGATCGAAGCAGCCGTCTGGCGACACTGTGCCGAAGAAGATGACTTCCAGTTCGATTGGTCAACCCGGCGCGAACATACGCGGCATGCACCGCCTGATGGACTCGGCCCGTCCCCAGTGGCGTATCGACAGGCGCATAGTGCCGAACGAAAACAGATCGGGATACCGCTGTTGCCTTTCTGGCTAACCGGATGTAATCGGCTATCGCACAACCGGTCGCCTCTGGCAGCGGCATCACATACATCCGTCTCGATTTGGTCCGTCGGATTCGAAGCGTACCGTCGCGCCAGTTCAAATCGTCGAGCTGAATTTGCACGACTTCACCGACTCGCAGACCAAGATCGACCAGACATCGGACCATCGCGTAGTCGCGCAAGCCTGAAGCCGTTTCGGGAAGCGGCTCCGCTGGGCCGTTGGTCCATTCGCATGCGCGTGGGGCATGATGGTGAACTGGAGCCGCCGGTCAGGTAGCGGGATTCGGCGGGCTTGCTGGCGTGTGCAGCTTGTCGGCCACACGCCAAGGCAGGAGCTCGTCGATCTGATTGATTTTGTGATCGGCGATGTGGGCTAGCACATAGTCCAGGTAGGCACGCGGATCGATGTCATTCAAGTTGCAAGTGCCGATCAACGAGTACATTGCGGCTGCCCGTTCGCCGCCACTGTCGGAGCCGGCGAATAAAAAATTCTTCCGCCCCAGGCTTACACAACGCAGCGCATTTTCCGCGATGTTGTTGTCGATCTCCAGCGTGCCGTCTTCGCAATACAACGTCAGTGCGCTCCACTGGTTCAGCGTGTAATTGATCGCCTTGGCCGTATCGGACTTCGACGACAGCGTTTCGAGCTTTGCCCTGAGCCACGCTTCGTAGATCTGAAGCAGAGGTCTGGCATTCTCCTGCCGTATTCGCAACCGCTCGGCGGCTGGCCTGCCGCGAATGGAGGCCTCGATGTCATAGAGCCCGCCAATATATTCGAGTGCCTTTTGTGTTGTGTCAGATGGCGTGCGCACATGGATGTCGTAGAACTTTCTCCTCGCGTGCGCATGGCATGCCGCCTCGCGTATCGAGCCATCGCGGAACAATTCGTCGAACTGTTGGCGCAGGAAGTCACGAACGATCCGACCGCGCTGATATCGTGTGCAGTCCGCAAGCCCGCAAACGTCTTCGAGATGTTGGATGAACCGACAAACCTCATCGCGAATCGCATCAGGTTCGTCCCGCAGAAACCAAGGGATCGCACGCATGCCAAATACAACCAGAAGATGCTGAAGGGCGGCTCTTACATCCACCGCACTTCTCGGAATGGGATCTGGGCAAGTGCAGTGTGTGAGAGATGGTTGGCTACAAAATTGTTGACCAGCCGATAGTCGACACGAGCCGCGGGTATGCGGCGCTTTGCGACCCAATGCGCAAAGTGTGCAACGCATTTGACGTAGCGGTTGACGGTACTCGGAGCATAGCCCTGCTCCAGAAGATATTCGCAGTACCGCTCTGCAAACGGGGAAAGGACGCTGCGCCACAACCACGCCTGAGGTTGCGGTCGTAGAGGAGTCAAACCGGTCATGATGATTCTCCCGAAATGGATAACTGCCCATCTAGGAAAGCACCTTTTTTATGTGCAGTTTGCTGCGGCACACAAACCTCATGGAGGTCCGTAGAACCGATCCATGTTGCGTTTGGCTCGATGCAACTCCGCATAATTCCCGACTACGCATAACGCCTCCAATGCAAATATGTGCATTGAAGGCGGAATTGTCTGTTTGCCGGCGCAGACTCAGGCGGCGAACGTGCTGCCGCGATCTACAGCCTCATTGGATCGGCACGCCTGAACGTGATTGATCCCGAAGCCTATCTACACAACGTCATCGAGCGCATCACGGATCATCCCATCAACCGGATTGACGACCTGTTGCCTTGGAACGTCGCCCCTTTGCTGCCTCCCTCCGCGCGCATTGACCCCATTCGCTGACAGCACATCCCTCATCGGTCAATCTCGTGGGCAACGGTAATGATCGAGTGCTTACCCTTGATATACGTCTCATCCACGCGCCATCTCCTGCCGACTGCGCACTTGCGACGTCGAAATGCCTTTTCCAGAGCGGGCAGCAACTTGATCGCCCACCGGTGCACGGTTGAATGGTCGACATCGATGCCGCGTTCAGTCATCATCTCTTCCAGATTTCGCAGGCTCAGCCC
>NZ_JBFRCK010000122.1:0-3688 GCF_040965775.1 Paraburkholderia sp. BR10954
GTGCCCCTGAACAACGCCCCAAGGGACGTGATCCCCAAGGGCAGCATTGTTGCCGGATCTCCGGCGGGTCGATGCGTCGTGGACGCGGGTAACAGAGCCCAGTATGGGCGGCCGCTGCGCGACGGTTTGCCCGAATGATGAGCAGATTGACCCCGCTTAGACTTCTCGCGTGACGCCAGGACCAAAAAAAAGCCGGCGCATATGCGCCGGCTGTGGTTCAGGAAAATTGCCGTCAGAGCAACGCTGTCTGCGCGGCCCGTGCTGCATCGATTCTCGCGATCATCGCCGCTTCGCGCTCGCGGTGCCGCCGTGACTTCTCTTCGCCCACGCCGTTGTGCTGCTCGATCACGTAGGCGAAACAGACAGGATTGGCCGGACCGCGCCACGCCTTCCAGGCTTCCATGATCCGCGCGCGCACGTCGGGCGTGCATGCGAAGTACTCGCGACGCAGGCGACGCCATTGCTGGGCGTACAGATCGCGCATGCGTTGCTCGCTCTGGTACAGCAGCCGTTCGCGCCGCTCCCTCTCTTCATCAACCGAAAGCGCCTGGGGCACCTCGATCTGATCGCTGAAGAGCGGGTAGGCACGCTCGATCTTTTCGCGAGCCCGTTCCTGACGGCTCAGATGCAAGGCTTGCATCCGCGAAGTCCAGCGAAGGCCTTCCGCCTTCGGAGTACGATCGAATCGCATGTCCCCTCCTCAGGCTGCAAGCCGCTCGAGCATCGCGCGGGCGTAATCCAGCGTGCCATCCTTTACCTGCAGACGACGCGCCTCGTTGAGCTCAGTGTTGACGAGCGCGTACTGTTTGCTCGCCCCCTTGCGCCAGTCCCGAATCTCCCGGAACCCCGATGCGATCGCGTCCTCGACATGCTGGGCGCCATCGATCACGACGCCGTCGCCGCGCTTATAGCGGGCATTCTGCGCGGCTTCCTTCGCACGCTGCGCATCGCCCTCCCCGCGCTCCGCCTGCCTGCGCGAAAGCTCGCTCGCTTCCCATGCGGCCTGCGCAGTCCCGTCGAGTCCGCACAGTTCGAAGATCGCACGACGCCGGGACTTGGCCGTCAGGCCTCGCAACTTCAGGCCATGGAACTCGAGCACGACCTGCTTGCTGCTCAGGTTTTGATCGTCAGCCGTGTCGAGGATGTTCAGCAGACTTGCCACATCGCGCGACTCCAGTGCAACGGCTACACGGTTCGGCCATTCGAACGTTTCGCGCCCGTGTGCGAGCAACGCCATCGAACGTTCCAGCGCGTGCCGACGGGCACTGAGCCGCCCCCGCGTGCGCTGCATGTCCGCATGGTCCAGCTTCTTCTCCCGGCGCCAGTCGGCGATCAGGTCACGAAGCCGCGCGGCCAGCGCTTTGACCGGCTGTCCGACCGATACCGGCTTGTCGAACATCTCCGGCAAAGGGTCAACCTGCAGGAGGCCCGCCGCGAACAGGGCGTCATCGACCTCGATGAAGTCCGGTGCATTGGATACGCCGGCGACAGCGGCCACCAGAGCGTCGACCGTTTCTGCCGTGACCGGCTGTTTCGCCGCTCGCATCACGGACACCAGCTGATGCAGTTTCGCCGCCGGTAGCCGCCCGCGCAGCGTCGGAACGTCGAGCAACGTCGACGCCCACTCGAGGTCATAGCGGAATGCCCTTTCCATCGCCCGGTATTCCGAGAGCACCGCTTCGGGAATTTGCTCGTTGCGCAGCAGCGCATAGGCGATGTGCACCTCATGTCGTCCATTCGTGCTGCCTCCCGGCACGCAAGGACCGCCGCGGGCAAATCCGAAGCGTTCCATGGCCACGTCATTGAATAGCGACAGATTACCTCGAAGTCGAAGTCGTCTTCGACAACGGGGCGAACGATGATCGGCGTGTCTACGCCATGCGCGCGAATCGACTCGGTCAGTTCCGCCATCGCCTTCGGATCAAAATACGTCCGGGGATTGCGGCCGAGCTTGATGCGCTTCAGGGGTGCAGTCAGTTGTTGCATTGCAGGTTCTCCAGAAAGGGGAACCTGCCCCCTATCGGGAGTGGTTCCCGATAGGGTCAAAAATAGATGCCGGACGTGCCGGCGGTTCGATGCGTCAGAGACGCGGTAGATGGGACAACAATAGCGCCAGATCGAAGGCTGCAAAGGGCGAAAAGGCCAGAAAAACCATACAGCTTTCGGCTTTCCGGAACGGTGTCCGCCTTTCCCGAAACGAGCCGAAGGATACTGCGAGAGGCGAGGTACGTTTAGGTTTATTCGATGCCTGCCATCGGCCGCAGGAATGTGAATGCCTCTGCGCGTGTCGGCAGGCGTCGAATAAGCCCGATGGAGGAAACCGCGGAGTGCTCCGATGAGGTCGGAACTCGCCGCTATGGCGATTGATAGGTCAGGATGCCCAGCAGTGTCGGATGTGGTGTGGCCGGGCGGGATGCCGGGCGGGCGCTGACGCGGTAGCGAAGTGATACTGTCGTGCGATCGCGGTGGTGAAGCGGACGTCGGAGGCGCTTCGCGGAGTGCCAGGCGCAAACGTCCGCTCGTGGGCCGCGTTGCCGCGAAGCCGACGGTCGGTTCAGATACCGGGGAACCGTAGTGCTCATGTCTGACCCCGGCACCGCGGCGGTGCGCGGATCGGCGCGCTGCGCGCGAGGATGTCGATGACGATCATCGGTGCGCCGCAGTGACGGCAGATGAAGACGGGCCGGGTTGCGGTGATGGCCTCGTCCGGTGACGGGCTGATCCCGGGTGCGACGTGCAGCAGATCGCGCACCTTCGCGAGACTGGCGCGGCGCACCCGGGTTGGCGAGCAGCCCGTAGTGACGGATCCGGTGGAAACCACCGGGCAGCACATGAAGCAGGAAGCGGCGTATGAATTCGCCGGCCTCCAGCGTCATGGTCTTGTAGCGGGTGCGTCCCTTCGCGCGGTAGTCCTTCCAGCGGAACGTCACACCGCGCTCATCGAATGCGATGAGGCGCTGGTTGGAGATGGCCACGCGGTGCGTGTAGCGCGACAGGTACTCGAGCACCGCCTTCGGTCCGGCGAACGGGCGCTTGGCGTAGACCACCCATTCGCAGCTACGCAGCGGCGCAAGCCACCGGGCAAAGGTGGCGGGGGCCGCGAGCCCGGTGTACTCGCCGAAGAACTGCAGCTGGCCATGCCGGTGGGCCACTTCGAGCGCTTCGAGGAAGCGCCGGCGGAACAGGCGTGAGAGCACGCGCACGGGCAGGAAGAAGCCGGGCCGGCAGGCGATCCAGCGCTCGCCATCGGGCGAGAGTCCGCCGCCGGGGACGATGCCGTGCACGTGCGGATGATGCGTGAGTGCGGAGCCCCAGGTGTGCAGGACGAGCGTGGCGCCGATCCGGGCGCCGAGGTGCCGGGGATCGGCGGCGATCGTGCGCAGCGTGTCGGCGGCGATGTCGAGCAGCAGGCCGTAGATGATCCGCTTGTTGTACCAGGCGATCGCACTGATGGCGGCGGGCAGTGTGAAGACGACGTGGAAGTATTCGACGGGTAGCAGGTCGGCCTGGCGTGCCTCCAGCCAGCGATGTGCGGCGCTGGCCTGGCACTTCGGGCAATGCCGGTCCCGGCACGTAATGGAGTGCGCTCCATTACGTGTGTTATGGGGAGTCCTGGATAACAGGGAGTCCGAAACCATGTTCGGCTCGACAGACCGAACAATCCTGTATTTTTACTCCCCATTAAAAC
>NZ_JBFRCK010000123.1:0-3668 GCF_040965775.1 Paraburkholderia sp. BR10954
CACGTCGTCTTCACGCTGCCCGCCGCCATCAGTGCGATCGCCTGGTACAACAAGCGGGTCATCTATGGCCTGCTGTTCGACATCGCCGCCGACACGCTGCGCACGATCGCCGCCGATCCCAGACACCGCGGTGCGCAGATTGGCGCCACGCTCGTGCTGCACACCTGGGGCTCAGCACTCACGCATCATCCGCACGTGCACGGCATCATCCCCGGCGGGGGACTGTCGCCCGCCGGCGAGCGCTGAATCGCCTGCCGGCCCGGCTTCTTCCTGCCGGTGCGCGTGCTCTCGCGCCTGTTCCGGCGTCGCCTCCTCGAAGCACTCCAGGCGGCTCATCACCGTGGCGACCTGCAGTTCTTCGGCGAGTACACCGGACTCGCTGATCCCGGCGCCTTTGCCCGGTGGCTCGCGCCATTACGTACCTGCGAATGGTTCGTGTACGCCAAGCGTCCCTTTGCGGGACCGGAAGCGGTGCTCGCCTACCTCTCGCGCTATACGCACCGCGTGGCGATCTCCAACCAGCGTCTGCTCGCCTTCGATGAGCACGGCGTGACGTTCCGCTGGAAGGACTACCGAGACAAGGGGCGCACCCGCTACAAGACCATGACGCTGGAGGCCGGCGAGTTCATGCGCCGCTGCTGCACGTGCTGCCCAGCGGCTTCCATCGCATCCGTCACTACGGGCTGCTCGCCAATCCGGTGCGCCGCGCCAGTCTCGCCAGGGTGCGTGAGCTGCTCGACGTCGCGCCCGAGATCGACACGCCATCCGACGACCCCATCGTCGAAACACGGGCCCCCTTCATCTGCCGGCACTGTGGCGCCCCGATGATCGTCATCGACATCCTCGAGCGCACCGCACCGATTCGCGCACCACCCATCTCGCGGGGCGCAACATGAACGCTACTGTTCCATGCTTACCAACGTCGGCTTTGCGGCAACGCGACCCACGAGCGGACGTTCGCGCCCGCCGCTTCAGACACTCCCTTCCACGCCCACTTCACCACCATCGTCGCGCGAATTCATCGCATCATCCAGGTACCAGGCCACTTCGAGCATCCCGTTTGGGCCGCCTTGCTCTAACAGGGCCGAGGATGTCGAACCATCAATCGCCATAGCCACCCGAAATTCCCACCGCCTCGGACCACTCCGCGGTTTCCTCCCTCGAGGCTTATCCGACGCCTGCCCGCAGGCGCCGCGGCACGCTCACAGCCATGTGAATAAGGGCAGGCATCGAATAACCCTAAACGTGTGCAGCCGACTGCTGGCGGGGTGGGTGTGGGCTCGGCGCCCGAATCCCATGAGTCAGGTGCCGGCCACAAGCTGACCGTCCGGTCGTCACACGCATACGCTCGGCGTCCTGAGACGGGACATGGGAGCAGTGTCCGCTAGCTGTCATTGCCCCAACCTTGAGCGGATCTCGGCGACGGACAGATCATGTTTATGTGTGGCAATTTGCCAGGTATTACCCCATTCATCTATCACCATGGCTCGCCGGTCGCCGTACGGCATGTCGGTTGGTTCCTCAATTGCGACCGCATTCGCCGCGATCGCGCGCCTGTAGGTTGAATCAGCGTCCTCGACATAGACGTAGAGAAATGCCGTGGCTGGGTCACGCAGGCCATCCCCACCGCTGACCATCAGCACGGAGTCACCAATTCTGATCTCGCCAGGTAATCCGGCTCGAAATTCACCCCGTGCCTGAAAGACCTGCTTAAGGAACGCTACTAGGTTTTCGGGATCCCGTACGATGATTCGGGGTGTGACGGTATGCCAGCCGTCAGGCTGGAAGTTAGTCATAGCGTGCGCCTCGTAACAGATATCATCGAGAATTCTCCTTTGTGTGCCCCATGTCCGCAAAGGGGTCGCCTTCGGCACACGGCATCTGGCGCCAGCCGGCCGAGCCTGTGTGGAAACTGCTTTTTGGACGGCCGAGGCGAATTGCCGATCAGGCCAATCGTGGTTTGGTAGGTCTGGCGACAGTACTAACGTCGCCAGCGGCAAGAAGGCCCCGTGAGGCCTCAGCTTCCAGCCACCCGCATCGCCTTCATCGTCCTCGCAACCCCGAGTATATTCATGACGCGCTTAACAGGCCGCGGAAATACACCCCTCCAGAAGCAACGTCTTTCGCTCGGCGCGGCTACCGCCGCGCAATTTTCTGCATTGCGAAATCTCAACGCCAATCCAGCTTGTTTTTCGACGGTTTGGGGCCTGTTTTTTCCTCACTACCGCAATCGCCGCCACTACGGGCGGACCTGTCCTAGCGAACGCATGCGCACGAGGTTGTAGGCTGCCATGTTCAACACGAACATCTGGTCGACGTTCTTGAACCCGCGCACCATCACCTGGCGCATGCACCCCACGGTCTTCGCCCACCCAAAGCCTTGTTCGATCAGCTTGCGCTTTTGCTCCGATATCGCGTACCCCGCACTGCGCGCAATCTCATCGGGCACGGCAGAACGGCGACCCGACGTGTTCTGCGCCACGTGCGGCGTGACCTTCATCTGCTGGCAAGCTTCGATGAACTCCTCTGCGTCGTAACCCTTGTCTGCGCCCAGCGTGATTTGCGCAGCCGTGTCCTTCGCTGCTTGCCGTGCATCGTTGATCATGACCTTGGCCGCTTCACGTTCGGCATGTCCGTCATGCACAACTCACCCGGGCGTTGACGACCAGTCCATGGCGGTTGTCAGTCAGCGTGTGGCCCATGTAACGCAATTCGCTGGCCGTCTTGCCTTTGCGATAAAGCCGTGCATCAGGATCGGTCTTCGACTCGTGCGTTTCGTTGCTCCGCTTGCTGCCCTTGAAGTCGCCCTTGCCGCTGCCACCGTCGTTATCGCTGTCGTCACCGTCCTTGCGCACAAAGCTCTTGTGGCCCGCCCACGCCTGGATCAGCGTGCCATCGACGCTGAAGTGCGCGCCCGACAACCAGTTCTTCTTCTGCGCGATGGATAGCACTTCGTTGAAGAATTCGACCACCGCATCGTGCCGGATTAAACGCTCGCGGTTCTTCGTGAACACCGTCGGCACCCAGACTGAATCGTCCATCGACAGACCAATAAACCACCGAAACAGCAGGTTGTATTGTGTTTGCTCCATGAGCTGACGTTCAGACCTGATGCTGTACAGCACCTGCAGCAGCATCGCCCGCAGCAGCTTCTCCGGCGCGATGCTCGGCCGGCCTCCCTTGATGTCCGCCACGTACATCCCGGCAAACACCCGATCCATCTTCGCCAGCGCGTCGTTCGCCATGACGCGGATCGAGCGCAGCGGATGCGAGCTCGGAACGAAGTCGTCCAGCTCGCGCACGGAAAACAAACTCTCGGTGAACGTGTCGGTGCCGCGCATGATCTCCTGGGGGGCGAATGAACTTCTTACATCAACGCTTTCGCTATCGACTGCGATGACTTCAATGCGAGGTATTTCCGCGGCCTGTTAATGGGTGACTTGATCGATGACCAAGAAGCTGAGTCCGGGTGTGGCAAAAGTACTCAAACGGTTGCATTACCCGCTGGACGTGATGTTGCTGTGCGTTCGATGGTACTTGACCTATCCGCTGAGCCTGCGTCATCTCGAACAGATGATGGCCGAGCGCGGGATTGCGGTCGATCATTCGACGGTTCATCGTTGGGCACTCAAACTGTTGCCGGTCCTGGAGAAGGCGTTTCGACGGTG
>NZ_JBFRCK010000124.1:0-3654 GCF_040965775.1 Paraburkholderia sp. BR10954
ATGATCCTCAGGAAGCTGAGGCTTTTTTACGCCGCTGTTCTGGCCGCTTTGCTCAACCGCTCAATCGCTGTCGAATACCAGCCGTGAGGGCAAGCGCCGTCCAAAACGAATTATTCAGACCCGACTCCTTAGCTTGCCGCGGAGAACTGAGCATGCCCGATGCTACAGAAAGTGAAATGGGCCGCAAGTAACCCGAAAACTGCTACTGCAGATAGTCAAAATTCGCGCTACGATGACAAAAAGCGTCCGGGACGTACCGATGCTGGCAGTTGAACTGTCAGCATGGCGTCATTGGCAAGAACGGTAGTTCCTTCCAAGTCGGCGTCATCAGGCGGCTATCGCGCCGGTCCTGTCATACACACACAAAGGCTGTCCAAACGCAGTTGTTGGACCGACATTGATGACGATGCTTCCGGGCCGGCCCCGCTGATCCATCGGACGCACTCATTCGAAGCGATAGGCTTTGGTGACCGTGCCCCGAAACAATGCTTCGCGCTCTGCGGGACTCGCTTGCGCAGTCAACTTCTTGAAGGCGTTCCAACCGTTGCTGAAGGGATAAGAGCCCTTGTCCACGGGGAAATTGCTTTCGAACATGCAGCGGGCCGCACCGAATGCATCGATACACGTATAGATCCATGGCTTCCACGCCTGTGCCCATTGGTCCGACGAGGGTGGGCGCTCGCCCTTTTCGAACTCGAAGCCATTGATGCGCATACCAAGGCCACCCACCTTCACATAGACATTCGGCAGTTCGGCGAGCGTGCGCATTGAACGGGACCACGCATCGAATACTTCCTCGCGCTGCTTTGCATAGCTGGCGATCCGGAGAACGCCGCCGCAATGGTTGATGATGAAAGACGTATGAGGATTGGACTTGGCTAGCTCGTACAACTCCGGCAGCTGCGGAAAGAATAACCACGCGTCGTATGAGAGTCCAAGCGAAGCTAGTTGTGCGACTCCCGCCCCGTAGTCCGGATCGAGCAGCAGCCCTCGCGGGGGCGCCGACAATGGATTGACAAGGGACCGGTCGGCATCCCAAGTAACGAGGTGCCTAACGCCACGAAATCTACCATCGCCAGCATGCAGTTCTGCTTCGAGAGCATCGCGCACCGCTGATCCGCGGCGAAGATCAGCGGAGCCGACCATGGCTTTCGCAACCTGCGGCTTGCCGCTCTGCAAAGGGGTCGTGACGCTTGCAACATATTCGATTTCTCCCACAGGGCGCAGTGCCTCGGGACCAGACGGGCGATACCGTGTCAGCGCCTGCATGAACGCCGAGGCAGTAATGTTATGTCCCGAGCGCGCGTCCTCGAGATACTCGTCCAGAAGGTAGGTCCATCCTGGGCGCTTGTAGAAGTGATGATGCGCATCGATGATCGGCATGTCGGGCTCGAGCGCGGCTTCGGTGCCGCGAGCGAGCCAGTCGGCCCGAACGGGAAGGTAACTACTCGTTGTGCTCATGACGTGCTTTTCCTCTCTTGCAAACGCATGGCGCCCGGTGACAGGGGAGAGAATCATGGAAGCTGCGGCAGTGCCGAGCAATTGCCGACGCCGCGGCGAATGAGATTTGTTCACGTCTGTTCTCCGGAATCGAACGCGTGAAGTGACAGTGTCAGCAATGTCGTGATGCCCAGCGCGATTGACAGACCAATCATGCCGGCTGAGAACGTACCGAAACCGTCTTTCAGATAGCCGATGAGATACGGTCCGGCAAAGCCGCCAAGCGCGCCGAACGAGTTGATGAAGGCGAGCCCACCGGCGGCCGCTTGGCCGGAAAGGAAGCTGGCTGGGAGCGTATAGAAGATCGTTCGCCCAGCAATCGTGGTGATAAGCGCGAGCGTGAGGCCGGCCATCGTCGGAAGTAGTTGATGAAAGTACGTCGAGACGCCGAGCGCGATTGCGCCGATCAGCAGACCCGCGGCCAGATTCTTTATCGGCCCGCCGCGACTATCGACTCGCTTGGCCCACCAGAGCAACGCAACAGTAGCAAAGAAGTAAGGCACCGCCGACATCCAGCCCGTCTTTGCCACGCTCATGCCGTGAGCCCTCAGCATCTGAGGGAGCCAGATGCCGATGCCGTAAGAGCCCATCGTGAAGCCGAAGGAAATCATCGCCAGAATGTAGGTTCGCACGTCCTTCAATGCCGCGACGAAATTTTTCTTCTTCCGACTTGACGTGTCTTCTCGATCGAACGCCCCTGCAGAGCTTGCCGTTCGTCGTGGGACAACCACTTCGCATCGGCGGGCTTGTCCGCCAGCATTTTGAGTGCTAGAAAACCGAGCACGCACGCGGGCGGTCCTTGAACGACGAACATCCACCTCCAGCCAGCTAGTCCCAAGACACCGTCCATGTGCAGCAGGCCAGCCGAGAGCGGCCCCCCCGACGAGCGACGAGAGCGGCGTGGAGACGGTGAACCAAGCCAGAACTCGGGTGCGATAGGCAGGCGGAAACCAGACCGCGAGAAAAAAGATCACACCGGGAAAAAATCGGCCTCGCCGATGCCAAGCATCAGCCGGATCGCGTAGAAGCTTTTCGGGCCGACAGCCAGTGCCGTTGCCGCTGCGAAGAGGCCCCACGTGATCATGATGCGGGCGAGCCAGCGCCGCGCGCCGAAGCGGTACAGCGCGAGGGTACTCGGAATCTCGAACAAGCAATACCCCGCAAACATGATGCCAGCGTCCCAGCCGAATTGCGTAGCGGTCAAATCCGGATCGCGGTTCATTGTCAACGCCGCGAAACCGACGCTGGTGCGATCGAGATAGTTGAAGAAGTACGCAAGCGCCAGTAGCGGAATGAAGCGCCGCGCGGCTTTTCTGACCGCGGAGTGCTCGAGGGTGGAATCCGCCGCGCGGCCTGTGGCGATATTCGATGAACTCAATGCCATGCCTCGTCTCCGGACAAATCGCGGCGCGCAGAGGCCCGGCCTCTGCGGAACAGTGACTGCTTGTTTGCTTCGCTAGTTCAGGCGCTGGCGAGTTCGTTCGCCGAAGGATTCGACGCATCGTGAGGCTGGGCGTCCCGACACTTGACAACCCCAGCCTCGATCAATCGTCCGAGATCCTCAGCCGTGTATCCGAGATCTGTCGAGTATCCTGACCGAGCGAAGGCGGCGGCGCGCGTAGGTGCAGGCGCTCACCACCGAGCGTCAAGGGCAGCAGCGCAGTCCGTGTCGCGATGGCTTGCCCCGCATCGCTGGCGTCAGGCGGCAAAGTCACTTCGGCGAGTCCGCCGGTAGCGAGCAGGTGCGGATCATCGAAAAGATCCTGCGGCTTCATGATCGGCGCATAAGGCAGCCCGCAGCGCTCGAAGATCGCGCTAATCTCCGCGGCGGTGAACGCTTCCAAATGTTTTCGAAGCTGCGGCAGCAACCATTCGCGGGCCTGCACGCGCAGATTGTTGGAGGCTAGCCGCTCATCCGACTTGAGCTCCGCCAGCCCGAAAGCGTCGCAGAACGGCGCCCATTGAGTATCGGAGGCGACCGCAAGAAAGATCTGCTCGCCGTTTTTCACCGAGAACACGTCATAGACGCCCTAGCAGGCTGTTGAAAAGCGCCCCGTCATGACGACCGAAGCTACGTTCAGGAGACTTGCGCGTGCAATTTCCCGCTGAATTACCGGTTTGCCGCGCGATCCGCGCGGGGCATGCGCACGCATG
>NZ_JBFRCK010000125.1:0-3605 GCF_040965775.1 Paraburkholderia sp. BR10954
CCCTGATACGGCAGGCGCAGCCTGCGCCGCTTGCCGTCGAGCACGATCTCGAGGTCGGCAGCCGGGGTGTCCGCGGTGATCTCGACGGGCGGCACCCCCGCCTGCGGCAGCGGCGTGCCGAAGCGCTCGACGTGCACCTTCGCGGGCGGCACGCCGGCAGCCTTGAGCGCCGCCTCGGCCGCCTCCATCATCGGCGCGGGGCCGCAGATGAACGCCTCGTCGATCGCGTCGGCCGGCAGCAGCTGGTCGAGGAACGCCGCGCACTTCTGCTGGTCGAGCACGCCGTTGAACAGCTCGACGTCCTGCAGGTCGTCCGACAGCACGTGATACAGCACGAAGCGGTTCATGAAGCGGTTCTTCAGATCCTCGAGCTCCTCGGCGAACATGATCTGGTCGACGCTGCGGTTGCCGTACACCAGCGTGAAGGTGCTGCGCGGCTCGACTTCGAGCGTGGTCTTGATGATCGCGAGCACCGGCGTGATGCCCGAGCCGCCCGAGAACGCGAGATACTGCTGGCCCTGTTCGGCGTTCAGGTGCGTGAAGAAGCGGCCGTCCGGCGTCATCACGTCGATCGTGTGGCCGGGCTGCAGCGTGTCGAACGCGAAGTTCGAGAAACGCCCGCCGCGCACGCGCTTGATGCCGATGCGCAACTCGCCGTCGCGGTCGTAGTCGGTGACGCCCACGCAGATCGAATACGAGCGGCGCGTTTCCTCACCGTCGATATGCGTCTTCAGCGTGACGAACTGGCCCTGCGTGAAGCGATACTGGTCGCGCAGTTCGGGCGGGACTTCGAAGGCGACCGACACCGCATCGGCGGTTTCGGGACGTACTTCGCGGATACGCAGCGGATGGAATTGCGGGGTGGCCATATCAGTACGGTTTGAAGTAGTCGAAGGGTTCGCGGCAGTCGAGGCAGCGATACAGGGCCTTGCAGGCGGTCGAGCCGAACTGCGCGAGTCGCTCGGTGTGTGCGCAGCCGCAGCGCGGACAGGGCGGGGGGGGCAGCGCGCGCGGCACGAAGCGCAGCACTTTCTCCTGCGGCGCGGCGCTCGCGTGCGCGGCTGAACCGCAGTTGCCCGTGGGCGGCGCGATGCCGTAGACGCGCAGTTTTTCGCGCGCCTCGGCGGTGATCCAGTCGGTGGTCCACGCCGGCGCGAGTACGGTGGCGACGCGGTACGGCGTGAGCTGCGCGGCCTCGAGCGCACGGCCGATGTCTTCGGCAATCTGCGACATCGCCGGGCAGCCCGAGTAGGTCGGCGTGATCACGACCTCGAGCGCGCCGTCCGCGGCGCGTCGCACCTCGCGCAGGATGCCGAGCTCGCGGATCGAGACCACCGGGATCTCCGGGTCGGGTACCGCTTCGAGCACGCTCCACGCGCGGGTGAGCGCGGGATCGGTGGTGGCGGTGGTGGCAGCGGCTGTATTCACGGGCTGCACGGCGGTCGAGGTCGTCATCGCGGGCTCACCAGCTCGCGCCCGGATGCTGGCGCGCGAGGCTCTGCATTTCCGCGAGCACGAAACCCATGTGCTCCGAATGCTCGCCGTGCTTGCCGGTGCTCACGTGCCGCAGCGCCGCGGGCAGCATCAGCGTGGCCGCGTCGAGCGTGGCGCGCACGTCGTCGAGCCATGCGGCTTCCAGCGTCGAGGTGCGCGGGCCGACGCCCGCCGCGGCGATCGCGTCTTCCACCGCGTCCGCGCTGAAGAACTCGTACGTGTACGGCATCAGATAGTCGAGCGCGGCCTGCGCGCGACGGTGCGATTCGTCGGTGCCGTCGCCGAAGCGGATCAGCCACTCGCCCGCGTGATGCACGTGGTACTGCGTTTCCTTGATCGACTTCGCGGCGATCGCGGCGAGCTGTTCGTCGGTGGAGTCCGTCAGCGCGCCCCACAGATGCCTCATCAGCGTCGCGTACAGGAAGTTGCGCACGATCGTCACCGCATAGTCCTTCTGCGCCTGCGCGGTGCCGGCGAGCGGCCCGTAGTGCGGCAGCTCGGCGAGCGTGTAGTTCGCGAATTCGCGTTCGGCGCGGAAGTACGCGTAGTCGTCCTCGCTGCGCTGACGGCCGGTGAGCTGCTCTTCGAGCGTGGCCGCGTGCGTGTACAGCAGGCGCGCCTGGCCGATCAGGTCGAGGCTCATGTTCGACAGCGCGATGTCCTCTTCGAGGATCGGGCCGTGGCCGCACCACTCGCTGTTGCGCTGACCGAGGATCAGCGCGGTATCGGCGAGGCGCAGCACGTACTGCAGATGTTCGGGCGACGGGGACGTAGGGGACGTAGGGGACGTAGGGGACGTAGGGGACGTAGGGGACATGGTGGTCATGGCGCGCTTACATGTGGTTGACTTCGTCGGGCAGCGTGTAGAACGTCGGGTGGCGATAGATCTTGTCGCCCGCCGGTTCGAACAGCTCGGCCTTCTCGTCGGGCGCCGAGGCGGTGATCGCCGAGGACGGCACCACCCAGATGCTCACGCCTTCCTGGCGGCGCGTGTAGACGTCGCGCGCCATGCGCAGCGCCATCGGCGCGTCGGCCGCGTGCAGACTGCCGCAGTGCTTGTGGTCGAGTCCCTGCTTGCTGCGCACGAACACTTCCCAAATCGGCCATTCCTTGTTCATTGCTGATCTCCTGATTCCTGTGATGTGCGGTGCCACTCAGGCGGCGTGCTGTTGCGCGCGCTGGCGCTGTTTTTCGGCATGGGCGAGTGCGGCTTCGCGCACCCAGGCGCCGTCCGCATGGGCCTTCACGCGCGTGGCGAGGCGCTCGCGGTTGCACGGGCCGTCGCCATTGACGACGCGCCAGAACTCTTCCCAGTCGATGTCGCCGTAGTCGTAGTGGCCGCGCGCCGCGTTCCATTTGAGCTGCGCATCGGGCAGCGTGACGCCGAGCACCTTGGCCTGCTCGACGGTCGCGTCGACGAATTTCTGGCGCAGGTCGTCGTTGGTGATGCGCTTGATGCCCCATTGCGCCGACTGGTTGCTGTGCACCGAGTCCCTGTCGCTCGGGCCGAACATCATCAGCACCGGCCACCACCAGCGGTTCACCGCCTGCTGCACGAGCTCGCGCTGCGCGTCGGTGCCGGCCATCATCGCGAGCAGCGCATCGAACCCCTGGCGCTGGTGGAACGACTCTTCCTTGCAGATGCGGATCATCGCGCGGGCGTACGGCCCGTAGGTGCAGCGGCACAGCGGGATCTGGTTCATGATCGCCGCGCCGTCGACCAGCCAGCCGATCACGCCGACGTCGGCCCAGGTGGGCGTCGGGTAGTTGAAGATGCTCGAATACTTGGCCTTGCCCGCGTGCAGCGCGTCGATCAGCTGCTCGCGCGACACGC
Organism: Paraburkholderia sp. BR10954; assembly: GCF_040965775.1. Classification (NCBI taxonomy): domain Bacteria; kingdom Pseudomonadati; phylum Pseudomonadota; class Betaproteobacteria; order Burkholderiales; family Burkholderiaceae; genus Paraburkholderia; species Paraburkholderia sp. BR10954. The sequence continues at coordinate 3,329 of NZ_JBFRCK010000125.1, forward strand.
CGAGGGTTTCGGCCGCGCTATACAGATAGAGCCCGTGGCCGGCCTCGTCCTGCACCTTGGCGATCAGGATCGCCTTGCGCTTCAGGCTCGGCGCGCGGGTGATCCAGTTGCCCTCGGGCAGCATGCCGACGATCTCCGAGTGCGCGTGCTGCGAGATCTGCCGCACCAGCGTCTTGCGGTACGCGTCGGGCATCCAGTCCTGCGGCTCGATCTTGCCGTCGGCGGCCATGACCGCGTCGAAGCGCGCCTGTTCGGGCGAATTCGCGTCCGCGTCCAG
>NZ_JBFRCK010000126.1:0-3578 GCF_040965775.1 Paraburkholderia sp. BR10954
TGCGTAACGCGCGCCCGGTCCGCACTGTCTTCCGATCCGCCATGACAACGCAAACCATCCGCTTCTATCACCAGGGGTCCGTCCGCGAGGTCGCGGGCGTTCCGGCGACGCGCACCGTGCTGCAGCACCTGCGCGAGGATCTGCGCTGCACCGGCACCAAGGAAGGCTGCGCGGAAGGCGACTGCGGCGCGTGCACGGTCGTGATCGGCGAACTCGACGCGCGCGGCGAGCTCACGCTGAAGGCGGTCAACGCCTGCATCCAGTTTCTGCCGACGCTCGACGGCCGCGCCCTTTTCACCGTCGAAGGTCTGCGCGCCGCGAACGGCGCGCTGCATCCGGTGCAGCAGGCGCTGGTCGACTGTCACGGTTCGCAATGCGGCTTCTGCACGCCCGGCTTCGTGATGTCGATGTGGGCGCTCTACGAAAACCAGCCCGCCAGCGCCGGCCTGCCGACCCGCGACGAAATCGACGCCGCGCTGTCCGGCAATCTGTGCCGCTGCACCGGCTACCGGCCGATCATCGATGCCGCGCAGAAGATGTTCGACTACGCGCAGCATCCGCGCGTCGCGCTCGACCGCGATGCGGTCGCGGCCACGCTGCGCACACTGCAGCGCAAAGACACGTTCGAATACAGCGCCCCCGACACCCGTGGCGCCGCGTTCGGCTCACCCACCTTCCACGCCCCGCTCACACTCGACGCATTCGCGACGCTGCGCGCGCAGCATCCGGACGCGCGCATCGTCGCGGGCAGCACCGACGTCGGTTTGTGGGTCACCAAGCAGTTTCGCGATCTCGGCGACCTGCTGTACATCGGCAACGTCGCCGAGTTGAAGACGATCGCGCGCGACGCGCAAACGCTGACGATCGGCGCGGCGGCCACGCTCGAAGACGCGTACGCGGCGCTCACCGCCGACTATCCCGAGCTCGCCGAACTATGGACGCGCTTCGCCTCGCTGCCGATCCGCAATGCGGGCACGCTCGGCGGCAACATCGCGAACGGCTCGCCGATCGGCGATTCGATGCCGGCACTGCTCGCGCTCGGCGCCGAGGTCGAGCTGCGCCGCGATCGCACGACCCGCACGCTGCCGCTCGACGCGTTCTACCTCGGCTATCAGAAGACCGCGCTCGCGGCCGGCGAATTCGTCAGCGCGCTGCGCGTGCCGCGCCCGGCAGGCGCGCTGCGGTTTCGCACCTACAAGGTGGCGAAGCGTTACGACCAGGACATCTCGGCGGTGTGCGCGGCGTTTGCGCTGCACGTCGCGCAAGACGGCACGATCCGCGCGGCGCGCGTCGCGTTCGGCGGCATGGCGGCGACACCGAAGCGCGCCGCGCATGCCGAAGCCATGCTCGACGGCGCGGCGTGGAACGATGAGACCGCCCGCCGAGCGATGGACGCGCTCGCCGCCGATTACCAGCCGCTTACCGACATGCGCGCATCGAGCGCGTATCGGCTGAAGGTCGCGCGCAATCTGCTGTGGCGCTTCTATCTCGAAACGCGCGACGACGCGCCGCTCGCGCTCTGCGATGTCAACGCGTTCGCGTTCGAAGCGGACACCGCCGTCGCGAAGGAGTCGCCGTGATGAACCGGACCGATGCCTTTATCGAACGCGCGGGCGAGCGTGCCGATCAACGCGATGCGACGCCTAACGATGGCAGTAGCAGCGCGTCGATCGGCGTGCCGCTGCCGCACGAATCCGCCGCGCTGCACGTGAGCGGCGAAGCGACCTACACCGACGATATCGCCGAGCTGCACGGCACGTTGCACGCGGCGCTCGGCCTATCGCGGCATGCGCATGCGCGGATCGTGTCGATGGATCTCGCCGCGGTCAGAAACGCGCCCGGTGTGATCGCGGTGCTGAGCGCCGACGATATCCCCGGCGAAAACAATTGCGGCCCGGTGCTGCACGACGATCCGATTCTCGCCGACGGCGAAGTGCTGTACCTGGGCCAGCCGGTCTTCGCGGTGATCGCCGAAACTCACGAGCTCGCCCGCCGCGCGGCCGCGCTCGCGAAAAGCGACGACGTGATCCGCTACGAGCCGCTCGACGCGATCCTCACAGCCGCCGATGCCAAAGCCGCGAAGCAGTTCGTGCTGCCGCCGCTGCATCTGCGGCGCGGCGATCCGGACGCGAAGATCGCCGCCGCGCCGCATCGGCTGGCCGGCACGTTCGAGGTCGGCGGCCAGGAGCAGTTCTATCTCGAAGGCCAGATCGCCTATGCGGTGCCGAAGGAGATGGACGGCATGCTCGTCTACAGTTCGACGCAGCATCCGAGCGAAATGCAGCAGGTGGTCGCGCATATGCTCGACTGGCCCGCGCATAACGTCGTGTGCGAATGCCGGCGCATGGGCGGCGGCTTCGGCGGCAAGGAATCGCAATCGGCGCTATTCGCGTGCGTGGCCGCGCTCGCCGCGCAACGCTTGCGTCGGCCGGTCAAGCTGCGCGCCGATCGCGACGACGACTTCCTGATCACCGGCAAGCGCCACGACGCGGTCTACGAATACGAGGCGGGCTTCGACGATCAGGGCCGCCTGCTCGGCGTGCGCGTCGAAATCGCGCTGCGCGCCGGCTACTCCGCGGATCTGTCGGGCGCGGTCGCGACGCGCGCGGTATGCCACTTCGACAACGCGTACTACCTGCCCGACGTCGATATCGTCGCGCTGTGCTGCAAGACCAATACACAGTCGAACACCGCGTTTCGCGGCTTCGGCGGACCGCAGGGTGCGCTCGTGATGGAGGTGCTGCTCGACGGCATCGCGCGCGAGTTGCGGCTCGATCCGCTCGACGTACGGCTCGCGAATTACTACGGCATTGGCGAGCGCGATACGACGCCGTACGGACAGCGCGTCGAAGACAACATCATCGCGCCGCTGACCGACGCGCTGCTCGCTTCGAGCGACTACCGCGCGCGGCGCGCGGCGCTCGCCGAATTCAATGCGAAGAGTCCCGTGCTCAAACGCGGCCTCGCGTTTTCGCCGGTCAAGTTCGGCATCTCGTTCAACGTGCCGTTCCTGAATCAGGCCGGTGCGCTCGTGCACGTGTACAAGGACGGCTCCGTGCTCGTCAATCACGGCGGCACCGAGATGGGCCAGGGGCTCAACACGAAGGTCGCGCAGGTGGTCGCGAATCAGTTCGGCTTGCCGTTATCGCGCGTGCGGGTGACCGCGACCGATACCTCGAAGATCGCCAACACCTCCGCGACCGCGGCTTCCACCGGCAGCGATCTGAACGGCATGGCAGCCGTTGCCGCCGCGCAGACGATCCGCGCACGGCTCGCCGAAGTCGCGGCGCGCCAACTCGGCGGCGACGCGAGCGACGTGCAGTTCGCGCGCGGCAGCGTATCGGTGAACGGTGGCGCGCTGCCGTTCGAACAGCTCGTCAACGCCGCGTATCTCGCGCGCGTGCAGTTGTGGTCGGACGGCTTCTACGCGACGCCGAAAGTGCATTGGGATGCGAAGACGCTGACCGGTCATCCGTTCTATTACTTCGCGTATGGCGCGGCGGTGTCGGAGGTCGTCGTCGATACGCTGACCGGCGAGTGGAAGCTCGTGCGCGCGGACCTGTTGCACGACGCGGGCC
>NZ_JBFRCK010000127.1:0-3537 GCF_040965775.1 Paraburkholderia sp. BR10954
AGCGCCCACACTTATCGGCTGTTAGTTTTTAAAGATCGATCCGCCCAACCCGCAGCACCTGAACCACCACCCGGCACTGTTTCGTTTGCGTCGCTGCGTCTGCAGCAGAGAAGCGAGATTATGGAGAATCTTTCTCGTCTCGTCAATACCAGATTTCGCTTTTGCTTAAAAAAAGTTGTGACTCACTTCCGGGCCGCGCTCACCACTGCCTCAACAGGAACAGCGTCGGCCATGGCCGCGTAGCCCGCGTCGCTCGGATGGATGTGATCGCCGCTATCGAACGCGCGCTGCAGACGCTCCGGCTGCGCTCTGTCGCGCAACGCCGAGTCGAAATCGACGACGCCATCGAAAGCGCGACTAGTCCGGATCCACTGATTAACCGCGAGTCGGATGTTTTCCCGCTCCTGCGGCAGCGACGCCGGCGTCAGCGTCGCGCCGAACACCTTGACACCCTTGCGCCGCGCGGCCGCGATCACTCGCTGGTAACCGGCGATCAGATCGGCAGCCGTGACCGACGTATGAGGAAAATCGCAGTCGAGCCCGCCATGAGGCGGCATTGCCGCGAAGTTAATGTCGTTGATGCCAATCAGCACAACCGCCGCCTTGACGCCCGGACGTTGCAAAACATCGCGCTCAAACCGGCTCGCAAGCGCGTCGCCATAACAAGGTGAGTCGCTAAGAAGCCGGTTGCCGCTGATGCCGAGATTCACGATCGCGGTCGACTGCGCGCCGCTCGCCGCCAGTCGCCGAGCCAGCGCATCCGGCCAGCGACGGTTCTGGTTCAGGCTGGAACGCATGCCGTCGGTGATCGAGTCGCCGATCGCAGCCACGGCAACTGACGGTGCCACCGCCTCCACCGACAAGCCCGTGACCCACACATATTGGGTGAAGCGGCCGCGAAATGCGGCGGCGGACGTGTCGGCGGTGTGATTGCCCGGCCCCGACACATAATTCACCTGATTCGACACCCGGTGCCACGCGACGATCCGCTGCTCCGGTCCCATAAACGCACTGATCGCATACGGCGCGCCCTCGACGACGTCGATCCCAATCGGATCGCTGTCCAGCTCGCCGCCGGGCGGAACGCTGACCGCGCCCTTGCCAGCAAACGTCACTCGACTGCCATCCCTCGCTACCGCCGCCGCGCCGCCGGCCGAGCGCGCGATGCGCAGCTCGTCGATGACCAGAGGTGTCTTACCATACGCATTGCTCAGATGAATTCGCGCCGTCTTTCCCGACAAAGTCGGATACACGATTTGCCGGACGGTGCGCCCGGCGACTTCAGGCGCGCGATACAGCGGTGGCAAGTCGGCCCGCTGTGGAAGCGGCTGCAGCGCGGTCGCCCACACGGCGACCCAATGCTCGGGCGCTTCGGCAGCGAACGCGTTCGAGGAAACGACAAACGGAGCAAATTGGGCAAGCAGCGCCGCGCCGCATGCGGCAGCCAGGGTGCGAATGGTCATTCGGACGATCGGTTCGAGACGAAACGCGCATTGTGCCCGAACGACGCGGCAAACGCCGGTGCCCGGCGGCTGTGCCCGTTTGGACTCATGCCGTTTGCTGACTCATGATCTTCAGAGCGACGGCTTCGGCGACTTCGATTCCGTCGATCGCCGCCGAGTAGATCCCGCCCGCGTATCCCGCACCTTCGCCGGCGGGATACAGCCCTTTGATGTTGACGCTCTGGTAGTCGTCCCCGCGACGAACGCGTACCGGCGACGACGTTCGGGTTTCAACGCCGGTCAGCACCGCGTCATGCATCGCGAAACCGGCGATTTTCTTTTCCATCTGCGGCAGCGCTTCGCGAATCGCCTCGATCGCGTAGTCGGGCAGTGCAGTGCTGAGATCGGTTGGCCGCACGCCGGGCTTATACGACGGCACGACGGAGCCGAGCGACGTGGACGGACGCCCGGCGATGAAGTCGCCGACCAACTGCCCCGGCGCCATATAGTTGCCGCCACCGAGTTCGAACGCCCGTTCCTCCCACTTGCGCTGGAACGCGATACCCGCAAGCGGGCCGCCCGGGTAGTCGTCTGGCGTAATGCCGACCACGATGCCCGCATTCGCGTTGCGCTCCGCGCGCGAGTACTGGCTCATGCCGTTCGTGACGACCCGCCCCGGCTCCGACGTGGCCGCCACCACGGTGCCGCCGGGACACATGCAAAAGCTATACACCGCGCGCCCATTGCTGCAGTGGTGCACCACCTTATAGTCGGCTGCACCGAGCTGTTTGTGACCGGCAAATTTGCCGAAACGGCTGCGATCGATCACCCCTTGCGGATGCTCGATCCGGAAACCGAGCGAAAACGGCTTCGCCTCGACGTGAACGCCGCGGTCGTGCAGCATCTGGAAGGTGTCGCGTGCGCTATGGCCGACCGCCAGCACCACGTGGTCGCAGCGCAGCGTCTCGCCGGTCGACAGCTTCAGCCCGCGCACCTGGCCGTTGTCGATGTCGATGTCCTCGACACGCGTCTCGAAGCGCACCTCGCCGCCCAGCTCATGGATGCCCGCACGCATCTTCTCGACCATGCTGACGAGGCGAAACGTGCCGATATGCGGCCGGCTCAGGTACAGGATGTCCTCGGGCGCACCGGCCCGCACGAATTCGTCGAGCACTTTGCGGCCGTAATGTTTCGGGTCCTTGATCTGGCTGTAGAGCTTGCCGTCCGAAAAAGTGCCCGCGCCACCTTCGCCGAACTGCACGTTCGACTCGGGATTCAGCACCGATTTGCGCCACAGGCCAAACGTGTCCTTGGTGCGCTCGCGCACGGCCTTGCCGCGCTCGAGGATGATCGGCCGGAAGCCCATCTGCGCGAGGATCAGTCCTGCGAACAGACCGCACGGTCCCATGCCGATCACGACCGGACGCGGCGTGCTCAGTTGGGCGGGCGCTTTGGCGACGAACTTGTAGCTCATGTCGGGGGTCACGCCGCAATGCGGCACGTCGGCGAGCCGTTTCAGCGCGGCCGCTTCATCCTTGACCTCGACATCGACGATGTAGGTGAGCTTGATGTCGGCGCGCTTGCGCGCGTCGTGCGCGCGGCGAAACACGGTGTATCGGATGAGCCCGTCCCGCGCCACGCCGAGATCCGCGAGGCGCGCACGGATGGCGGCTTCGAGGGCGCTTTCGGGATGATCGAGCGGGAGTTTGATTTCGCTTAGACGTAACATGAGTACCGGAGATGCAAGTGGGCCGCAGCTCGCGGCCAATTCGCAATTTTACCGGTAAGTGTCGGGGTGGGGGACGTGCTTCAACCCCCTGAATGACGCTATCAAGCCCAATCCCCGTCCTCAAAAAATTTATTAACCGACCGGTCGGTTGGTTTATACTACGCCGACACAGACTACTCCTCCAGAGAGCGTCCCCCATGTACACCCAATCCCTCGATATCCCCGGCCACGTCGCCCCACTGGACGCGGACGCGAATTCGCCCGAACAGGCGCGCTTCGACGCGGTCATGGCCGCCGACGGCAAGATCGAGCCGCAGGACTGGATGCCCGACGCGTACCGCAAGACGCTGGTGCGGCAGATCTCGC
>NZ_JBFRCK010000128.1:0-3484 GCF_040965775.1 Paraburkholderia sp. BR10954
AGGACGAAGTCTGTGATCTTTACCGAAGAAGGACTGCGTGAGTCCGAGCGGCTCTTTAAACAGCATTTCGTCATTCCAGAAAGACCGGGAAATTGATTCAACGAACTTCTAACTCACGACACTAGATACTGAGCCATCAACTGATCGTACGGCCTAACGCAAAAAAAAAAGATTGCACGACGTCAGCTGATCTCGAAGGTTGAACGTCCGGTGTCGAGAGATGGCAATGTCCCCTCGGGGTCGGTTATGCCTATTGCACGAGATGCAGCCGGGGCGAGCGGCGTGCCCAGTTGTGGGACCCAGTGCGGCCACAACCGGCCGTTCGACACAACTACGCGAATCGTCGACAATCCTTCATTCGTCCCGGCTTTTGGAAACTGGGACGTGTCTCCGATCTTGATAGGCGGGATGCGGCTAAGTCTTTCGTCATGCCCACATAACACAGTCCCAACAAAGAGAGTTCTGCATGTCGACGACGTATCTGCGGAAGTATCATAGGTTCATCGAACAATGGTTGGCCCGACCATATGGAGCCGAAAGCTTTGCTCGCGTATTTGGGTCGAGGCTCGCCATTATTTCTATCGCTGTATGTTTTTCAATGGCTGCCGTGTTCGAGGTGCTGTAGGAATTCCTCGATCAACGACACGTCGAAGTCCTCGATTCGCAGCTTTGACGGCGTGCGCCCGATACGCTTCGTGGCAAACGCTAGAAGCAGCCGGAACGTGTCACGGTAACTTGCCACCGTATGCGAACTCAGACGTTGCTGATCGAGCAGACGCTGGCTAAAAAAACGCTGAACGAGGGATGCGAGACTGGCGGCGCTCACGGCTGTTCTCCTGGACAGTTCTTGTCGAGATAGGCTGCCGCGAGTTCGAGCAACTCAGGAACCGCTTCGATGTACCAGTACGTAAGACCGACGTTGACATGCCCGAGGTAGGCGGCAAGTTTCGGCAATTCCCGACTTACGTCGCGACCGGCACGATACCACTCGACCAGTCGTCCAGTCGCGAAGCTATGCCGGAAGTCTTGGAGGCGTGGGCCGTAACCATCGCGCCCATCCTCTGTAGCCGATCGCAGACCGACAGCGCGCGACATTCTGACGAACATACTTCGTGCGGTGCCGGCATTCAATCGCTTGCCGCGCTCACTAACCAGGAACGCCTCGCTCAATCGTAAAGGACAGAGTTGATCGCGTTTCTGGACGTAGTGTTCGAGTGCCACCCGGGTCGACTCTGCTACAGGAACACACCGCGATTTGCCGAGCTTGGATTCCCGGATGGAGAGTATCCCGCTGACGAGGTCAACGTCGGACCGGTCGAGCCGAAACGCTTCGCCTGGCCTGAGGCCCGTCGCTACAAGAAGCCCTATGAGCGTCGAATACGTCAGTGCTCGCATGCCGGTTCGGGATTGCAGTTGAGCTGCTCGGGTCATAAGCAGATCAATTTCCTGCTCAGTGTAAATGTGCGGGGCATTGCGCCGTCTGCGGGCACTCAGGAGCCCTGCCGGAGGAATCTGGTTTCGACCGTCAATGACGTTCATCCATCTGGCGAATCCTCTCACTTGAGAGAGGCGCCGCCCCCAAGTGGCGCGTTCGACGAGTGTGGACGTCATCGCCCAGCGCAGAGCCAGATCGGCAGTAATGAACTCAGCATCTTCATGTTCCAGAAGATCAACGAAATGGCCGAGTGCCAATGCAGGTTCGTAGAATGACGCCCCGAGAGCGCGGCGGACCGCCACGTACCGAGCGAGAGAATCGCGGATCGCAGTCATATTGGACCTCCAGCCGTGGGCCACGAGCGCGCGACCTCGCGCAGGTCCTCAAACGCGACCTTTGCATAGATCGCGGTACTGTCCGGTGAGCGGTGCCGCAAGACCTCGGCTATTTCTGCCATCGAGGCCCCGTGGCGAATCATCGTCGTCGCCAGACCGTGACGGAACAGATGTGCGGCGCCCGGGCACGCGGGGCGGAAACCGGCACGTGCGAAGGCCTGACAAACAATCTTGCCAATCGCCGCCGGCCCCGCCAAACCAACCCGAGGTGCCAATCTGCGAAGGAAGACGCGCCGCGATGCACTCGCTCCGCGACCATCGCGGAGATATGTTGCGATTGCTTCTCCGACCTCCGATGGCAGCGGGACGTGCTTGACCATCTGCCCCTTGCCATGAACGACGAGCTCCCCCGAACGCCAGTGAATGTCGTCGAGCTCGATTGCAACGATTTCTCCGGCACGTAAGCCGAGCCGCGCCAACAACAGCAGGATTGCATAGTCACGGCGCCCAGTCGGAGTCGACCGGTCTGCAGATGCAATGAGAGCTTCCTGCTGCTCATGCGTGAGGAACGTCGGCACAGTCGACTGTCGCCACTTACGAACCGAGGGCACTGACTCATACAGGTCTCGGGCTGTATCGCCACGCAGAAAGAGGAAATGGCAGAACGAGCGAAGCGCAACTGCCATCAGCCGCGTGTACTCCGCCGATCGACCTTTGCTGCGGGCAAGAAGATGATTCCGGATCGTTACCGCGTCAAATGCATCTGGCAATAAACTTCCGTCGCCGGCCGAATGGCTGTCGAGAAAGTCGCGAATGAACGGGCCGTAGACGAGCAGAGAGTTCTTCGCGAGTCCACGATCCTGCCTCAGATGGTCCAGGTATCGGCGATAAATGTGCGCGATCGCGGACTGGCCGCCCAATGTCGGCGAACACACAATGGCTTCGGCGCGCAGATAGGCGAGAAACTGCCGTAATGTGGGCCGCGCGCGCTGGACGCGGTCTCGTGATTCGCCGATCATGCGCTTCATAAAACGAGCCGTGACAGACTCATCGAGATCAATCAGGTCGATGTTTCTGTTCTCCATCCACCCAGAGAACGCACACAGGACTCTTCGTTTCTTGCGAAGCGATATCTCGGAGTAGTGTGCCGTCCGTAGACGATCAAGAAATGCATCGATGTGATGGGCCGGCAGCCCGCCGGATTCGCTGACTGTGCGTGTCGCATTCATCTGATCTCTCCTGGCCAGCGCGATAGCCAGCCTGAGAAATCATACGTTTATGCCGACACAGCGATCATGAAAGGCCATACCCACCGCCACGCGCATGCATGACGCGGCATAATCGGGGAGTCGGCATAATTTCTGTGAAAATTCCATTCGCCCGTTTGTCGTTGCACGCAATGGCTTCCTGTTCGCAGATACGGTTGCCGGCGCACACGCCAGCGCAAATCTCTTTAGTCTCGTTGAAACATGCAAGGCCAATGGTATCGATCCATACCCGAGTTGACAGGGTGCTGTCCATAGCCACGCGACCGTCCCTTGTCCATGGACAGCGCGATTTGTAAACTTTTCGCCTGTCAACAGCTACTTAGTCGGGTCTGAATAATTCGTTTTGGACGGCGCTTGCCCTCACGGCTGGTATTCGACAGCGATTGAGCGGTTGAGCAAAGCGGCCAGAACAGCGGCGTAAAAAAGCCTCAGCTTCCTGAGGATCA
>NZ_JBFRCK010000129.1:0-3461 GCF_040965775.1 Paraburkholderia sp. BR10954
CGCGCGAGCGCAACGTGCGCAGCGCCTTCTTCATGCGCTTGAACTGCTTCGCATGGGCGTAGCGGCCAATCTGAAGTGCCACGTGCGGCGCCTCGCGGTTGTAGTTCTGCCGCAGCTTCAACCCGTGTCGCGCCGCGGCCTTCACCAGATGTTCGCGACACCGCTCGAGCAGGCGCGAATCGGTTGGATGGGCGATCGCCTTTTGCATGACCGTCGTGTCGACGATTACGAGTGGCATTCCAACCTCTATTTGGCATTCCAATTAGGCGGATCTTGCCCGAAAACATTGCGAACGAAGAAATCCAGGAGTTTACGCTCGGTGAAGATACCGGGGGCTCCATGATCAGCACCAGGCACATAGACCATTTCGAATTCCTTTCCCGCCTTAATGAGACTGTCGGCGAGCGCAAAGGTGGAGGCCGGATCGACATTGTGGTCCATTTCGCCCACAACAAGCATAAGTTTGCCGTGCAGATTGTCGGCATTGTCGATGGCGGAGGACTGTGAGTATTCAATGCCGACGGGCCAGCCCATCCACTGTTCGTTCCACCATATCTTGTCCATACGGTTGTCATAGCAACCACTGTTGGCTACCGCAACCTTATAGAAGTCCGAATGGAATAGCAGTGCATCAATGGCGTTCTGGCCGCCAGCTGATGTACCGAAGATTCCCAAATTCGAGATGTCGTACCAGGGATATAGAGAGGCAGCCGCCTTATGCCACAGAATGCGATCGGGAAGGCCTGCATCTTTCAGATTCTTCCACGCGACGTCATGGAAAAGGCGTGAACGGTTGTTAGTGCCCATTCCGTCGATTTGCACAACGATAAAACCCAACTGGGTAAGGGGCTCTGTTGTGGTTGAGAATGACTTTGGGACGTGAGAGCCTTGCGGGCCGGCATATATATCCTCCACCACAGGATACTTCAGATGTGGATCGAATCTATCTGGTAGATGAATGATTCCCCAAATATCGGTCTTACCATCGCGCCCTTTGGCAACAAAATTGATTGGCGCTCTCCATCCATTAGATTCGAGTTGGGAGATGTCGGTGCTCTCGATCGGCATCAGTTTAGCGTTGTCGCTAGACCGGAAAAGTGCCATGCGTGGGGGAAGGTCGATACGCGACCAGAGATCGACGTAGAATCTACCGTCAGGAGAAAATTCGATGTGGTGATTGGCCGGTTCTGGCGTAAGCGATGTCAGCCCCTTTCCGTCGAAGCCAATTCGGTAGGCATGAACGAAATAAGGGTCCTCGCCGAAATTCATTCCGCTTGCTTCAAACCAAATTTCCCTTCTGACTGGATCGATGTGGTCCACCGCGCGGACAATCCAGTCACCTTTGGTGATTTGGTTTTCTAAAACACCGGTACGGCCATTAAAGATGGTACAGATGTTCAAATCCATCGCGCTCGGATGCCCAGATAATTTCCTCTCCATCATTAACATCGTAACGAAAGTGTTTTCCGGCATTTCTTTGGTTATTTCTTAAATCTGTATAATCGACGAACGTGGAGCTGACCTCATCGATCAAAGAGCGCGTACGGCCGGTGGCTGCCTCCACCTCGATTACTCGGTAGAGCTGATGGCCGCGTTGGTTGTACTCAAATGTAAAGCCTCTCCCATCCTTCCACCAATTAATTTGGGAAAGGTCAAAAGGATTCGGGAACAAAGCATTGTCGATATTGATCATGCGCTTGTTGACTATGTCGAATAGTACCGGTTGCGGTCGCGGAAGAATATCTCCCGCTTTGGGATACGCTATTGGCTCATACCTGGCTTGATGGTTTGTTGCTGAGGAATTGACAAGCATGATTTGACGCGGTTGGCCGAGGGCGACACGGTAACCTGCGAGGTGATTGGAGTCAGGGGACCACTTTAGGGATGAGAAGACGTAATTGTTCGCTTCTGTCCCGTCCCAACTTAACGGCACATTTACTGACCCGTCCTTACTCATTAGAAAGACGTTGTAGTTTTTGATATATGCTTTCCACTTGCCGTCCGGTGAATCGCTTGTGATTCGACTATCGCTTTCAGCCGTTGGCGTGAAGTCGTTATGAAATGACAAGATTTCGCCCTGAGAGATCCTAGTGCAGATGTAGCTTGAAAGATCACAACTCCACTGAACGGAATCAATGGAGAACAGCAACTGGTTGCCGTCTTGTCCGATTTCGAAGCGGTCAAAGGGCAGCCAATTGCCTCGGAAATTCGAGGAGGCCGCCTTATTTAATGCTTCGGCAAGGCGGCTATGATCGAAAGCCGGTTGCTTCTTCCCAGTTTTGATATTGAATTTAATGAACTGGCGCTCACCATGTGTCGTCCGTCGGTAGGCAAGGGTCTCGGGCGAAAGCCAGAAAGGGGGGGTATCGACGAAATTGACAATTTTATTCGAGTATTGATAATCAACTGCGAGAGCCCGCCGAAAGTCTGAGGGGGGTAAGAGCTAAGGGGGGTGCATGGTTCCGTTCCCTTGGTTGTCAGCAGCCGATAGCAACGTGCAGTAGGAAACTAGAAGCAGAAAGATGGTGACAATTTTGTTGCATGGATGTTTGGCCTTGACTATGTATAGGTTACGTCGTCGGCTTACCTCGACGCAATTTTTATGCCACCAGTGAATGCAGTGGGTATGATCAGTGTCCGCTGAGCGCAAGCGAGGCGACCGGTGAGGTTCTGTCGCGATAACGGGAAGTAGAATGGCCGGTTTTGGAAACCGCAAGTCAGCGGATGAATAAGCCAGCGAAGACGCCGCGCACGAGCCTGCCAGGCGGCATTGCCAATGTCCTCAAGCGCCTGCACCATCCGGTGGACGTGATTCTGCTGTGCGTGCTGGTACGTGGCGTACTCGTTGAGCTTGCGGGATCTGGAAGAGATGATGGCCGAGCGCGGCATCGAGGTGGATCATTCCACGGTGCATCGCTGGGTGATCAAGCTGCTGCCGGTGCTCGAGAAGGCCTTTCGTCGGCGCCAGCGCCCGGTAGGCAACAGCTGGCGCATGGACGAGAGTGTGTCACGAACACAAGCGAAAGCTTGCGATGCTGTACTGAAGATGGGAGTAGGCCTCCCGAAGCCGGCTTGCAGGAGCAGGCTTCGAACCGCCTGGTGCTGCTGCGTTCGAAAGATCTCCGTGTTCGTCAAACTGAACGAGGCCGGAGACGCCCAAGTATTTTGTGTGCTGTATGGTGGCCAGGATTGCGGCTCGCTTAGTCGAGTTTGCACGCTTCATCGCATCTACCAGAATGTACACAGCGTCGGATGAGTATGGTGCGTAGATCTGACCATGTTGACCAAACCTGACTTGATATTTCTGCGTGAACACCGCACCGTCCGGCATCTTCTAGGGAAGGTCTGCACAACTCGTTTTCAGAGAGTTGGCCGTTTGCCACTTGCGTCGTATCAGCCATGAGAGTCTGCTGGCAGGTTGGTCGTCTGGCTTTTGAAGCGTGACGACCACTGTTTGCCGA
>NZ_JBFRCK010000130.1:0-3392 GCF_040965775.1 Paraburkholderia sp. BR10954
CTTGCGCGTGCGTTTCGTTGAAAGATCCAGACCAAGACCAAGCTGTGTCATCGAGGTACCCCTTAAACCTGCATTCTCCCAGGATAGTCCACCGAGACGTCAACGCCAGGACTTTTGCAGACCTTCCCTAAGGGTACGCCTGCCCCTAGGATTCTCTCGAATCCTCTCCCAAGTTCCCAGTCTGTTATTCGGCGATCATATTCCAGTTGTTCCCACCCGGCCAGCCGCATGCACGTAATGCTCAACAACATCATCTCCCAAGACATCCCGCAGCCAGGCTGAATTTGATGCAACATCGATCGATTCTCTTAGCGTCTTGGGAATTTCCGGAAGACCGCGATCGCGGTACGCGTCACCATGAAATGGACCGGGCAGTTCGAGGTTCTCGGTAATCCCCGCGAGGCCGGCCGCGATCAGCCCCGCGAAGGCCAGGTATGGATTGAGATCCGCGCCTCCGATCCGACATTCGACCCTAGCCGCATACGAGCCTTCGCCGCAAACCCTGAAACCAGCCGTACGATTGTCTGGGCGCCAGACCGCCTTGGTCGGGGCGAACGTCCCTTTTTGAAATCGTTTATATGAGTTAACGTATGGCGCTAAAAACAGCGTGATGTCTCTCGAATACTTCAGAAGACCCGCAAGGTAGTGGCGCATAACATTGGCCATGCCATAGGGCGAATTTCTGTCAAAAAACAGCGGAGCTCCATCTAGTGTCCACAGGGAGGAATGAATGTGGCTGGAAGAACCTGCAAACTGGTAGTTCCACTTGGCCATATACGTAATCGCTCTATTCTCCTGGGATGCAATTTCCTTGGTGCCGTGCTTAATTAGCGTATGTTGGTCAGCCATCACTAGCGGATCGGCGTAGCGTACATTGATTTCGCCCTGCCCAGGCCCCCATTCCCCTTTCGAGCATTCGATCGCGATTCCAGCACCGTGCAATCCGTTCCTTATCCGACGCATGACCGATTCGTGTCGCGAGGTCGACAGAATATGGTAGTCCTGGCTGTACGTTCCAGAGGTTAAGAGGTCGCGGTATTTCTTCATCGATATATCCTCGTAAGACTCATCGAATAGGTAGAACTCTAATTCCGATGCGAAGCACGCGGCCATTCCCCTCTCGTTCAGACGACGAAGCTGCTCCTGTAGAATCTGCCTCGGCGAATGAGCAACGGGCTGCTGGCACTGGTCGAAAACATCGCAAATCACCAACGCCGTCGCTTCAAGCCAAGGAATGCGCCGCAATGTCGAAAGGTCGGGCTTGAGCACAAAATCACCATATCCAGCTTCCCAACTTGAACACGTGTACCCTGCCACAGGTTCCATCTCGATATCATTGGCCAACAAGTAATTGCAGGCATGCGTTTCCAGATAGCCATGCTTAACGAAAAAGTCCCCTTGAAACCGCTTCCCGACAAGCCGACCTTGCATGTCAACCATGCAAGCGATAACTGTATCAATAGCACCCGAAGCAACATCCCGTTTCAATTCTTCGAATTTTAGATTCATATTCCCTCCCGCGGAACGCAAATAAGCTCTTCCGGCACGCGCACCCAATCCACTATGCACGGACAAATTTAACCCGGCAAGCGAGTGATCTAATATTTATGTGGATTGATCATGCCAATTTGTTTTATCCAGTTTCCGAAAATTATGTGGGCGTGACTGCGCCAGCAATTGCGCGGCCGAAGATCTTCGCAATCCTCCGGAAAATAATTCGCCGGAATATTTACCCGACGACCAAGTGAACGGTCTTTAAAATACTCGTCCGCCAACGTTTGCGAATCGTACTCTATGTGATTAAATATATGCAGGGAATGATGGTTCGGGTCATCAAGCAGACACAGGCCTGTTTCCGGCGATTCGATGAGCACACAGATACCGCTGCCTGAGGGGATGTCGGCGCGTCGCATTTCCGTCCATCGGGAGACGGGAACAAAGAGATCGTCTGACAGGCCCCGCAGATACGGTGATGTGGACTCCACGCCTTGGTGCCTGAAGACACCAAAAGCCTTCTCATTCAATGTGTACTTAGGCAGACCGTGGAAATGATATAGTGCCGCTTGTGCGGCCCAGCAGATGTTGAAGCAGCTCAGAGTGTTGGTTTGAGTCCAGTTGAAAATCTGAATCAACTCGTTCCAATACCCCACTTCCTCAAAAGGGATCAACTCAACCGGTGCACCGGTAATAATAAAGCCGTCAAATATCCGTTCCTTTATCCCTTCCCAATCCTGGTAAAACGACGCTAAATGACTTGCTGGTGTGTTCTTGGGTAAATGACTGGCTATCTTTACCAACGTGAGGTCAACCAATATGGACGTTGCACCGAGGAGACGTGCAATCTGGATTTCCGTCTCTATTTTATTGGGCATCAGGTTTAGCAGACCAATATGCAAAGGACGTTCAATCGGCCGATACATAGCTTCGTGCTCCACTACCTTGATGCCTTCTTTTTGTAAAGCAATTACAGCCGGCAAACCTTTTGGAACCTTAATCGGCATGGAAGCACAACCTCCGTTTCGAAACTACGCGATGCCCGCAAGACTGCACGGCATACCAGCAACACCACGTCTGACCGACTGCGAGCAAGTTTAGGTCTTCACCTGTTTAAGAAGACCAAGCTGACTGCGACGCATGCGTAAAGTGCGCCCGTAATCTTCTCAAGCATGGATCTGTTGCTCAACACCACGCTTGCGCGATCTGCAAGAAACATATATCCGCAATAGACCGCGACGGAGATCGCCGTTGCCGCAGCTCCCATCGGAACCGCCTGCCCAAGGTAGGAACCGGATGGGCTGATGAAACTGGGATACGAAACTAATGTGGCCAACCACCCCTTAGGGTTCGCTAGAGAGACGATGAGTGAATCGACAAACACCTGTCTGGAGTTCCAGCGCACCGCATCTTCTATTCTTGACTCCCGTTTCCCACAAAAAGCAATAATGGAAAGATATCCAAGATATATCGCCCCTATCCATCGGACATAAAGTAACACCCATTGGTTATCCTGTATAAAAATCCCAACACCCGACAATACCACTGCTGCGTGAACGGCCGCACCAGTACCAAATCCGATCGCGCCAGGAATTGCGATTTCGAGCCCGTGCTTCAATGTTTGAGCAACGGCAAAAGCGACGTTCGGACCAGGCAAAGCCACGGCGGCAGTAAAAGTGACAAGAAACAAAACAAATAGATGAAAATCCATGAAGCCCCGCCTCTATTTGCAAATCACTCCCGAAAGGAACAACTATCGACACAAAATCCGGCTAGAGCGTGTTAGGAACTTTGAAGTACTGGCACGGCGTGGACAAGCATGAGCATTGCGAAGACGACGAAATGAAGCCCAGCGAGAGTTTCGGGAAGCCGTTCATAGTCACGTGCGAGACGCCGGA
>NZ_JBFRCK010000131.1:0-3290 GCF_040965775.1 Paraburkholderia sp. BR10954
GACAAGGTCATCGCCATGCTCAAGGCGAGGCTTTAATGGAGAGTAGCAGGGGCGCGGGCTCCCCGGCTCGCGCTCGATCGACGTGTCTACTCCACATACGGAAAGACTCCCCATAAGGCACGAGTTGTACGTGATGCGCTGATGTGAGCACGCATTGCACTGCTCGAGATGGGCGCCGAGCGCGGCGGTACGACACAGTTCGATGGCGCTCATCACGCGACGCTGGGCACGACTGAGCCTCTCGGCATGGGTTTGCCGATACTGGGGGCCGCAGCGGCGGAAGATGTCCGCCACTTCGATCGCCGGTCGCATGACTGCGTTCAGACGTCCTCTGGCGCAGCGGGCGCAGACGGAATGGGTGCGGGGTGCGGAAGCAGGTCGAAGGGGCTGGTGGTGGAGCACACGGTGCTCGTGGCCATCGTCAGGTACCGCGAAGTGGTGGCAAGGGACCTATGGCCCATGAGCAGTTGGATCTTGCGCACATCAGTTCCGGCTTCGAGCAGATGAGTGGCGAACACATGCCTCAGCACATGCGGCGTAATCGGCTTCTGGATGCCGCTGCGCTGCCGTGCCCTGTTGCATGCCTGCCAGATCGCGGCAGTGGTAATCGGGTGTCCGGGGATGTCGCCGGGAAAAAGCCAGTCGCGAGGGTGAGCATTGAGCCAGTACGTTCGCAGGATCTCGAGCAGCCGTGGTGAGAGCATCACGAAGCGGTCCCTGCGGTTCTTCCCCTGGTTCACGCGGATGACCATGCGCTGGCTGTCGATATCGGTGGTCTTCAGGTGCGCCACTTCTGAAATCCGGAGGCCGGCGGCATATGCGCTCATCAGAATGGCGCGGTACTTCAGGCTGGAAATAGCGTCGAAAAAGGTTGTTACCTCCTCGAGGCTCAGGATGACGGGGAGTTTCAGCGGCTTCTTCGGCAATGGAAAGTCCTCGTCGCTCCAGCCGCGCTTGAGCGTCACGCGGTAGAGGAAGCGCAGTGCACCGATCGTTGGGTGGAGACTGGCGGGCGCCAGCTTGCGCTCTTCCCGAAGATAGATGAGCCAGGCCCGTATCTCCTCGGGACCCAGTAACTCGGGCGAACGGCGAAAGTGCCGGGCGAAGCTTGAAACCTGAAGAAGATAGGACCGCTGAGTATTCTCGGCGAGATTACGGATCTGCATGTCGTGTAACATACGTTGACGTAGTGGCGTCACGGAGCACCTCATGGAAACAATGATGAAGCCCGGGTGGGCGTTCATATATTGCTCCTGGAAGCGTCCGCTTCTCCTCGCCGATGATCGAGCGCCTGATTACTACCTCTGATGAACGTAAGTTATAGGCGCTCGCTCTCCACCCCTACCGCGTAGCGGTTTAGTGCAAGAAAACTTATTTTAATAGACCCGATTTTGCGCATGTTGCGGCTACGTAATGCCTGCGACGAACTGCTCAAGCACAACGATCCGTCCCAGAAGCGAGTTCAGCTCCTTGTGCTCCAGACCACGCAATAGGGTTCGGACCGATTTGCCATCTCCTGAAATTTCCTCTCTTTAGTAACTTACAGGCGTTAACAAAATGATTCTTTCAGCTTTCGCCAGCAGATGATGCAGCAGGCGATTTTCATGAAGGCTTCGTGGATAAATGCGAGGCGTTCGAAGCGGATGCGAAGTCGTCGAAAGTTGTGAAGCCATGAGATGGTGCGCTCGACAACCCAGCGTGTTTTACCGAGTCCGCTGCCGTGAGGCTTGCCGCGTCCGGCGATTTCAGTGGTGATGCCGGCAGCGTGTAGCGGACGGCGGTATTTGTCGTGATCGTAGCCCCGGTTGCCCTGAACGATGCGGGGCTTCGAAAGTGGCCGGCCTCGCTTGCCAGCGATAGGCGGGATCGCGTCGACCAGCGCGTTAAGCTGCGTGACATCGTGACGGTTAGCGCCGGTGAGAATTACCGCGAGCGGGATGCCCTGCGCTTCAGTAATGAGGTGGTGCTTTGAACTTGGTCGCGCGCGGTCGGTGGGATTCGGTCCCGTTTTTGACCTGCACCTACCGCGCGGATCGAAGAGGAGTCGACAACGACGCGGGACCAGTCAATCCGGTCGGCGTCGCGAAGCTTCGCGAGCAGGACTTCATGCAGCCGGTCCCAGACGCCGGCGGCCTGCCAGGCTCGCAGACGGCGCCAGAAACTCATGCCGCTGCCGCAGCCCATCTCACGTGGCAGCAGGTCCCAGCGCAGGCCGGTCTGCAGAATGAACAGGATGCCCGTGAGCAGCGCACGATCATCGAGTGGCTTGCGCCCCGGATAACGGCTTCGCCTTGGTTTTGCCGGGGGCAGCAACGGTTCGATGAATGCCCAAAGTTCGTCGTCGAGTATGGGTTTAGCCATGTCCTTTTCGTCGTCGAAACAATGAAAAGGTTAGCAGGATTCATCGAGAGTAAACAGCCCCTTTGTTCATTTTGTTAAGGGTTCTTAGTGGACGAAGCGTGTCGCGTGCAGATCAGTTCGCCATGCCACGACACCGTGGCTGACAAGTCCTCGCACGTCCATCATGGAGCAGGTGATCCCCGACTTCTCGGTGATCAACCGGCACGAGCACAACACGCCGGCGCTCCTGTCGTAGCGACAATCGTCGACCCGTCTACCGGCGGTTCTTCGATACCGTTGAAATCGACGGCGAGTTCTACAGGGATGGGACTTCATGGCGAATTCTGCGTTTGACCCTCTCGTCGATTCGCCAAGCGGTAGCTTGGGCGTGCGCATCGATCCATTGTTTCGCAATCCGCAGCCGCCGAAATTTCAAGTCAGATCGTCGACTGCATCAATGAGGTGAGCTTTCGCGGATCCTGGGTACCGGCGGTGCCGCAGATCGAATTGATCGTAAGCGGTCCATCTTTAGCGTCTGGCAGTGATCGCCAGGAGCGAGGAGCATAGGCGTCCACCTATTCGAGGTGGACACCTATGGCTGACAAAGACTCAGAGTTAAGAGTCGTACGACAGAGCCGTGATGGCCGGCGTCGCTACGACGAGCAAGGTAAGCGCACGCTGGTCGAGGCCGCGCTGCAACCCGGCGTTTCCGTCGCGCGCATGGCTCAGGAACACGGGATCAATGCCAATCTGCTACGTAAATGGATCACAAAATACCTGCTGGAGCGGGAGAAAGGCATCTCGCCTGCACCACAGGAGCCTGTGCTGAGCATCACGAGACGGCGCCTGCGGCAGCAGTGATCGATGGCGTGGCCATCGACCTTCTGGGTCCGTGCAAGGCCGCATCACCCACGAAAACGTCATCTGCATTCGTCCCCGTCGTTTCGGTG
>NZ_JBFRCK010000132.1:0-3248 GCF_040965775.1 Paraburkholderia sp. BR10954
GCCAGACCGGTTATAGCGTTCACCAATATACAGAAGTCGCTGCCCGCTGAATGGGTGAAACGGATGGGTAATGCGGACAAGGTGTTCTGAGGCAACAACAAGGTTCGCATTCCGAGGTATGTTACAAACGACTCGAGCGTGGACGCTTCGTGTGGCCGCAGGCGGACTCGGGAACAGTCTATCGGTCAGCCGCCCAACTGTCGATGCTGCTCGAAGGGATTGACTGGCGGCATCCCGAGCGGACGTGGCTGCCGACGCACGCGGCGTAACGCCGGGTGCGGGAACCCACAAGCGCGTGGGCTTCATTTACACTGGCATGCATGCCAGCCAGCCATCTGCCCGATGACATCGCCGCTCTGAAGCGCATCGTTGCCTCGCGCGACGAGACCATTGCGCAGTTGCTGGCCGAGATCTCGCGACTGAAGCGATGGCAGTATGGCCGTTCATCGGAGCGCATGACCGAACTGATGGACCAGTTGCAGCTCGCGCTCGGTGAGCTTCCCGTTCCTGAATCGGCCATGGCCGCAACGTCGAAGGAGCCCGATGCTGATACAGCTGCTGATACGTCGGCCACAACGAACGTCGCTCCGCTACGCCGCAAGTCACGGGACTTCCCTGCCCATCTTCCTCGCGAAACGGCTGTGCATGCGGCGTCAAACTGCGGATGCCGCGGAATGCGGCAAACAGATGCGTGCGCTCGGCGAAGACGTCTCGGAGGTCTCGACTATGTGCCCGGCTACTTCAAGGTACTGCGTCACGTACGTCCGAAGCTGAGCTGCCCGCGCTGTGCCGCAGTAGTACAGGAGCCGGCACCTTCGCGGCCGATAGCACGCTCGATGGCGGGTGCGGGGCTGCTCGCACAGGTCGTCGTCGCGAAGTACGCATGACCACATGCCGCTATACCGGCAGGCCGCCATCTATCGAGGCGGGCATCGAACTGGACCGGGCAACACTGGCTTCGTGGGTGCGTGAAGCGGCTGCGCTGCTGCAACCCCTGTCCGACGCACTCGGTGGTTACGTGCGCGCCGCAGACAAGATCCATACCGACGACACGCCCGTGCCGGTGCTGGAGCCGGGGCGTGGCAAGACACGCACGGCGCGCCTGTGGACCTATGTGCGGGATGACGGCCCGGCAGGGAGCCACGCGCCACCAGCAGTCTGGTACAGGTACTCACCCGACCGCAAAGGTGAGCGACCTCAGGAACATCTGGCGGGCTACACGGGAATCCTGCAGGCGGATGCCTTCAGCGGGTATGTTGCGGCCCAAGTTATGTTGTCGTGCGCGGGAGGGAGGCTCGAGTGTGGGCACGCGTGACCGATTGACAGAACATAACAAACAGCGCCTGCTAGTGGTCCTTCTGCATGGTGGAGGCCCGCCATGTTTGAGACTATCTTCGATACTCGTTGGGCTGTAGAGCGTCACCGTCACGGTCCACTCGCCGCCGAGCGTGCCGGTTACCTGCGTTACTGCGCCTTCCACAGTGCGACTGGGCACTCGTTGCGTCTGAAGGCGCGCTCAATTTTGTGGGTCGCTGCGCGCATGTCGTTGGAAGATTTCGGTCGAGTAAACGGGGAGCGATTGCGTGAGATTGTTTGCGGAAGCACCGGGCCCGCAGTTGCTCCGACGACGGCTGCGACTTTAATTTCGTCGGCGCGCACATGGTTGACGTTTCTTGGATGGTGGCATGAGCCACGTGAGCCGTTGCCGTTTGACGATGACCTGGAGCGCTTCGTCAAATGGATGCGTGACGAACGTGAGTTGACGCCATGCACCGTTGAGCAATGGCACTACCGCGCGGCCAAATTCCTGAGTTGGTGCGCCGACGCAGGACTCAACCTTGCACCGCTGCAACCACAAGATATCGACTCGTACTTTGCTACCTATGGTGTACAGCACTGGTCTCGCGTCTCGGCCAGGCACATGGCGAATTTCCTCCGTGTGTTCCTGCGCTATGCAAGCGGTATCGGCGCATCCCGGCCCGGGCTCGCGGATTCGATCCAGGGCAGCCGGCGATATGCCCCTCGAATCTTTACCCTATGCGCTGGACTGGGAGGATGTCCGGCGCTTGATCGCTGATGCTAGCGGTGATGACGAGCGCAACGTTCGCGACCGCGCAATCATCCTGTTGTTGGCGGTGTACGGATTGCGCAGAGGAGGGGTCGCCGCGCTCCGGATGGATCAGGTTGATCGTGCCAATGGCCAGCTGCAGATATGGCGCCCGAAGCGCCGCCAACCCCAGGTCTACCCACTCGTCTAGCCTGTGTCGGAAGCTCTGGATCGTTACATTGACGAGGCACGGCCAGCCGTAGGGCTTCCGGAAATATTTATCCGGATATGCGAGACAGACATTTGTATCGGAGGCTGATGATGCATGATCACGACCTTCTCGGACCTTGGGTTCGACGTTTCCTGCTCGAACATCTCGTTGCCGAACGCAACCTGTCGCGCAACACGCAGGCCAGCTACCGCGATACGCTAACCCTGCTGCTGCCGTTCATCAGTCGTGAGGCGAAGGTGCCGGTCGACCGGTTGTCCGTGAGGCACGTCTCGCAAACTCGGGTACGAGCTTTTATGGAGCATCTCGAACGAAATCGTAATTGCGCTACCGTCACGCGCAACCAGCGACTTGCAGCGATTCACTCACTCGCCCGTTTCATCGGACTGCGCTCGCCAGAACACCTCGACTGGTGTTCGCAAGTCCGCTCAATACCATTCAGGAAGACTACGAAAACGATGATCGTGTACCTCGACAGGAGCGAAATGGCTGCGATTCTCCACGCTCCAGACTGTCGAACGTTTCTTGGTACGCGCGATCACGCACTGCTTCTGTTTCTCTACAACAGTGGTGCGCGCGCCAACGAAGCGGCATCCTTGCAGATCGGCCACCTTGAAGTTGGCACGTCGGCATCGGTGCGGATTCTGGGCAAAGGCAACAAGTGGCGGATATGTCCGCTGTGGCCAACAACGGCTGCTACGTTGCGGCCGCTCATCGCGGGAAGAAGCATGGACGCTCCGGTGTTTCTGGGACGGACTGGCAAACCCATGACCAGATTCGGAGTTCACCGGATCGTGACAGCGTACGCGGCAAGAGCGGCGCAGCAAATGGATTCCATGCGAGGTAACCGTCGCGCAGCGGCCGCCCATACTGGGCTCTGTTACCCGCGTCCACGACGCATCGACCCGCCGGAGATCCGGCAACAATGCTGCCCTTGGGGATCACGTCCCTTGGGGCGTTGTTCAGGGGCAC
>NZ_JBFRCK010000133.1:0-3162 GCF_040965775.1 Paraburkholderia sp. BR10954
CCGACGTGACGATCGCGAGCCACACCGACCGCAGTCGCGCGCTCGGCGCGTCGGCCGAACTGAACGAGCGCTTCGGCATCGTCACGAACGGCATCGGCACCACGACGTCCGACGAGCTGCGCGGCGCCCTCGCCGAAGCGGAAATCGCGATTGCCACTGCTGTCGCGGGCGTGCAGGTGGTCGGCCGCGACGACCTCGCGCATGCAAAACGCCTGCTCGTCGCCGCTGACGTCAACGCGGTGCCGCCCGAAGGCATCGCCGGCGTGAACGTGATGAACGATGGCAAGCCGATCGACGGCGTGCCGAACGCGGGCGCGGTCGGCATCGGCGCGCTGGCCATCGGCAACGTCAAGTATCAGGTCGAGCATCGCCTGTTCATGCGCATGCGCACGGGCGGCAAGCCGGTCTACCTGGGCTTCCCGGAAGCCTACGACGAGGCCCGCGCGGTCGCGGCCGGTCTCGGCTGAGAGCGGCCGTCATGAAGCCGCACCGGCCGCTCATGCATGCGCCCATCGTCGCGGTCGTCGGGCAGTCGGCGCGCCTGCTCGCGCAGTCCGCGGCGCGCGCCGGCCTGCATGTCGCCGCGCTCGATATCTTCGGCGACCGCGACACGCGCGAGGCCGCCGAACTGTGGTTCGACATCGGCGGCGGTGATGGCGCGCTCGGGATCGACCGGGCGCGGCTCGTCGATGCGCTTGCGCGGGTCGCGCGGTTGCCAGGATTGCTTGGCTGGATCGGCGGCAGCGGGCTCGAACCTTTGATGCCTGACTTGTGCCGGGAGCCCGGCTTGCCGCGCTTTCTCGGCAACGATGCCAAGGCGATCGCGGCCGTACGCGAGCCGCGGCGTTTCTTCGCGCTGCTCGACGCGTTGCGCATCGGGCATCCGGCTGTGTCGTTCGAGAGGCCCACGACAGCCGAGGGCTGGCTATTCAAGCAGGCGGATGGCTGTGGCGGCACGCATGTCCAGCCCGCCGACTCTATCGACTTGACGAGCGCCTCCGCGCACGGCTACTTCCAGCGCCTTGGCCAGGGCCGCTCGCTGTCGGCGCTGTTCATCGGCGCGCACGGCCGCGCGCATCTGATCGGTTTCGCCGAGCAACTCACCTGCGCTATCGGCGATCTGCGCTTCGTGCATGCGGGCTCGATCGGGCCGATGGACTTGCCGCCAGCGTTCGTTGCGCTCGTGCAGCAAGCGCTCGACGCGCTATGCGCAAGCACCGGCCTCGTCGGCATCAACAGCTGCGATTTTCTGTCGGACGGCACCTCGTTCGACGTGCTCGAAATCAACCCGCGCCCTTCGTCGACGATGGCGCTCTACGAAACCGCGTCGCCCGATGCATGGCCAGCCGGCCTGCTCGCCTGCCACCTCGACGCCTGCCGCCACGGCCGCGCGCCGTCGGCCGCGAGCCTCGCGCTCGCCCGCGCGCCGCGTTGGCGCGCCGGCCAGCGGGTGCTGTTCGCGCAGCGGCCGTTCAACGTCTCCGCGGCGTTCTCCGACGCCTGCCTGCGCGA
The DNA here is from genome assembly GCF_040965775.1 of Paraburkholderia sp. BR10954. Lineage (NCBI taxonomy): Bacteria > Pseudomonadati > Pseudomonadota > Betaproteobacteria > Burkholderiales > Burkholderiaceae > Paraburkholderia > Paraburkholderia sp. BR10954. The sequence continues at coordinate 1,513 of NZ_JBFRCK010000133.1, forward strand.
TCCGCAATGCGGCGACGTGCCGATGCCGGGCACCCGCATCGACGTCGGGCAGCCGGTCTGCACGCTGCTCGTGCGAGCGGCGTCGACGGACGCGGTGCGCACCGCGCTCGATGCGCAGCACGAACGCGTCGTCCAACGAATCGAAACCTGCGATGAGCCAGACCATGCCTGCCTCCACGCCCATTGAGACATCCCCGCCCACCGCGCCGCCGAGCGTGAATGCGCTGTCAGAGCGCCTCGTCGCCCGGCTCGTCGATCAGGCGGCACATCTCGGCGTCGCGCTCACTCGCACGCCCGCCGGCACCATGATCGCCGACGCCGGCGTCGACGCCGACGGCAGCCTCGACGCCGGCGTGCTGATCGCGCGCATCTGCATGGGGGGTCTGGGCCGCGTCGCGGTACGCGCGAACTTCGACGCCGCGCCGCTGTGGCCGACGATGCTCGAGGTCAGCACCTCGGCGCCGGTGCTCGCCTGCCTCGGCAGCCAGTACGCGGGCTGGAGTCTGTCGGCGACCAAGGAGCAGACCGGCGGCAAGAAGTTCTTTTCGCTCGGCTCAGGGCCCGCGCGCGCGCTCGCGGTCAAGGAGCCGCTATTCGACGAACTCGGCTATCGCGACCGCCACGAACGCGGCGCGCTGGTGCTCGAAGTGGACCGCCTGCCGCCGCAGGTCGTGATAGACAAGGTGTTGCACGATTGCGGCCTAGCGCCCGAACACCTGACGCTGATCGTCACGCCGACACACTCTGTCGCGGGAACGGTACAGGTCGTGGCCCGCGTCGTCGAAGTGGCGCTGCACAAGGTGCACGTGCTCGGCGTACCGCTCGACGAGATCGTCGCCGGCACGGGCTCGGCGCCGCTGCCGCCGCCCGCGCCCGACGGCATTCAGGCGATGGGCCGCACCAACGACGCGATCCTGTACGGCGGCCGCGTGCATCTGACGGTCCGGCACGACGAGATCGCGCGACGTCTCGCCGACACCCTGCCGTCCACCCATTCGCGCGACTACGGCCGACCGTTCGCGGATGTCTTCACGGCCGTCAACTTCGACTTCTATCAGATCGACCCCGCGCTGTTCGCGCCCGCCGAGGTATGGGTCAGCAGCCTCGAAAGCGGCGCGACCTATCATGGCGGCCAGCTCGACGGCGGCCTGCTGCGCCAACAGTGGGGCGGCGAGCCCGTCGCGCGATGATGATCACAGCGGGCCTGCGCATCGCGATCATGAGCGACGAAACCGGCTGGCACACCGGCCGGCTGAAGAAAGCGTTCCGCGCGCGCGGCGCCGAAGCGCGTTGCGTCGATCTCGCGGATTGCCGCATCGACACCACGTGGCTGCCGCACGGCCTCGTGATCCCGGGCTTCGGCCGCACGCTGCCGGATGCGGTGTTCGTGCGCGGCATCGCCGGCGGCACTTTCGAGCAGGTGACGCTGCGCCTGGGCATCCTGCACGCGCTGCGCGAGTCGGGCGTACCGGTCTACAACGACGCTCGAGCGATCGAGCGCAGCGTCGACAAATCGATGACGAGCTTCCTGCTGCATCGCGCGGGCGTGCCGACACCGGCCACCTGGGCCGGCGAGTCCGCCGCGTTCGCGCAACGCGTCCTGATGCGCGAAGCGGCCGCCGGCCGCAAGGTCGTGCTCAAGCCGCTGTT
>NZ_JBFRCK010000134.1:0-3079 GCF_040965775.1 Paraburkholderia sp. BR10954
CACCCTGATCGACCCCAACGACGCTCCTGGACAACCCGAGACCAATCCTCAGATACCGGGCCTTACCTCACGCCATCTCGCTTATGTGATCTACACTTCCGGCTCCACTGGTGCCCCAAAGGGGGTGATGGTCGAACACGTATCACTGGTCAACCTATACAGCGCGATGGCGTCGGAACCCGGCATCGCTGCCGATGACACTGTGCTCAATCTCACCTCGGTATCGTTCGATATCGCAGCGCTAGAGCTGTATTTGCCATTGCTGTCCGGCGCGCAGCTGATGCTTGCTTCACGGGATGTCGCAATTGATCCCGAGCGCCTTGTCGCACTAATCGAACAGGAGGCCGTCACGTTCCTTCAAGCCACGCCGGCACACTGGAGCGCGCTGTTGAATCACCGCTGGCCCAACGCATCTTTCACGTTGCTTTGCGGCGGGGACGCACTGCCTGCATCACTCGCTGCACGCATGTTCGATCATGTGCAAGTCCTCTGGAACATGTACGGACCAACCGAGACGACTATCTGGTCTGCTACACATCGGATGGTACCGGGGTTGGATCCGTCTATCGGCCGGCCGATCTCGAACACTCGGCTCTACCTGCTAGACAGCCACGGTCAACCGGTGCCGCTAGGCGCAGTGGGTGAACTGTATATCGGCGGCGCAGGCGTGGCTCGTGGCTATCTGAACCGCCCCGAACTGACCGCCGAACGCTTCCTCCCCGATCCCTTCTCCCATCACTCCGATGCCCGCATGTATCGCACCGGTGATCTGGCCCGCTACCTGCCCGACGGCAATCTTGTGTTCCTCGGTCGCAACGACCACCAGGTTAAAATTCGCGGCTTCCGCATCGAGCCCGGCGAAATCGAAACCTGTCTCGCAGAGCACCCCGCCATACGCGAAGCCGTCGTAGTCGCACTCGGCGAAACCGACAAACGTCTGGTGGCCTATGTCACAGGCAACGAAACATCGCCAGGTGAACTGCGCGACTGGCTCGCCAGCCGCCTGCCCGATTACATGGTCCCTAGCGCTTTCGTGCGGCTGCACGCGTTGCCTCTCACTCCCAACGGCAAACTCGATCGCCGGGCACTGCCCGCTCCGGATGCCGACTCACTCGCCCATGCCGCGTACGAAGCCCCCGTCGGCGCACTCGAGATCGCACTGGCCGACATCTGGCGTGAACTGCTCGGCGTCCACACAGTCAGTCGACACGATTCGTTCTTTGCTCTTGGCGGACACTCCCTGCTCGCTGTTCAAATGATTAACCATGCAGCGAAGCGCGGCATGATATGTACCTTGAATGACATATTTCAACACTCTACCCTGGCGAAACTAGCTTTACACATCGACACTTATCCGTCATTTACCTCAAATATCAGTGCAATCACGATTCGATCATCCGGATCAGAGCCTCCGATATTCTTCGTACCGGATGGCTTCGGAGATCATTCTTACGCATTCGCCCTTTCCCAGAGCATAAAAATTGATTGCCCGACATATGCACTTCCATGGCCACCAAGTTTTGACGCCTCATCCAGTTTGATTGAAGGTCTTTCTGAGAAAATGGCAAATATCATAATTGGCACCCAATCAAACGGACCCTATCGAATTTGCGGCTACTGTACGGGCGGCATTCTCTCTTATGCTATCGCAAAACAACTTTCGGACATGGGAATGGAGATCGATTTTGTTGGGCTTATTGACACACCCGCCCCGAGCACTTTCAGAAATGACCATTTGACTATCGAGCAACGATTCGTTATGTCGATTTCCGATTGCGGAAATACCATACTAAAAGAACGCATAAATAAAATGCAGGAAAAAATTGGAAAATTAAACATTGAAGAGCTAATTGAGCTTGCGCAGAAACTAGAAATTCTACCAAAAACGATCCCCATCAAGGTCGCCGTCGATCACTACAAGCGCATCCACAATTACGTCGACATGGTAAAGATTTATACTCCACCGCCGTTGCATTCAGCAATCCACCAATTTTATGCGCTCGAGAAGCGCGGTCAAGGCGATCACACCTCTACTCAAACACATGGCTGGGATAAAATTATCCCATCGTCGCATCTCTTTACAAATCCAGTACCAGGCAATCACATCACGCTAATGACAGATAAATTGAATCGCATGCTTCTTGGTAGTGCATTGAGTCGCATATTAAAAGCGACCAATACCCATATCTCTAAACCCCTGTCGGAGGCACTGTAACGTTAAGAGTCGCTAACACAACCTGGACATGAAGCCATGGACGCAATATCCTGGCGACATGGCAAGACGAAAAATCAGCAATGAATTGTGGGCGGCGCTGGAACCGTTGATTCCCGTGTTCGAACCATCGCCCAAAGGCGGTCGCCGACGTACGGTCGACGATCTGTTAGCGCCGATGTAAACTGACCCGCTTGGGAGAGGATGGCGGCTTTTTGCCGCCGATGCTGACTCAGCAAGCAGTGGAAATCAAGGTATTGGGCAAGACGGGGAACGGCGGTACGCGAGATTGCGCGGCAAACGGGCCTGTCGCGCAACACGGTGCGCCGCTATCTGCGCGACGAGCAGGAGGGCCGTTACAGGCAACGTGAGCCACACCCGACCAAGCTCGCCCCGTTCAAGCACTATTCCCCGCGCGCGTGGCCGCTGCACGACCGCACTGGATTCCGGCAACGGTCCTGCTGCGGGAGTTGCAGGAAGCCGGCTATGAAGGCGGTATCAGCCAGCTCAAGACGTTCCTGCCACCGTACAAGCGTGCAGAGCCCGAGCCGGTAGTGCGATTCGAGACGCCGCCGGGCAAGCAGATGCATGCTAACTTCACGGTCATCTGTCGTGGCCGCGCGCCGCTACTGGCGCTCATCGCGACGCTCGGATACAGCCGTGCAAGCCTCGTGCTCTTCACCGCCGGCGAGGACGCCGCGACGTTGTGCGAGTGCCTGCAGGAAGCGTTCGTCTACTTCGTCGGGTCTGAATAATTCGTTTTGGACGGCGCTTGCCCTCACGGCTGGTATTCGACAGCGATTGAGCGGTTGAGCAAAGCGGCCAGAACAGCGGCGTAAAAAAGCCTCAGCTTCCTGAGGATCATCC
>NZ_JBFRCK010000135.1:0-3066 GCF_040965775.1 Paraburkholderia sp. BR10954
CGTCGGAGCGGTGCATCCATGAGCTGTTCGAGGCGCAGGTGCGCCGGGCACCGGAGGCGGTGGCGCTGGTGCATGAGAACGAGAGACTGAGCTATGGGGAGCTCAATGCGCGGGCCAACCGGCTGGCCCATCATCTGATCGGGCTCGGGGTGAGGCCGGGCGATTGCATAGCTACTGTGCTTGACCGTTCCGTCAGTCTTGTAGCGGCGCAGCTTGCGATCCTGAAGGCGGGGGCAGTGTATGTACCGATTGATCGCGCCCTTCCACCTGCGCGGCAAGGATGGTTGATTGCCAACTGTGCTGCGCGCCTGGTGCTCGCCGAGAGGGACCATGATGATCTGTTTGAGGTGACGATTCCTGTTCTGGCTGTGGAAGCGCTGATGGCTGGAACGGGATCCAGTGCTGATCCAGGCCTTGCATTGAGCGCCGAGGCGGCCGCTTATGTGATGTACACCTCCGGGTCGACCGGCAGTCCGAAAGGAGTTGTTGTTCCGCATCGTGCTGTCAACCGGCTCGTGATCAACAATGGATATGCGAAGATCGGTGCCGGAGATCGTGTCGCCTTTGTCGCCAATCCTGCCTTCGACGCCAGCACATTTGAAGTCTGGGCGCCGCTGCTCAATGGTGGCTGCATCATTGCAATGGATGCCACCACCGTCATAGATGCTTCAACTTTTGCTAGGGCGCTTAAACAGCAACGGGTGACATCACTTTTTCTAACAACAGCATTATTCAACCAATATGCATCAGCGATTGCCCCAACGTTAGGACAACTTAAGTATCTCCTCTGTGGAGGCGAGCGCAATGACCTTTCCTCATTTCTGAGATTATTGAGAGAAGAAGGTCCTGTACGTCTCGTTCACTGCTACGGTCCGACCGAGACGACTACCTTCGCGACAGTCTACGAGGTCACCGCAAGTGATGAGACATTCCGCCGTCTCCCCATTGGGCGTCCGATCGCGAACACGCGGGTGTATCTTCTGGACGGTCATGGCGCGCCTGTTCCGTTCGGGGCGGTGGGTGAGCTTTACATTGGCGGAGCCGGCGTTGCGCGCGGGTATTTGAACCGGCCGGAGCTGACGGCGGAGCGGTTCATCGCCAGCCCCTTTGTGGCAGGCGACCGGCTGTACAAGACCGGGGATCTGGCGCGGTATCTGCCGGACGGCAATCTGGAGTTCCTGGGCCGCAACGACGAGCAGGTGAAGATCCGCGGCTTCCGGATTGAGCCAGGTGAGATCGCGGCGCGGCTTGCCGAGCACGCCTTGGTGCGCGAGGCGGTGGTGGTGGCGCGCGAGGACCGCCGCGGCGATAAACACCTTGTCGGCTATGTGGTGTGTGCGGCTGAAGCAGCTTCGAACGGGCCGGATGGCGGCGCGCTGGCCGGCGCGTTGCGCGCGCATGTGAGTGCGCACCTGCCGGACTACATGGTGCCGAGTGCGTTTGTGCGGATTGCGGCACTGCCCTTGACGCCGAACGGCAAGCTGGACCGCCAGGCGCTGCCGGCACCGGAGGATGAGGCGTATGCGCGGCGGAGCTACGAGCCGCCGCAAGGCGAGATCGAGACCGCGCTGGCAAAGCTCTGGGCGGAGCTTCTGGGGCTAGAGCGGGTCGGGCGGCACGACCACTTCTTCGAACTGGGCGGCCACTCGCTGCTGGCGGTGCAGTTGCTCAGTCGGGCAGTCGATCTCGGGCTCAAGTTCAGCGTCGCCGACCTCTTCCAAGCCCCCGTTCTAAAGGAACTTGCATCAAAGGTTCATTTGGAACCACAGCCCAGCAGCTCGGGAGTGATTTGTGTTTCTCGAGCAATCGGATCGCAGCCGCCGCTGTTCTTTGTTCCCACAGGTTTTGGCGATTGCTCCTATGTCCTTAGTTTGGTCCAGGAGATGGACGCAGGATGTCCTGTCTACGCTTTGACATGGCCGCCATTTAGTGAAGTTCAATTTCCAACTTTTAAAGAGATGGCCTCCCAACTCAATTTGGCAATTAGAGAGATCCAGCCACGAGGTCCATATCGCCTCGCTGGATACTCATCAGGAGGAATCTTGGCTTACGCAATTGCGCAACGGTTACTGGATCAAGACGAAACTGTTTCATTCCTCGCTCTAATTGACGTTGTACTATCTTCGCATCCATCAAGCGTATCGCCCACCCAAATGGTACAAGAAGTGTTCCTGGAATCTCTCAAAGTAGACGACGAGAGGTTCGAACTACTTGAACGCCTCTCTGGAAGAAGTTCAATTTCTAAATTCCTTGAAAAGGCACAGAAAATTGGAGTGATCCCTTTGGATCGCAACCTGCATAATGATATCCTGACGTATGAAAGGGCCATACAATTCCAACGGGCGCTGGACTCGTATCAAGTTCCGTCCCTCCCAATCGAGGCATACCAATTCTATGCCAATGAACCTCTTCGCCACAGGGCACGATCTCGCCAAAATTCTGCAGATCCAGAAGCATGCTCGCCTTTGCGGGGTTGGGACCGCGTTTTGAGTGCAAAGGCCATTCATGCCGTGCCGATTCCAGGTGACCATATAACTATGATGAATGTCCCCGCGAACCGCCAAGTTCTGGCTCGATGCCTATTAACGGCTCTTGGCCAGTCAGCGACGGGCGCCGAATAAAAGGTTCATAGGGCACAGGCGGAAACCTATGCCCATGAAATCGCTCTGAAACTACAAAGTGATTGGAGTATAGGAATCTCATCAAAGGCGTGGCTTGTGGAAACAGCAACAAGAGGTGATGACGATGCGCATTCCCAGCACCCGTTGGCCGAAGAGAATCAGTCGCAGGCCCCCACGAACCCAGATCATCGGGAAAGCCACGTTCTTACGGGGTTGCAAGGGGAGAGTCGAACAAGAACGGCGCTGGTATTGCGTTTACAGGTAGTGTCGCGATAAGGATGAAGTGTCGAGAAATTCCTAATCGATAAGAATGCTTATTGAGGTTGACCCGGTTCGACGGATAGATCTGTAGTTGAGGTTAATGCGGTGTGGCACCTCCCGATAAGATCAAATCGCGGGTTGTCCACGGCCGGGCGGCGGGTCGCCTGTCACGACCACGCTGCCC
>NZ_JBFRCK010000136.1:0-2978 GCF_040965775.1 Paraburkholderia sp. BR10954
CTTTGGAATACGGCGCAACACGAATACTCAACCTGTAGCGGCATGTGATCGGCGGTGAGCAATCATTGAGACACACCCGTTATAGGGTCAAGCGAACAAGTGCATGTGGTGGATGCCTTGGCGATCACAGGCGATGAAGGACGCGGTAGCCTGCGAAAAGCTCCGGGGAGCTGGCAAACGAGCTTTGATCCGGAGATGTCCGAATGGGGAAACCCACTCCTAATGGAGTATCCGTAGCTGAATCCATAGGCTACGTGAAGCGAACGCGGTGAACTGAAACATCTAAGTAACCGCAGGAAAAGAAATCAACCGAGATTCCCAAAGTAGTGGCGAGCGAAATGGGATCAGCCTGTACTCTTTATTCTCATTGTTAGTCGAACGCTCTGGAAAGTGCGGCCATAGCAGGTGATAGCCCTGTAGACGAAAACAGCGGGAAAGAACTGGGTGTACGAGAAGTAGGGCGGGACACGTGAAATCCTGTCTGAAGATGGGGGGACCATCCTCCAAGGCTAAATACTCGTGATCGACCGATAGTGAACCAGTACCGTGAGGGAAAGGCGAAAAGAACCCCGGGAGGGGAGTGAAACAGATCCTGAAACCGCATGCATACAAACAGTCGGAGCCTCGTAAGGGGTGACGGCGTACCTTTTGTATAATGGGTCAGCGACTTACATTCAGTGGCGAGCTTAACCGATTAGGGCAGGCGTAGCGAAAGCGAGTCCGAACAGGGCGTCCAGTCGCTGGGTGTAGACCCGAAACCAGGTGATCTATCCATGGCCAGGTTGAAGGCACGGTAACACGTGCTGGAGGACCGAACCCACTAACGTTGAAAAGTTAGGGGATGAGCTGTGGATAGGGGTGAAAGGCTAAACAAACCTGGAAATAGCTGGTTCTCTCCGAAAACTATTTAGGTAGTGCCTCGTGTATCACCTTCGGGGGTAGAGCACTGTCATGGTTGTGGGGTCCATTGCGGATTACTACGCCATAGCAAACTCCGAATACCGAAGAGTGCAATCACGGGAGACAGACATCGGGTGCTAACGTCCGGTGTCAAGAGGGAAACAACCCAGACCGCCAGCTAAGGTCCCCAAATATGGCTAAGTGGGAAACGAAGTGGGAAGGCTAAAACAGTCAGGAGGTTGGCTTAGAAGCAGCCACCCTTTAAAGAAAGCGTAATAGCTCACTGATCGAGTCGTCCTGCGCGGAAGATGTAACGGGGCTAAGCCATATACCGAAGCTGCGGATGCACATTTATGTGCATGGTAGGAGAGCGTTCCGTAAGCCTGCGAAGGTGCACTGGAAAGTGTGCTGGAGGTATCGGAAGTGCGAATGCTGACATGAGTAGCGATAAAGGGGGTGAAAGGCCCCCTCGCCGTAAGCCCAAGGTTTCCTACGCAACGTTCATCGGCGTAGGGTGAGTCGGCCCCTAAGGCGAGGCAGAAATGCGTAGCTGATGGGAAGCAGATTAATATTTCTGCACCATTGTGAAATGCGATGGGGGGACGGATCGCGGAAGGTTGTCCGGGTGTTGGAAGTCCCGGTCGCTGCATTGGAGAGGGTGCCCTGGCAAATCCGGGCACAGGACTCAAGGGTGTGGCGCGAGCTTCTTCGGAAGCGAAGCAACTGGAAGGGGTTCCAGGAAAAGCCTCTAAGCTTCAGTTTCACAGTGACCGTACCGCAAACCGACACAGGTGGGCGAGATGAGTATTCTAAGGCGCTTGAGAGAACTCGGGAGAAGGAACTCGGCAAATTGGTACCGTAACTTCGGGATAAGGTACGCCCTGGTAGCTTGACTGGCCTGCGCCAGGAGGGTGAAGGGGTTGCAATAAACTGGTGGCTGCGACTGTTTAATAAAAACACAGCACTCTGCAAACACGAAAGTGGACGTATAGGGTGTGACGCCTGCCCGGTGCCGGAAGATTAAATGATGGGGTGCAAGCTCCTGATTGAAGTCCCGGTAAACGGCGGCCGTAACTATAACGGTCCTAAGGTAGCGAAATTCCTTGTCGGGTAAGTTCCGACCTGCACGAATGGCGTAACGATGGCCACACTGTCTCCTCCCGAGACTCAGCGAAGTTGAAGTGTTTGTGATGATGCAATCTCCCCGCGGCTAGACGGAAAGACCCCATGAACCTTTACTGTAGCTTTGCATTGGACTTTGAACCGGTCTGTGTAGGATAGGTGGGAGGCTGTGAAGTTGGGACGCCAGTCTCAATGGAGCCGTCCTTGAAATACCACCCTGATCTGTTTGAGGTTCTAACCTTGGTCCGTGATCCGGATCGGGGACAGTGCATGGTAGGCAGTTTGACTGGGGCGGTCTCCTCCCAAAGTGTAACGGAGGAGTACGAAGGTACGCTAGGTACGGTCGGAAATCGTGCTGATAGTGCAATGGCATAAGCGTGCTTGACTGTGAGACTGACAAGTCGAACAGGTGCGAAAGCAGGTCATAGTGATCCGGTGGTTCTGTATGGAAGGGCCATCGCTCAACGGATAAAAGGTACTCTGGGGATAACAGGCTGATACCGCCCAAGAGTTCATATCGACGGCGGTGTTTGGCACCTCGATGTCGGCTCATCTCATCCTGGGGCTGTAGCCGGTCCCAAGGGTATGGCTGTTCGCCATTTAAAGAGGTACGTGAGCTGGGTTTAAAACGTCGTGAGACAGTTTGGTCCCTATCTGCCGTGGGCGCTGGATATTTGAAGGGGGCTGCTCCTAGTACGAGAGGACCGGAGTGGACGAACCTCTGGTGTACCGGTTGTCACGCCAGTGGCATCGCCGGGTAGCTATGTTCGGAAGAGATAACCGCTGAAAGCATCTAAGCGGGAAACTCGCCTTAAGATGAGATATCCCCGGGGCTTCGAGCCCCTTGAAGGGTCGTTCAAGACCAGGACGTTGATAGGTCAGGTGTGCACGTACAGTAATGTACTGAGCTAACTGATACTAATTGCCCGTAAGGCTTGATCCTATAACAGGTGTGT
>NZ_JBFRCK010000137.1:0-2874 GCF_040965775.1 Paraburkholderia sp. BR10954
CGTTCCAGAGTTTCGGATCGCGATCGCCCTGGCGCCAGCAGTGGCCGTTGGCCACATGCAGAACCTCATGCGCCAGCACGCCGCGCGTTTCCAGATCGTTCAGACCGCCGAGGTACGTCGGGTTGTATCCCAGCGATTCCCCGTCAGTCCAGAACGTCTTGCACGACGGATCTTCGACCACCTTCAGACGCAAAGCGAGTGCGCCGAAAAACGGCTGGTCGAGGACCAGCGCCGTGCGTTGCTTCGAGATGCGCGGGTCCATGGCCACCTCAGGCGACGAGTCGCAGAAGCGGCGTCGGCTCCGGCTGGACAACCTGCTCCAGCGGCGCGAACGTCGAAAGCTGATTCGCCACCGGCTCCGGTGCCCCACCCATGAACGCTGCCATCAGCCCCTCGATTTCCGAGGCCTTGGCCGCGACCTGCGAACGCAGCACGCTCGACTCCTTCAGATCCGCACCCGTGTGAACCGCGAGATGCGTCTTCGCCTGTTCGAGGATGTGGCTGAGCTTCGGATCGTTCGTGAAGTTCAGCTTCGGCAGCAGCTCGCACAGTTCGCGCACCTGGTTGGTGACGCCCAGGCGAACATCGGTGGCACCGTACAGCTTGTCAGCCAGCTTCGAGACGGCCTCGTACAGACGCCCGACCAGATCATTGTTCGCCGTCGAGATCGAGGCAAGCACGTGCTGGTCGATTTCCGAACGAAGATCCGTCAGCACGTCGGCCGGCAGATCGACGCCGAACTGGCTCGCGTCAGGAAACGGCAACACCGCGAGCCTGACGCCGAACTTTTCAGACATGCGGGCAAGCGTGGGATAGTCCGACTCGTTGAACAGCCCGTTGAGTTCCGCCCGTGCCTGCTCCTTCAGATTCAGGTAGTCGGTCAGGAAGACGGAAACGGCGAGATCGAACTCATCCTTCATCCTGCGCATCTGGTCGGCGAAGTCCATGTAGATCGCCGTCGGAAGCAGACGCACGCCCAGCTGTTCGTACTTCAGCGAGTGGTCGTAGTGATAGCGGCGAATGCGATTGCCGATCGAAACCACCTCCTTGTAGCTCGGCGCATGCTCGGGCAGCAGGCGCTTGTTGAAGCGCCCGATGTCCTTTGCCTGATGGTTCTTCTCGACTTCTTCGGTCGCTTTCACGTCGAAGCAGCGCGCCTGCCAGGCGGATACCGTGACGGCCGACAGCATGACGCGGGATTTCAGTTCAGTGATGTTCATGGGAGACTCCAGAATAGAAAGGGATTGGATTGAACAGAAAGAAAAAAGCCACGGCGCGCGAGGCGGGCCGTGGCAGAACGAACAACGGATGAAGCAACAGGCAAAAGGTAGCGGGGCTTACTCGCCGCGGATGATTTTTCCGATCTCGCCACCCTGCGCGCGGATGAACGCATGGGTGCTCGCCAGTTCGGGCTTGCGACGCACGGCGTCACGCGCGAGGAGCGCACCGAATTCACGGTGGCCAACCTCGATCAGCCGCTGGTTGTAGGTCAGCACCCGCTCGAAGTTTCCTTCGGTCGAGTGCGCTGCCAGCGCCGAACTGACCGCGTACAGCGCGGCCGGGGTCTCAGGGATCGGCGCCGTGTCCGGCGACAGGATGATGGCGTCCGGCGACGGCAGCTCGCGGTAGATGGCAAGAAAGCTCATCAGTTCGGTCGCTGCAGCCTCGCCCACCGAACCCGCGTAGGAGACCAGCTCGAGCGACTTCGGCACGACCGGCATCGTCTTCGCGACGAATCCCCATGTTCGGGGGCTCGGTGCGTTTTCGATATCGCGCGCGGTCTTCTTCACGGACAGCAGATCCGGCCGGAATCGCAGAAACGCGATCAGTTCGGCAGGAACACCGGTGCGCGCCGCCCAGTCCGTCCAGTCGGCGATCGAAGGCTCAAGCTCCACCACCGTCGCGAAACGCGAGATGACGGGATCGAGAATGCCCGAGACACCCGCGTTGTCGTTGCGCCGGTTGGTGGCCGCAACGAACGTGACGCAGTCGGGCAGCGCGTGCTCGCCGATGCGGCGTGCCAGCAGCAGTTGCATCTTTGCCGCCTGCACTGCCGGTGATGCCTGGCCCAGATCGTCAAGGAACCAGAGCAGCGGCGTTGTCGCTCTCAATGCGCGCTCGAGATCCCCGAACGGCAGGAAGCGGGCGACGTTCCCGTCAGGGAATGGCAGGCCCTTCGAGTCCGTGGGGTCTTCAACGACGGGATGGCTGATGAGCAGGTCATGCCCGGTTTCCTGAGCCGCCTGAGCGACGATGTCGCTCTTGCCAATGCCCGGAGCCCCAGTGATAAGCACCGGAAGACGGGCCGGAATGTAGGTGATGAGCAGTTCGCGAAGTTGCGAGGCAGAGACTTTCATGGGGTACCTGAAAAGGAAAAGCCCCACGAAACAACGCCCCCGGGGGACGTGGTCCCTGAGGGGCGAGCTGGATGTGCCGCGGATGCGGCGCTTCGATGCGTCCTAGGAGACGCGAAAAACGGTTGTGCCTTACGCCTGCGCGCCAGCCAGAGCGGCCAGTTGAGCTTCGGTAAGGGTTTCGCGCGGCACGGCGGTCGCGCGGGTGAAGATCATGCTGCCGTAGAGATTGGCGAGACAGCGTGCTTCAGCACACAGCACCGTCACCTCCTCGTCGGAGGTAGCCGGATTGCGGTTGCGCCACACGTTGATCGCGTTTTCGATCTGGGCGATTGAAACGTCCCGGGTTCCGGAAACAGCGTTCGGATGTTTCATGGGGTGTCCTCGAAGGAAGTGCCCCTGAACAACGCCCCAAGGGACGTGATCCCCAAGGGCAGCATTGTTGCCGGATCTCCGGCGGGTCGATGCGTCGTGGACGCGGGTAACAGAGCCCAGTATGGGCGGCCGCTGCGCGACGGTT
>NZ_JBFRCK010000138.1:0-2825 GCF_040965775.1 Paraburkholderia sp. BR10954
GATCACCCAACATAGTTTCGTGACCCTACAGGCTATTCAGAAAGGCGAGCAGTTGGTCTGTCGGGCGGAAGCGGCCCGCCTTGCCGCGTAGTGGCGACATCTTCGCAAGGGCCTGCTCCTTCATTGCAAGCGTCGCCTCGAGATAGATCTGCGTTGTTTCTACCGATTCGTGCCCAAGCCACAACGCAATCACTGAGCGAGGAACGCCCGATTGAAGAAGGTCCATAGCCACCGTATGCCTCAAGCAGTGGACAGTGATCCGCTTCTTGTTCAAGGAGGGACACACTCTTGAGGCCGCTTCTCGATGTTTGTTTAGCAGATACTGCACGCCGTGAACACTGAGACGTCCTCCCCTGGCGTTCGGAAACAGCACATCACCATCACCGCGCTGCGGCTCATGCAACCACGATTTCAATACGGCTCGCGTAGACCTCGTGACCGGCGTGCAGCGTTCCTTACGGCCCTTGCCGATTACGCGCACATGTGCGCCGGCACCCAGGACGAGGTCCTCGCGTTTGAGTCCGGTCATCTCGGATAAACGCAGGCCGGTCTGCGCAGCCACCAGCAGGAAGGCATGATCGCGTCGGCCGGACCAGGTACGTTGATCTGGCGCGGCAAGGAGTGCGTCGACTTCCGGACGGGTCAGGAAGTTGACGAGCGTGCGGGTGAAGCGCTTGCTGGGAATGGCAAGCACGCGCTGAATCTGTGCGGAATGCTCCGGGGCTTCGAGTGCTGCGTACCGGAAGAACGAGTGAATTGCCGTGAGGCGGAGATTGCGGCTGCGAACGCTTACGTCATGGTGCTTCTCCAGGTCGTCCAGAAACGCCGCGACCAACAGGGCGTCAATCTCCTTGAAGTCCATACCTGACGGCGGCTTATGCAGGCGTTGCTCGGCGAACCTCAGAAACTGGCGGAAGGTGTCTCGATACGAGATGATGGTGTGAGGACTGGCCTGCCGCTGCTGCATCAGGCGCTGTATAAAGAAGCGTTCCAGAAGGGGAGCAAAGCTGGCTGAGGTGTTCATGAGCGGTTCTCCCAATGCCGCTCGAGTCGGCGCATCGACTCGCGCATGAGTTCCGGCGAAGCGTTGAGGTACCACTGCGTATCGGCCACATGGACATGACCGACGTAGGCCGACAGGATGGGCAGACGACGCTCGGGGTCCTGTCCGGACCGGTACCAATGTAAAAGCGTTCTCGTCGCAAAGATGTGCCTCATGTCATGCAGCCGTGGCCCGTGACTGTCGAATTCGCCGCGCAGCCCAATCTGGCGGGAGAGTCGATAAAAGGCGCGATGAATCTCGCTGTTGTCCAGCCGGTTTCCCCTGTTGGAAACGAACACGTAGGATGACACGGTTCGCCCGGTCCAAAGACATTGCCGGCGTCCAATGTAGGCGGCCAATACCTTGCAGGTCGAAGCATGTAAAGGCACGAGTCTCGACTTGCCGAACTTGGTGCCGCGAATCGTCAATACTCCTGTCGTCAGATCGACGTCTTCAAGTTCAAGGTTTCTGACCTCACCCAGACGCATACCCGTTACGCTGAGGAGCCCGAACAGGCAATGATACGTCCATGGCTGCAGTTCATCCCGTTGGAACCTGCATGGCATATGAAGTGCTGCATCCAGCAGCGCTCGGATCTCGCCGTCCGAATATAGATATGGTCGTGCCCGCGTCGGCCGAAACGGAAGTAGGCCCTGCGCTGGGATCTGGGTGCGTGGATCGGTCGCACTGCGATAGCGCGCGAACAAACGGACAAAGCCCAGCCTCTTTGCCCAGCTTGCGGATCGCTGGTGTGATGGTTGTTGGGCCCATTCGAGAGCGAGCGATTGCGTGATGTACGAGGCACGGCGTCGTTCCATGAACGCGACAAAGTCGCGCAATCCCTTCTCTGCCTCATTCAGCTTGAATCCCAGGGCTCGTCTCACGGTAACGTACTCCTCGACCGCTTGCCGAAGCGTGTTCATCGCACACCTCCTGGCCATGGCACGGCCAGCGTACGCAGCGCTTTGATATCGACCTTCGTGTAGATCCTCGTGGTCTGTGGGTGCCTGTGTCCAAGGAGTTCGCCGATCTCGCCGAGCGACGCACCGTGGTACAGCATCTCGGTGGCCAATCCGTGGCGAAATTGGTGTGCTCCCATAGTCGGCGCATCAATGCCAGCGCGCTGGAGCGAATGACGCACAACGGAGCCGACCGCACAAGCGCTCCGAAAACCGGTGAACGGAGCCCTTGAGCGCAAGAATACCCGCCGACAGGGGCCGGGCGGTCGATCACGACTCAGATATGCAGCGATCGCTCTACCGACGTCAGCGGGCAAGGGCAACTCGTTGCGCAGCCCGCTGTTGTTGCGAACAGTCAGGCATCCCTTGGTCCAGTCGATGTCGCTGAGTTCGAGGAACGCTACTTCTCCCGACCGCAATCCAAGTCTGGCAAGCAGGAGCAAAATGGCATAGTCGCGACGACCAGCCGCGCTTCGTCGATCGATGCTTGCAAGCAATCGTCGGGTTTGAGCCGGTGCAATCGCGCGGGGAATCGCAGGCATCGACCAGTTGGCTACAACAGGAACAGCTGCGGCGAGATCAAGCGCCACGTCGCCCCGATAGCTCGCATAGCGTAAAAAGGATCTCAGTCCAGCGGTCATGAGCTTCGCTCGCTTCGGGTGCAAACGTGGTGCCTGACGTCGTACGAATCTCACGATATCGATCGCGCGCAAACGGGAAAGCGAGACCGGTCGGTTGCCGAAGCAGTCTTCCAGGAAACTGCGGACAAAGGGCACGTAGTTGCGAATGGTCGCTTCGGTCAGGGCACGCGCTTCTCGCAAGTA
>NZ_JBFRCK010000139.1:0-2803 GCF_040965775.1 Paraburkholderia sp. BR10954
TGCTGCAGCACGGTGCGCGTCGCCGGAACGCCCGCGACCTCGCGGACGGACCCCTGGTGATAGAAGCGGATGGTTTGCGTTGTCATGGCGGATCGGAAGACAGTGCGGACCGGGCGCGCGTTACGCAGGGTCTGCACGGTTGTTCACCTTGGCTGCAGTCTTGAAGCACATATTTGATGCCTGCCAGTTTTGGGAATGTCGGCTCTGGCTGCCGGCTAGCTGCCAAGCTGATCGGTGTCGAGTGCGCGGCACGGGGCAAGAACAAAGCACATGGCTGAAGAACCGCTTAACGGTGCCTTAGTCCCGCCGTTTCTGCCGCAGGATGTCGAGTTTGGCCCCTGTTCATCAACGGCACGCCGTGGCAGGTAAGCTCACCGCACAACGACACAAATAGCTCGTCCAGATGCCGTGGTGCTGGATGTGCGGCGAGCTGCCTTTACCCCCCGTTCAAAGCCTGCGCTAAATTTGTCGCACTGGTGTCGAATTGCTCGAGGTCGCGCAGACTCAGCTGAACCCGGTGGTGCGCAACGTACGGCATAACTGATGGCATCGTGGGGAAGCGGTCGCCACGATAAAGGGATCAGGTAACCTGCATCGCCGGATGTTACCGAACTCAGTCAGCAACGTGACAATGCTCTGTGTCGCGGTTGCGCAGCGACCGGGCTGTTCCAAGCCTGTCACGAAGCACATTCCGGACCATGTGGGGGCCCAAACGCTCGGAACCGCAGAGTATAGGCATAATGACGCATTGGCCCGCAATTGCGTCGCGCACTTGTGTCGGCTATCGAACAATGACGTGGTGTTCCTTACAAGTCGCGCATGTTTAGCCAGCCGCACGGAACCGGCGACTGCGATCGAGCGAATTCGTAGGTTCAGTTGCATTGGCGAGGTCGGGTTGAATCGCTCGAATCGGAATGTACGACACGTACGATGGCAAAGACGAAGACGACGCGCTATGCGTTGCCCGGCGGTATCGGCAAAGTGCTCAAGCGGCTGCATCATCCGCTGGACGTGATCCTGCTTTGCGTGCGCTGGCACGCGGCGTACTCGCTGAGCCTGCGCAACGTCGAAGAGATGATGGCCGAACACGGACTCGAGGTTACTCATTTGAGCGTGCATCTGGATTATCAGGCTCGCGTGTCGGCAAAATGCCGCCCGCCGGGTGCGGGGCCTCCGCGTGGGGCATGATGGTGAACTGGAGCCGCCGGTCAGGTAGCGGGATTCGGCGGGCTTGCTGGCGTGTGCAGCTTGTCGGCCACACGCCAATGCAGGAGCTCGTCGATCTGATTGATTTTGTGATCGGCGATGTGGGCTAGCACATAGTCCAGGTAGGCACGCGGATCGATGTCATTCAAGTTGCAAGTGCCGATCAACGAGTACATTGCGGCTGCCCGTTCGCCGCCACTGTCGGAGCCGGCGAATAAAAAATTCTTCCGCCCCAGGCTTACACAACGCAGCGCATTTTCCGCGATGTTGTTGTCGATCTCCAGCGTGCCGTCTTCGCAATACAACGTCAGTGCGCTCCACTGGTTCAGCGTGTAATTGATCGCCTTGGCCGTATCGGACTTCGACGACAGCGTTTCGAGCTTTGCCCTGAGCCACGCTTCGTAGATCTGAAGCAGAGGTCTGACATTCTCCTGCCGTATTCGCAACCGCTCGGCGGCTGGCCTGCCGCGAATGGAGGCCTCGATGTCATAGAGCCCGCCAATATATTCGAGTGCCTTTTGTGTTGTGTCAGATGGCGTGCGCACATGGATGTCGTAGAACTTTCTCCTCGCGTGCGCATGGCATGCCGCCTCGCGTATCGAGCCATCGCGGAACAATTCGTCGAATCCCGCGTAAGCGTCCGCTTGCAGGATCCCTTTGAAGTTGGCGAGATGGGTTTGAGGATGGATGCCTTGCCGGTTCGGCGAGTACGCGAACCAGACCGACGCCGGTTGCGTCGAGCCCGAGCGTCTGCGAGCAAGCTCGGATGGGCGATGCTCCGCTCGATCGGCAGGCCGGGCATCGGCGGCTGGGTGATAGTGCTGCAGCATGGGCAAACCAGTTTGCGCCGGATCGTGCGAATGACCTTGAACGCCGCTGCGACCCGGGCGAGTTGTTCGGATTCGTCCTCGCCAAGCACCTGCATTGGGTGTCCGCAATCCGGGCAACCTGATTCAGGCTTGAGCACATGATCCTCGCGCGGCAGATGCGCGGGAAGCGCTTGCCTGGAAGCCGCTTCGTCCGTCGTCGCATTTGAGGTGGACGCATTTGCACTTCGGGCCTGCGCACGCTGCACATCCACAACGCCGCGCCCAGCCGCCAGATCCTCAAGTTGAGTCTCGAGCGTCTCGATTTGCCGCTGCAGCTGCTCGGACTTGCGACCGAACTGCATTCGCCTGAGCTTGTCGATCTGCGCCTTGAGCTGCTCAATCTCGACATCGCGTTCGGCAAGCAGGCTACGGGCCTCAACCAGCAAGGCCTTCAGGAGCTCGACATCGTCAGGAAGATCGGCGCCGTTCGACATGCGCCGTAGTTTACGAGTCCGCCGCGCGGTTCAACATCGATAGTGCGGCAGTGCGACGGGGCTGTCGCCAGTCGATGCCCTCAAGCAGCATCGACAGTTGCGCGGCGCTCAGATGGACCTTGCCACCGTCGGCCTTGGGCCATATAAACCGGCCTCGTTCAAGCCGCTTGTAACATACCTCGGAATGCGAACCTTGTTGTTGCCTCAGAACACCTTGTCCGCATTACCCATCCGTTTCACCCATTCAGCGGGCAGCGACTTCTGTATATTGGTGAACGCTATAACCGGTCTGGC
>NZ_JBFRCK010000140.1:0-2798 GCF_040965775.1 Paraburkholderia sp. BR10954
CCACCGGCTGGTCCATCGTCAGCGACGCCGTATGCGCTGCCCGTGTCGCGATCGCGTTCGCGTCGGTGCCGTAATACGGTTTCACGTCGAGCCAGGTGCGAACCGCCGCGTAATGCCGGAACAGCGTGGGGGAGGTCTCGGTGTCGTAGCCGAATTGCACGGTGTCGCCGATATCGGCGGCTGCCCGGACGTGTTCAACGACGCCGGCCGGAATGGTATCGAGCGGAGGGAAATAGTGCAGTTGCTGAAAGACCTTCAGCAGCACCACCCTCGAACGCACCGCGTACCCGCGCTTCCCCGAGGTCCTGGCACCTCGGGAACTGCAAACCTGCTACACGCCACTGCCCGACGAGCTCGAATGGGCACGCCGGTCAACGCGCGGCGAGCGACCTCGACTGGGCCATTACGGCGCCATTCGAGAATGCGTTTTTTGATCCGTGCAATCTGCTCGTCGAGTGCGCGAAGTCGCGAGAGTTGGTCCTGCAGGCTCTCTGCCAGCATGGGGGGCAACTGGTCAGCCAGCGACGCCAGCGCGCCTTTAGCGGCTTCTATTGATGTCCGGCGGCCTTGCGGCAGGACAACGCCGAATTCGTAGAGCAGTCCACGAAGCTGGTTGACCTGCATGACTCGAATGCGCACCAGTTGCTGGCGGATGCGGTGCAGCGCGAGCATCGCCTGCTGGTCTTCGGTCTTGACGGCCACGAACCGCATGCCGGGACGCTGGGCGGCTTCCCAGATCGCCGCGGCGTCGGCTGCATCGTTCTTGTTTGACCTTACGAATGGCCGCACGAACTGGGCCGCGATGAGCCGCACGCCGTGACCAAGCCGCGCCAGCACACGGGCCCAGTGATGGGCGCTGCCACAGGCCTCCATGACGACACGACCCACGGGCCGGTTGGCGAAGAACGGTACGAGCTGCGCTCGTTTCAAAACTTTGCTGTGAATCGCGCCAGTTTCGGGCTCGACATAGTGAATCTAGAAAATGCGCTTGGCCAGGTCGATGGCAATGGTCGTGGGTTCCATCTGGTTCTCCTTGACGGCAAGACTATGTGGCACGTTCAGGACGCGAGCCTACGGCGTCTGACGGCCCGTTAAGGCGGGAGGCGACCATTCCATCCATTTGGGACCTACATCTACACAATTACTTGTCCCCGCCAAGTTCAAACGTCGTGGTGCCAGCTAAATAGAAATGTCGGGTTTTGCTTGTCGTTTCCTGTCTTTTTTCAAGGTTTTGGGGTGGGGCGGCGAAGCCGCCCCACGTCCGTCCCTCATTCTGCTGCTGACTTCGAGAATTGCCTGATTGATGTCGGCGACCTCGATTGCGCGCTGCTTCTTCAGTCCGATGAGCGCCTTCTTGGCCTGGACCTGCTCGCCGCAGTGCGCGCGCGATGGGGCACCCGCGGTCCGGCGATCATCGCGGATGGCCTGAACCCGGCGCGCGACTTCCAGTGCGCCCGCGAGACGCTTGTTCTCGATCTCCGCGCCCTGGTCGATATGGGTGATACGGTCGTATTGCCGGTACGGCAGTGCCGCGCCGCTGGCCTGCACCTCGATTACGCCATCGGGATACTCGACGACCTCGACATATTCATGCATGAGCCCCCGGCTGACGGGCGTGTCATCGAGCAGATACAGTACGCGGTCGTACTGCACCGTCAGCGCATTCGAAATCCTGCGCGGCACCCGGTAGGTCAGGATCTGCCGCAGATCCTCGTCGTCGCGCAGCGCGCCGGTGCGCATCGTAGTCGCTCCTTGGTGGCTTGCCGAACCGCCGGTTGAAGACGCTGGCCTTGTCGCTGTAGAACGCTACCGGCTTGCCGTGCGCGCCCAGATACTTCGACAGGGCCTCGAAATAGCTTCTATGGGGTATTCGAAGTCAAGCCCCCTCAATGACAGTTTTGACCGCAAGATTCTCCTTTAAGACTCCGCGAGTTATCCACCGCCTGCCGGCGGGTCGCCTCACGTTGCCAGAACGCCGGCAGGCGGTGGATAACTCGCGTGCGTCAACAAGTGGTTATCGGCTTTCTTTCCCTCCTGCTCAACACGTCAATGGTCTCTGGTTCGGAGCGCTCGATGTCGGGCGTATGCCCGATCTAACTTCTATCCGTGCCGGCACCACGGCCGGTCACCCTATACCGCATGCGCTAACGCGGGCAGCGCTCCGTTCGGACACGCCCCATCTGAAGGACGATTGCCCATCGGGCAATCCCGCTATTTCACGGGCGCGCAAACCTTGAGACTCGTACCGTCTGCCGACACAGATGGTTCAGGTCGCAACCGTACTCCGGTGTGCCTTGAGGGTTGCTCCAATCGGAATCTCACCATGTTCCGCATACCGCCATAGCGCGACCGCGAGACGACGAGCTAGTGCAACAATGCCGATACGTCGGGCACGCTTTCCTGCGCCAGCAAATCGTTTATGGAACCATTGGCTCAGTTGGCTTGCGGGCTGGTGGCGTAGCCAGCACCATGCGAGTTCGACCATGAGCCAGCGACCGCGCCTGTTGCCGGCCTTACTGATGCCTTGTTCTGTTTCGCTTGTCCCGCTGCTGTATGGCGTGGGCGCAAGGCCCAGGCAGGCTGCATGCTCTCGACGGTTGCGAAACTTGCGCCAGCCAAACAACTCCTTGAGCAGAGTCCACGCGCTTCCGGTACCGACACCGGTCAGGCGCGCTAGAGCGTGTTAGGAACTTTGAAGTACTGGCACGGCGTGGACAAGCATGAGCATTGCGAAGACGACGAAATGAAGCCCAGCGAGAGTTTCGGGAAGCCGTTCATAGTCACGTGCGAGACGCCGG
>NZ_JBFRCK010000141.1:0-2718 GCF_040965775.1 Paraburkholderia sp. BR10954
TGATCCTCAGGAAGCTGAGGCTTTTTTACGCCGCTGTTCTGGCCGCTTTGCTCAACCGCTCAATCGCTGTCGAATACCAGCCGTGAGGGCAAGCGCCGTCCAAAACGAATTATTCAGACCCGACTAGCTATAAAGAACAAACGCGCGCGACCCAACGACCCAATAGGACCGCTCTCACTATTGTCGAACGCTTACGGCGACAGAACCAACTAAAACCCTTCGCTGTTCACTTGCCGTTGCCGCAGTTATCATCACTTCGACACGGGGGATGTTCGCAACCAGCATAAGAGACGGAATAAACGCACGTAGTGCCGAGCAGAAAGGCCATCGCTAATATCAGAGCTTTCACGTTCTTTCTCCGGGAAGAATTTCGTTGACTATAGACGATATTCTTACCAGCGAATACCAAGACGCGTGCCGGAAACGAAAAAACTGAATCTAACTCCAAGCCACACGTTATATATCTCGCCAATTAATTCCCGGCCCGTTCAATTTCCAATATCTATTTCATACCCGCGAAGCAGGCTGTATAGATTTTTTCGGGCCCTCCACAATTTAGATGCCGAGTGTTAGGAACCGAACAGAGTAAGTGATTTTTTTACTCGCCGGCAAGATCTATCATTAATTTGGTTAGGGCTCGCGGCGCGGCGGCGACGCAAGGAAATCTTTGGGGGGGACCATGTCCAAAGAGTACGTCGGCATCCTAATAGCAGTCGGGCATCAATTGCGCAGAAGATCTTTTGGCGTATCGGTAGCTGCCCTCTTTTGGGTGCTAGCTTTCAATCCTGCCATTGCCAAGCCGAACGTTGGAAAGCCGCCTCCGAATTGTGCGTCATTTCAGCACGACTGGACACCGATTGAACGCAAAGTTTGGCAGTTGCTTTGTGCAAAAGGAAGCGCGTCGTCATCGACTTTCGCGCACACGCCGCACATTGGCGCAAATTTCATTCGGATGATACTTACCGAGGAACCATACGCCACTCGAATCGACTCAGCCGGGCTGCGAATGGACGGCATTGTTATCTCAGGACCCTTAAAGCTGACGGGTGCCGTCATAATTCCGCCGATTTTTTTCACAAACTGCCTATTTCAAAACATTGTCGACTTAAGTGACTCAAGCTTTCGAGGAACAGTATCATTCGCGGGCACCTATCTTTTAGGGGGTATTGCGGCGCGTAGAGCAGAGTTTGCTGGATCCCTGATATTAGGTTCGGTAGATCAGGATAGCCTGAATATAGAGAGACCTCCGACGAATAACGTCGCAATAGCGTTCATTGACGCGGCATCGACACGTGTCGATGGCAATCTTTCAATAATGAGTGCATCCCTAGGCGGCGCTATAAACATTCCCTATTCGAGGATAAAAGGCATGCTTGATATAGAGTCGGTCATCGGCTACGGACTAAGCGCAAGTGCAAGCAAAATCGACGGTCAAGTGGAAATCGTCGGATCCGACTTTTCCCCTAACATGAAAACCATTGATGGCAAATACGTTCCCAGCTACGTTTATATGTTCGAAGTGAAGGCCGGAGAAGGAATGTACTTTGATCGATCCACTTTTGATCATCTTTATCTGAAAGGCGCCTCAGTTTCGGGCGCAGTGGAGCTTCTCGGAACTTCGGTGCATTCTCTTGATCTCAGCGATGCTTCAATTGGCGGAGACCTGAACATCGGCTACCACAATCGTTCATTTAACGTCACATCCTGGACTGGCGAATCTGAACTGATACTCACTCGCGCGAACTTGAGCGCGATAAAGGCGCCCAAAAATGTACTCTACTGGCCCAAACATATTGACTTCTCCGGGTTCACGCTTGGCGCCTACCTCGTTGATTTTCTTGTACCCTCAAATCGACTGGGCCGCATGGGAGGGGGCACGCGTGAAGAAGTAGAGACATCACGCGTCACCGCTGGACCGATCGGCTTAGATTGCAAGGCCCGTTTCGATTGCCCGATGAAAGCGGACGCCTCTCGCTGGTCCGCGAATCAGGACTCCCGTGACTTTTTCCCGGAGTGGCTTGCAAGACTACCAGACGCAGGTTTCGCGCCGCAGCCATATAGACAGGTAGCCGCAGCGCTTGAAGCGGTGGGCGAGCACGATGCCGCAATGGAAGTAGGATACGCTGGTCGAGATCGGGAATTTCGGAAAGCATGTAAATCCGGAGACATCTTTCGCTGCGCGCTGCTTGGGTTTTCAAAGGCTACAATTGGTTACGGGTACCATATTGGGCGCGCCTTCGTTTTGAGTTTTCTGTTCATTATTTTGGGGGCTGTAATTTTTAGAAGAACCCCGGAGGCAGCGGAGGCTAACATGCCGATCGGTCTAACTTACAGTTTTGATTTATTTCTACCCTTGATAAAACTAAAAGAAAGCAATTATAAAATCGAGATAAAAAATAACGTGCGGTATTACTTCTACTTCCATAAACTCGCGGGTTGGTTTCTCGGTTCGTTCGTCGTGGCCGGGCTATCTGGCCTTACTCAATAGAAAGCTAGGCATACCAAAAATTTATGGGAAAACGCACGTCATTTGGGCTCGGATGCAAATAGAGGGTTGGCCGGGATTCGTTAAAAATCCGCCACACCTAACAGCTGTTGAAAAGCGCCCCGTCATGACGACCGAAGCTACGTTCAGGAGACTTGCGCGTGCAATTTCCCGCTGAATTACCGGTTTGCCGCGCGATCCGCGCGGGGCATGCGCACGCATGCAGCCCCGCT
>NZ_JBFRCK010000142.1:0-2376 GCF_040965775.1 Paraburkholderia sp. BR10954
TCCAGACCTCGACAGAATTTGCAGGAAACTACCCATAATCTGCCAGGTTCCTGCAAATGCATCAACAACTTTCCGCTTCAAACCCTTGCTGCAAAAGGCTCTCCGGATTGTTCAGGTTCGACTACTTATAGGTAGCTGGCGGCGTGTCGGAAATTTCCGAAATTTTTCTCATCGGCGCCGAGCGATGATGCGGGTGACCGTCGAGAATTAGGGCGAAGTTGCCGTTCGCCTATTTTTTGTATTTGACATAATGTAATTTCAACAATGACAATGAAGTAGTTGAATAATTCATTATGCTATGTCGAATTAGCTCCTCAACGGTGCGCAAGGGACAAGCTTGCAGTCGGACCATTAATGGTTTAAATTCGGTCTTGTCTGTATCTCTCCCGGAGCCTTGGATGCATCTCGCCGATCATGTCAAGCCGATCAGCTACCTCAAAAGCGAAGCGGCGCAAATTGTCAAGGACCTGACTGAGTCGGGAGAGCCGCTCATCATCACGCAGAACGGCGAAGCGAAGCTTGTCGTTCAGGATGTGCGAACCTATGAATCGACGCAGCAGTCCCTCGCGCTTCTAAAAATCTTGGCTGTCGGCCAGAAACAGATCGAACGCGGGGATCACGTGGATGGCGATGAGTTCTTTGCGGAACTCAACGAGCTCGATCGCCAGGAAAAGCTCCGCTGATGGCGGCACCGCTGCTGAAATACCGCATTCTCCCGACCGCGCGGATCGGCATCGACGAACTCAGAAGCTATGTCGTCCGCACATTCGGGTGGGAAACATGGCGTCAGACATCGGCGCAACTGCAGGAAACGATCACGCAGATTCGGCAGTTTCCCGCTACCGGCCATACGCCTACCGAACTCGAGGGCTTTTTCGAGGACGGTTTCCGGCAGGCCCTTTCTGGCAAGAATCGGATCATTTATCGGGTCCGCGACGATACCGTTTTCATTCATCTCGTGGTGGACGTGCGACGCGATCTGCCCTCCCTTCTTCAAAGAATCGTGCTTCGCCTGATGTAATGGGCGCCGACCGGTGTCTCGCGGTCATGCGGCAGCGCTGCGTTGATACCTTGGCGCACACTGCTACAACTTGCGACCTCTGAGTGAATCTGCTTGTGCGGCTCGGCAGAGCGTTCCCGCAAGAAAATGCCTTGGTATTCAATGCTATCCGCTCGTTTCCCGACTGCATGCTCCTGATCGCCGGCACGGCGGTGTGTCCCGAAACTAAGGCGTTGCACCACGAGCGTCTGCGGTCCACCGAAAAGCACATAGCGAATCTGGTACGACACCGGGCGCGTCTTCTCGAAACGCTCAACGACGGTTGTGCCTCTTCCCTGGATTAGTGGGCGGTTTTCAACTTCCGCGGCGTGCACGACCGTGCGCATACGTTCACCCGACCGCTTCCCTACGAAGCGATCCGCGGTGGCAAGCGCCAAAATTGGGGTATTCGTCCTTTTCGTGCTTGTATGGACCCGACGGTTTGTTTTGTTTTCTCTGTTAAAAACAAAATGCTTGAAATCGTAGATTCTGCGGGAGCGCATCCTTTTGATGTAAAATCTGGCGCATTTATCCGCCCGCGCACCTGGCCGGCGAGCGCATGATTGAGGGCGGCCAGCAGAACCGCACCACGCGCTGTAGTCCTGCGGTCTGTGTGCATGCAGAACCGGTTCACGATCCAGCGATGCGCCGCCTTAGCGGCGCATAGAGAAGAATCTCTCGATAGCGATCGATCGGAAAGCTCAGCGTTCCACGAAAATTCACATGCGTAAAATGCGCTGGGCCCATCCGCCGTAACCAGTCGTCGTCCACCCGTTGGCCCTTGCTTCGCCAACGACCAAGGGTTGTCTGGATGCGCTGTGTATTCCACGCAATGACCAGGCTTGTCAGCAGCGTCAAGGAGCCAGAAATCGCGATCATTTCGTCGCGGCGTCGCCCGCGCTCCGGCGCGATCTTGCCAGTGTGGATTGCACGCTGCAACTGATGGACCGCACCGCGGTTGAGCAGCGTATGGATTTCTCGCCGGGACTCAATGTTGCTGAAGTAGTCGCACAGGAAAAGCGTGCGCAGTAACCTACCGAGGTGGTCGGCTGCCCGGTACACCGGGTCGCCCTGCGCCACGCTTCCGAACCGCTGCACGGCGACCATTGCGCTCACGCGCACCGCATGAATTGATGCAACGAGGCGCAGCAGTTCCTTCGTAAACGGTCAATAAAAGACGTCCTTCGGACGAAATGCAGAAGGTCAGAAGCTAGTGTGGTGAGTTAGAAATTCATTTCATTAATCAGTTTTGCTGCCAGCGATGACGAAGTGCTGCTTGAAGAGGCGTTCGGATTCGCGCAAACCGTCGTCGGTGAGGATCACGGATTTCGCTTTAT
>NZ_JBFRCK010000143.1:0-2371 GCF_040965775.1 Paraburkholderia sp. BR10954
ACTGGCGCCTCTCTGATGTGCGAGGGTCTCGCGAAGGAATGTTACGACGTGGGGTGCGAGCGGGATCATTTCTGCTCTCCGGCGAGGAAGCCCTCTGCGGCCACTGCAATATCGCGCAGGAGCTCCGGAGTGGCCTCGAGGTACCAGTACGTGGCATAGATGTTCGCGTGCCCCAGGTACGTCGCGAGGGCCAGCATGTGCTGTCCGACGCGGTCCCGCCCTTCAGAGCTCGCCTCCAGCGCACGGACTGCGAACGTGTGCCTTAGCTCATGTAACCGGGGACTGTGACCGTTGAACGTGACGCCAATGCCGGCGATTTTCAGCAGCTTCCGGAACGTCCAGTAAACAACCGTGTACCTGAGCGGGTGACCGTCGTCATCAACAAACGCATGGTCATCGCCCGGGTGTGCCAGTCGCCGTAGCGTCAGATATTTCTGCAGACCCTCCGTCGCCGTCTCGTGCAGAGGAACCAGACGGCTCTTCTGGAATTTGCTCCTTCGAATGACGAGTCCGTCGGACGTAATGTCAGCAAACCGTAGATTCAGTGCTTCGGAGACGCGCAGACCAGTGGCGGATAGCAGAGCGATCAACGCCGCATATGTGTGTGGTCGCAGTGCGCTGGCAGGCCCGAGATTCATCGCAGCGTCGATCAGGCGCTCGATGTCAATCTGTGTGTAAATGTACGGAGGCCGTCGGGTCTTTCGGTAGCCAATGTAACGTTCCGGCGGTAGCTCATGGTTCTGATCTTCGATGGACAGATACCGGGCGAACCTGCACACGGTCTTCAGCCGCGCGTCACGCTGGGCCACCGACGCAGCCTCAGTTGCCCAGTCGATCGCAGTCTGTGCGCGGACGTGCGTTTCACCGCGATTGACTGCAAAGCGCGCGAAGCTGCGCAGCAGGTATTCCACGTTCGACAGCTTGAAGCCCGCGGCACGACGCGCCGCGAGATAGGACTCCACGGCGGGCATCATTTCATCACCTCTGGCCAGGGCTGGGCGATCTGCTTGAGCAATGCGAAGTCGACTTTGGCGTAGTAGGCTGTGGTGTCGATACGGCGATGCCTGAGGACCATGCCGATCTGGTCGAGGGGAAGACCGTGACGCAACATCTCGGTCGCTGCTGTGTGTCGCAGCAGATGTGCACCTTTGGCCGGTGAATTTACCTTGGCCCGCTTGAGCGCGCGTTTTACTACCGAGGAAATGCCATCGCCCGAAACAAACGGTCTGAACGGAGCAATGTTGCGTACGAAGACGCGGTCACCTCCTGTCACTCGGGATCGGGATTCGAGATAACGCAGGAGTGCCTCACCAGCGTCTTGGGGCAGCGGTAGTCGAACTTCATAACGCCCCTTGCCCGAGACCCGCAGCGTCCCGGTTTCCCACTCAATGTCTCTCATTCGAAGGTTTGCGAGGTCGCCCGCACGCACCCCGAGTTGCACAAGTAACAGAATGATCGCGCGGTCGCGACGTGCTCGAACTGATTGGCCATCGCAAGCGGCAATCAGACGGTGAACATCGTCAGGTGCAAGACACTGGGGGAATGTCGACAGGCGCCAATGCGCCAGTGTGGGAACTGCTTGATCGAGACCGGCCCGACACAAGCCGTGAACACACAGATAACGCAGGAAGGCCCGCGCGCTGGTGACCCGCTTTTCAGCGGTACCGGCACCACAACTGCTAACGCTGTCCAGCAGGAACGTGCGTACGCGCTTTGGATCCCATCTGCTGACATCGTCCCCAAGCGACTCGAGCATTGTCGTTGCATCGCGACAGTAAAGCCGAAGTGTTGCGGGCTTCGCACCCCGATGCTTTTGCATCCAACGCCGGAAACCGCTAACGATCGCGGGTTCGCAAATCCCAACACTTGCAGGAATCCCGGCTTCACAGACACCAATCTCGACCAGGTATTCATGAAAGCGCTTTGCGCCGAAGTAGACATGATGGTTTGCTTTACCTCCTTTTGCATCTGGACAACTGCACGTTGGAAGATGTCGACGGAAGATTTCCAACATCTGCGGACCTACCTCAACCAGCGCTCTGCCACTCATCAGCATGAAGCGGCCCAGATGATCGGCGGCCCGTATGTACCGCACAGCGCTCGCCGCTGAATATCCATCCCGCTCCAGCGCATCAGCAAAGCCGTCAATGAAGACGCCGGCCGGTCCTGTACGCAAGCGCCTCAATGTCTTGGGTGCTACCAGGTATGTGTCTAGCATCACGTCCTCCTGTGATGATTGCCCGTTAAAGCCAGACCACGATAGCAACGGAGGGACGTGTTTTAATGGGGAGTAAAAATACAGGATTGTTCGGTCTGTCGAGCCGAACATGGTTTCGGACTCCCTGTTATCCAGGACTCCCCATAACACACG
>NZ_JBFRCK010000144.1:0-2309 GCF_040965775.1 Paraburkholderia sp. BR10954
CGTCGCTGGGCATTTCCAAGGGCGTGGTCACGAAGTACGTCGGACTGGCTGGCGCCGCCGGGCTGGACTGGGCAAGTGCCTGTGACATGGACGAAGGCGAGCTCGAGCGGCGGCTTCTCGGCAAGCCAACGGGGCCCGCAGCCTACGCCCAGCCCGACTACGGGCGCATCCATCAAGAACTGCGCCGCAAGGGCGTGACGCTGACGTTGCTGTGGGAGGAGTACCAGGCCGAGTTTGCGGACCGGCAGACCTACCGCTACACGCAGTTCTGCGAGCACTACAAGGCGTTCACGAAACGCCTGAAGCGCTCGATGCGGCAGATCCACCGCGCCGGCGAGAAGCTGTTCGTCGACTTCGCTGGCCCCACGTTACCCCTGACCACGGGGCGCCGCGCGCACATCTTCGTGGCGGCCATGGGCGCCTCGAGCTACACGTTCGCGTGCGCGACGCCGGCCGAAACGATGGAGGACTGGCTGGGCGGCATCGCACGCGCGCTGAGCTTCTATGGCGGCGTGCCGCAGCTGATTGTGCCGGACAACCCGCGCGCGATGATTGCCGATCCCGATCGCTATGAACCTCGCGCGGGCGACACCGTGCTGGACTTCGCGCGTCATTACGGCACCTCATTCCTGCCTGCTCGCGTCTATCGCCCGAGGGACAAGCCGAAAGTAGAGGTTGCGGTCCAGGTGGTCGAACGCTGGATCATGGCGCGTCTGCGTCATCACCGGTTTGCGTCGGTCCAGTCGGTCGATGACGCGATCCGTCCGCTACTGAAGAACCTTAACGAGCGCCCGTTCCAGAAGCTGCCGGGATGTCGTGCCAGCGCATTTGCTGAACTGGACGCGCCGGCTCTACAACCGCTGCCGGCACAGCCCTATGAGCTCGCTCGATTCAAGACGGTGACGGTCCACATCGACTATCACGTCGAGGTCAACAAACACCGCTACAGCGTGCCGCACGCGCTGGTCGGACTCAAGCTCGATGCGCGAATCACGGCGGGCGCTGTCGAACTGTTGCATCGTGGGCGCCGTGTAGCCAGCCACGCCCGTGACGACAGCGCGGGCGCCTACACCACCATCGTCGAGCACATGCCGGCGGCGCACCGCGCCCATCTCGAATGGACGCCACAGCGGCTCATTCACTGGGGCCAGCAGATTGGCGCGGCAACCGGCGCGCTCGTCACCCGGCTGCTGCAGGAGCAACGCCACCCCGAACACGGCTATCGGGCCTGCCTCGGCTTGCTGTCGCTCTCACGTCGCTATGGTCGTGAGCGTCTCGAAGCGGCCTGTGCGCTGGCATTGGAGCTAGGCGTGCACCGTTACCGCCATGTGCGCGACATCCTGGTCAACAACCGCGACCGGGCGGCAACGACAGCGCCTGCCGACTGGATCAGCCCCAGCCATGCGCACGTACGCGGCCCCAGCTACTACCAATAAAGAGAACACGCCATGATGATGCAACAGACCCTGACGCAGCTGCGCACCCTGAAGCTGGATGGCTTCGCTGACGGACTGGAGGAACAGTTGACGCAGCCCGGCGTGGCCAGCCTGAGCTTCGAGGAACGCCTGTCGCTGCTGGTCGACCGGGAAACGAGCTGGCGTGATGATCGCCGTCGCACCCGACTGCTCAAGCAGGCGCGCCTTAAGTATCCGCAGGCCGCCATTGAAGATCTCGACACTCGCGCTGGCCGAGGCGTAGACCCGCGTTCGCTCACGAGCCTGGCACTTGGCGATTGGGTCGAAGCCGGCTACAGCCTGCTCATCAGCGGCGCAACCGGCGCGGGGAAATCGTGGCTCGCTTGCGCCCTGGCCCAATACGCCTGTCGGCGCGGGCACTCAGCGTTGTACCTGCGCGTGCCGCGACTGGGCGAGGAACTGCGCGTCCTGCACGGTAACGGCGGCTTCACGAAATGGTTGCTGCAGGTTGCCCGCATTGACGTGCTTCTACTGGACGATTGGGGCATGGCGCCCCTCGACGCGATGGTCCGAAACGATCTACTCGAGATCATTGATGACCGCGCGGCAGGCAAGGCGACCATCATCACCAGCCAGTTGCCGATCGAGCACTGGCACGGCTGGATTGGCGACGAGACCATCGCCGATGCGATGCTGGATCGTCTCATGCAACGTCATCACCGCATCACGCTGACCGGCGAGTCGCTCAGAAAAGCATCCCCAAAACCCAACGTCCTGGAGCCCGAACTCGACCAGAACTGACAAGGAAAACTACAATCGACACCGCGCAACGCCCCAACCCCGCCGAATCGGTCACGTTCCCGAAATCGGCGGTCACGTTCGCCGAAATCCGCA
>NZ_JBFRCK010000145.1:0-2300 GCF_040965775.1 Paraburkholderia sp. BR10954
CAGGGGTTCCTGCATCTCATCCATTCCGCGCATCGCATCCGCTGCCAAAGATCATGAACACGATATCCATAACGCCCGTCCCTCAAACCCCGTTTACACGGGACCCAAATTCAACAGCCTGCTAGGCAGTATGTCGGTGTCTATCAGACCTCGAAAACAGCACTCAATGCGATAACGCAGGCGTTCGCCATCGAGCTGGAGTGGAACCGGTATTAAGGTCAATGCAGTCTGTCCAGGGTTCACAGCACTGACTTGAGCAACCACGCACCCGGAGCTGGGTGAGTCGAGGATGCGGCCCGAGAGCCGGTCCGCCTTGCCCTCCTTGACAGAAACGGGCCGACCGGCACCTTTTCGAACGCAACGGGTCCGCTTCCCTGGTGAGTTAGTCCACAAAGATGGGATGCCGAGCAGTGTCAGATGCATGCTTCATCCGGGCCCAACGGTGCGGCTTCGTGGGCGCCTTTGCGCTCCAGATAATGTCCGACGCGGCGATTTCGCATGCGCAAGTGAGACAAGCTACGCCGTTGGACCTGACTGTCCCGAGCGAGTCGAGCGGGCTCCAGTCAATTTCAGACACCCTGACTTGTGTTGCGGCAGCTGCCCCGCAATGGAATAGCACCCCTAGCGTCATTGGAAGGCACGCAACGATGAGCTGCTTTGCGAATACCATGCACGCGCTGTGTCTCATGCTAGCCCACGAGCCGAGGTGAGCGCGAACGTCACACTGTCCGCTGCTTGTAGATGGCGTGCTGCGCAAGCCGGCGCCGGTTTTCCCGGCAGTTGGCGGCGGACCCCCACATGACCAGCGTACCCAAGCAGCCGATGATCGACACCACGCGCCACCCGGTCGGTGGCTAACGTTGCGCGCAGGCACTAACCACCATGCGAACAGTGCGACCGGCACGCACCGCTCTTCGGCGAGTTCGTCGATAAGTACCAGTCACAACCAGCAGATGTTCGCGTCGATGCCCGCGATCAGCGCCGCAGATAAATTACACACGGATGGTCGTGGGCAATTCATCAAAAAACTCTATCGAATATAGAAGCAGCGAGACCGTAAGGTCGTCTTGCTCCTAGAGCGGTTGGCGAGGGGGACCAACCAAAAGGCGCCGATGAAGAGACGCATTTAGCTGCTTCTATCGATATCCACTCCTTCAAGATTTGGGGCATCTTCCAGGACGAATCTGGCGATGCTTGCATCGTATTTCGCGCCCCTGCCCCCCAAGGCAACCGTCGCTCGCTGCGCGCTGAGAAGCAACTCCTTAAGAGCAAGCTTGATCGTAGATGGGGTGTCGAATCTGCCCTTCGGCCCCGATAGAGTCAGAGCGCCTACTAGCTGACCGGTTGAATCGAACACCGGCACCGATGCTGATGTCGTTTCAGGATCGCGTTCACCGTATGAGACCGCGCACAATTGTTCCCGCACCTGATTCCAGCGCGGATCTGACGATTCAGAGAAAGCGAGCAGTACTTTGCCGGAGGCGCCGTTGTCAATCGGGAATTCCTCCCCAATACGTATCGCTACTCTCACGCTTCTCGAAGGCTCCACGCGGTACAGAACCAAGCGCTGGTCACCTTGCCGCACATAGAAAGATGCCGTCTCGCCCAAGTCTCGACTGAGCTGCTGAAGGATCGGTTCCACCACTGGACCGACTTGAAACGACCGCTGGTAAAGCATTGCGAGCCGTAGCGGTTGAGGTCCGATAGAGTACTGACCGTCATTCAACTTCCGGATAAATCCGCCGTGCTCTAAAGCGCCGAGCAACCGCAAGACCGTACTTTTATACAAACCGGCACGGCGCGAAAGCTCGGTTAGCGTCAACTGGTCGTCGGTCGGGCCGAATGCGCTGAGAATAGCAAAAGCTCGGTCAAGAACCGCGACTCCGCTGCTTGTCTTCGATGCGTCGACTGAACGCTGCCCGTCGTCGGGCCCAATGCCAGTCATTTCTTCCCCCTCCGGTCAATTGCCGTCACTTTACGGTTTCGCTTGACAGAACTCAAGTTTCACTTTGGCATAAGGGTTTACCCTCATTAACGAGATTAACCCGACCATCCAGAGTTCTCTCACGTAGATCTATGGTCTATTCGATAGAACCATGGAGTTACTCGTGAATACCCCGAATCCCAAGTGTTGATCAGCGAGGTCGGGCCGCGCGAGGGATTGCAGAGCGTTAATGCGGATTTCGGCGAACGTGACCGCCGATTTCGGGAACGTGACCGATTCGGCGGGGTTGGGGCGTTGCGCGGTGTCGATTGTAGTTTTCCTTGTCAGTTCTGGTCGAGTTCGGGCTCCAGGACGT
>NZ_JBFRCK010000146.1:0-2224 GCF_040965775.1 Paraburkholderia sp. BR10954
CAGGAAGGCGAAGGCATAATCATCGCCAACCTGCTGAACCGGTGGAACGCCTTCGGCAAACCGGTTTGCGTCAAAAATGCATAGTCGCGTCCATGGCAAGGGAACTCGTACCCATCCGGACAAAGCCACGCTGTAGGGTCGCGAGCGGGTGCCCTGTACCTCGCCGACAAGGATATCGTCAGCCTACCACTGTGAATCCGAGACAGCCAGACCATAGTCGCGCGACTTCGCGACCGTGTAGGCGTCCAGCCATGCGGTGATCTGTTACATTTGTCGCAAATGCGACGTTGAGAACATTGAAGCTGCCGCTTCGGAAGACTCGCTGGAATACCGAACTGACGTGGGATTTGCCGCCTCATGCATACTTGGCACAAAAAATGCTGATCAAGAGAGAAGTTAGTGGGTGCGGCAGCAGGCAGCGTGGTGCAAGGCATTGCACATCGCCACGCCCAACTCGTTCAACGTAGCGATCGTTAGGGCTACCCAATGATAGCGTTATCGAAAGGAGAGGCGGGCGAAGGCCGTGCTGCCCACGGAGAGCTATCCCCCCGGCATGAAGGCCGGGATTCCCCGCGCATTCTAATGAAAAAATTTTTAGTATCAATCGCCTCGTTTGTGTTGCTACTGTCGATGACGGTGACCTCAGCCGCTGCAGCCGTGGCTGCCCCCGCGCCGTTGCCAAAGTGGAGCGTGTTGATTTTCATGAACGGGAAGAACGATCTCGAACCGTTTGCTCTGCAAAACTGGAGGCAGATCGCGAACGCGGGAAGTACAGACGAGGTGGCCATTGCCGTCGAGTTCGGACGAATCGGCGATCCCGATGAACCCGGTAGCTGGGGCGGCGTGAAGCGCTTTTTTGTCGAGAAAGGCATGACTCCGGATGCGGCGAACGCAGTACAGGACCCAGCACAGCTAGTGCGGAATGCGGACATGGGCGACTTTGATGCATTTCGTGAATTCCTCGCATGGGGAAAGAAGTACCATCCTGCGAAGCACTATATGGTGGTTGTTTGGAATCACGGAGCGGGGTGGCGCGCGAACCGAAAGTCGTCGCCTCCGATGCGATCCGTGTCGTTCGATGAAGAAACTCAACACGCACTTTATAACGTCGACGTGTCAAATGCGATCCAGCAGGTATTTGGAGAAGAAAAGATCGACGTCGCTGGCTTTGATGCTTGTCTAATGGCGAATCTAGAAAATGCATACGAGTTGCGCTCGCGAGCGAGTTATTTGGTTGGAAGCGAGGAACTGGAGCCGGGCGCGGGATGGGACTACGGGTTCCTCGGCGAACTCGTCAAAAATCCGGCAATGAGCGGGAGCGATTTGTCCAAATCGATTGTCGCACATTACGCAACTTACTATACCGCTAATCCGTCGGGCCACGTGACACTTTCCGCAATCGATCTTGGTAAAGTCGTCCAGATTGTCGAGGGGCTAAATCGAACTGCCGCGTCGATCGAGGCCAACGCGCCCGTCGCATTCGTGCCACTGGCATCGTCGTTCGATCGCGGCGCTGTGTCCTCATTGTCAGAGCCGTCGTTCGACAGTGCTGCGGCTGCGCGCGAATCGCGCGCACCTCTGCGCTACTACGGCGACGCGACCGTCGGCGCAGTCGACCTCTCCGCTTGGCTGGACAACCTTGTCGCGACCAAATTGACCAATCCAGTGACGGCCTCCTCCGCAAGCAGCGCGCGGACCGCTCTCCGGGCGGCTGTTCTCGTCAATTTTCACGCAGGCTGCTCGGCTAGCGCGACGGCTTGCGGTGACAATGGTCTATCGATCCTTTTTCCCAAGAGCGGTACGGACTACAATTTCTTAGTCGATGCAAGCGGTTATGACAGGACGAATGTGTTCAAGCCCGTGGCGTTCGTCAAAGAGACAGGTTGGCCGAAGTTTCTTCACGACGTGTTCGGCATTCCGCTGAAGCTCTAGTGTGGTGAGTTAGAAATTCATTTCATTAATCAGTTTTGCTGCCAGCGATGACGAAGTGCTGCTTGAAGAGGCGTTCGGATTCGCGCAAACCGTCGTCGGTGAGGATCACGGATTTCGCTTTATTGACCGGATCGCCGATCAGGCCGCGTTCGTAGAGTCGGTTGGGCGCATCCCAATCGAAGCTCTTCCAGGCGCGGTTGTGGTCGTGCAGTGTCAAATAGAGAAGCGCGAGGACGGTGTCGTCAATCGCGGCAGTGTCGATGTTCATGGTGTTCATCCGATAACGTTTAGA
>NZ_JBFRCK010000147.1:0-2075 GCF_040965775.1 Paraburkholderia sp. BR10954
ACCATTTCGTTTTGCTTGATGATCCTGTCGATCTCGGCGTCGGCCTTTGCATCGTACCGCGCAAAAACGTCGGTGCTATAGCGCGTGTTCTGCGCTGCGCCCAGCTGCGAACCGGACTCGTCGCGCGTGTCGGCATCGACCGTCATCGACAGGCCGATACGCAGCGGATGCGCGGCGAGTTCGGCCGGATCGAGTTCGATGCGCACCGGTAGCCGCTGCACGATCTTGATCCAGTTGCCGGTGGCGTTCTGCGCCGGCAGCGTCGCGAACGCGCTGCCGGTGCCCGCCGAAAAGCCCTCGATACGCCCGTGATAGCGGGCGCGGCGGCCGTAGACGTCCGATGTGAGCGTGACCTTCTGGCCGATTCGCATGTGCTTGAGCTGCACTTCCTTGAAGTTGGCGTCGACCCATACGCCGTCGAGCGGCACGATCGCCATCAGCGGCGTACCGGGCGCGACGCGCTGGCCGACCTGAACCCGGCGCTGCGCGACGTAGCCGGTCACCGGCGCTGGCAAGGTATCGCGCGCATACGCGAGCCACGCGGTGCGCACTTTCGCGGCGGCGGCCTGCACGTCCGGATGCTGTTCGACCGTGGTGCGGTCGGTCAGCGCGTGGTTGGCTTCGCCCTGCTGGCGCGCGGCGTCGAGCGCGGCCTGCGCGACGCTGACCGCGTCGCGGGCGTGCGCGATGTCTTCGGCGGACACGGCGCCCGTGTCCGCCACGGCCTCGCGCCGGCGCAGGTCGTCGCGGGCTCGGGCCAGATCGGCTTCGCGCTGCGCGACGTTCGCCGCGTAGAAGTCGTTGTTCACATACAGGCCGGAGACGCGCCGCACGGTCTGGCCCAGCTGCGCTTCGGCATCGGCGAGCGCGAGCTTTGCATCGGCCGGATCGAGCGTGACGACGGGGTCGCCTTGCTTGACGATCTGCGTGTCGTCGGTGTTGACCGCGATCACCGTGCCGGTGACCTGCGGCGTCAGTTGCACGAGATTGCCGCTGACGTACGCGTCGTCGGTCTCTTCGTGATAGCGGCCCTCGGTGAAGTAGTACGCGCCGTACGCGGCGCTGCCGAGCAACACCGCGGCTCCGAGCAGCGCGATCAGGCGCTTGCGGCGTGCGGGCGGCGTGGCCTTGTTGTCGCCTTCGGGCGTGGCGGGCGCTTGCGCGCCGCTCTTGTGTTCGTCTTCCTGATCCGCCAGTTCGCGGTCGGTCGTGATCGAATCGCTCATTGCAGTTCTCCTGATAGGTTTCCGACGCGCCGTTCAACGCGCGGCGACCGCGGATTTGACTTGACTGGCGGGTGCGGCAGCGACATCCGCGTGATGATCGGTTTGTGCCGACGTATCGACATAGCCGCCGCCCAACGCCGACGCGAGCTGGATCTGCTGGTCGCGACGGTTCATCTTCAGATTGGCGATCGCCTCGTCGGCGTTCAGCGCGGTGACATCGGCATTGAGCACGGTCAGCTGGTTGGTCAGGCCGGCCTTGTATTGCGTGGTCGCGAGGCGATCGGCATCGCGCGCGGCCTGCTGCGCGGCTTGTGCATCGCCGAGCTGCGCGTCGCTCGCGCGAATCTGCGCGAGCTGCGTGGCCACGCCGCTGAGCGCGCCGATCAGCGTCTGGTTGTAGGTCGCCACCGCATAGTCGAACTCGGCGTAGCGGCCCTTCAACTGCGCGCGCAACTCGCCCCCGTCGAAGATCGGCAGATGAATCGCCGAGCCCACCGAAGCCGTGCGGCTCGCGGCGCTCAGGAAGCGGCCGAAGCCGAACGCGTCCAGACCGATCGCGGCGCTCAGGTTGATGTCGGGATAGAACTCGGCCTTCGCTTCCTTCACCTCATGCGTGATCGCCTCGACGCGCCAGCGCGCCGCGACGATGTCGGGCCGCCGGCCCAGCAGATCGGCCGGCAGGTTGTCCGGCAGGCGCACGTCGTCGCCTACGCCGAGCGTCGGCCGCGTGATCGCGAGTCCGCGGTCGGGACCCTTGCCAAGCAGCGCCGCCAGTTGATAGCGGGTGCTCAGGATGCTGCCGTCGAGCGCGCTGACGCGGGCACGGCTCGTCGACAGATTCGCGTCGGC
>NZ_JBFRCK010000148.1:0-2064 GCF_040965775.1 Paraburkholderia sp. BR10954
CCGGTCGCCCAGATTCGTCACGCGGCCATCGATGTTCGTCACCTGGTCACCCAGATTGGTGATCGACGTGGTGTTCTGCTCGACCTGCTGGTTCGTGGCATGCAGCTGCGAGCCGTTCACCGCGTCCTTGCTCGTCGACGACAGTTCGCCTTCGGCCACGTTCGTGACCTTCGTGCCATTGCTGTCACCGCCCAGCGTGACCGTGCCCTTCGACGCATCGTCGTACTTTACTGCCAGCAGCGGATCACTGCCCGCATTATCGGCCACGTACTGCTTGAGCTGTGACACGTTTACGCCGTCGGTATCATTGACACCAGCGGCAACATTGGTGAGGTACCGTTCGTTACCTTGCGAACCAATCGACACCGAATTGACGGCATCTGCAATGGAACCTGCACCGAGCGCGACCGAGTTGCTCGAAGTCGAGCGGGCGCCATAGCCGATTGCGGCAGAATTGCTGACAGAAGCGACAGAATTCGTGCCAATTGCCAGGCTCTGAGCGGCTGCAGTCGCACTGTTGCCGATCGCTACTGCACTTACGCCTGTCGTATGCGACAGCGAGCCGATCGCGGTCGAAAAATTCGCCCCGGCATCCACCGCCGCGCCAGAACCGATTGCAACGCTCGAACTCCCGTTGGCGCGCGCCCCACCACCGATTGCAGTGGCGTTGCTAATCGTAGCCTGCGCGGCACTGCCGATCGCCGTAGCTTGCGTGCCATTCGCAACGGATTCTGTACCGACGGCAACTGCGCCGTAGCCCCGCGAACTCGCACCTGCGCCCGCGGCAAGACCACTCTGTTCGGCAACCACCGTAGCCGCGTCGCTGCCATCGTTCAGTCCATCCGCAACGAAGTAGCCGCCATTGCCAACGACATCCTGTGGCGTGACCGACATCAGAGACATCTGCTCCACTCGCTGGTCCACCTTGGCAATCTGCTCGCTAACCTGCTCCAGTGTTGCCGCCGTGCCACTGCCGATGCGGGAGTCCAAGGTCCTCAGGTTGACCGCGTCCGTAGCTAACTGCGCGTCGCCGACGTTCGTGATCCGGCGCTCAGCGCCGCTCGAACCCACCGACACGACATTGAAGTCCATCGCAATCGAGCCGGCACCCAGCGCTACGGAATTAGCGGCCGACGCAACGGCATTCGCTCCGAGAGCGATGGACCCCATAGAGCTTGTGGATGCATTGGAACCCAATGCGATCGAATTGCCCGACATCGCATTTGCGTTCGCACCAATGGCCACCGACCTGGTGCCTGTTGCCGACGCATCATCCGTGCCGTCGTTCTTGCCGTTCGCCTTGAAGTAACGCGTAGCCGTATCGACAGTCGTACTGAGCTGCGACACGTTGACAGCATCTGTTGGTGCCGTGCCGGCCGCCACGTTCGTGATCTTCGTGCCGCCTGCTCCACCCAGCGTGATCGTGCCCTTCGACGCATCGTCGTACGTCACCACGTTCTGGATATTGCCGCTGCCATCAACGATGCCCGCGTCCTTCAGCTGCGACACGTTCACCGCATCCGTGTCCGCCGCACCGGCCGCAACGTTATGCAGCGCCACCGGCGAGCTCGCACCCGCACCACCCAGCGTCACGCTGTCGTGTGCCGAAGTGTCGTACAGCACCGCATCGGCCAGCTTGCCGTTGATCGTTGTGATGTCCCCGTTGATCGTCGTGACATCGCCTTCGACGTTCGTCACCCGATCGCCAAGGTTCGTTACGTTCTGGTTCGTCGCGTACAGCTGCGAGCCATTCACCGCGTCCTTGCTCGTCGACGACAGGTCACCTGCGGCCACGTTCTTGATCGTCGTGCCATTGCTGTCACCGCCCAGCGTGATCGTGCCCTTCGCGGCATCGTCGTAATGCACCGCCAGCGCATCCGTCCCGCCGCCGGCGCCATTCTTGATGTCCTGGCTCAACTGGTCCACCTGCTGGTTCGTGGCGTACAGCTGCGAGCCATTGACTGCGTCGGTGCTCGTCCCGCTCAGGCGACCCGCGGCCACGTTCGTGATCGTGCGCTCGTTACCCACGCTGCCCACGCTCACCGTGCCAATCGGATTCGAACC
>NZ_JBFRCK010000149.1:0-1957 GCF_040965775.1 Paraburkholderia sp. BR10954
TGTCAACGCCGATTAGAAACTGACCCACCTTTTGGCGATTCGCCGAAGTAAATCTGACCCACCCGGGGCCTGCGTCACACGGCTGCTTTCGCGCTTGCCCGCGTTCCGGTTTGTCCTGCTTTTCGTTTGTCCTTCAGTCGATAGCTCTCACCACTGATTTGCACGATATGGGCGTGATGCAAGAGCCGGTCGAGCATGGCGGCGGTGAGCGTCTGGTCGTCAGCAAACGCCGTGGCCCATTGCGTGAACGGCAGGTTGCTCGTCAGCACGATGGAGCCGCGTTCATAGCGTTTGGCGACGACATTGAAGAACAGGTTTGCTTCCTCACGCCCGAACGGCAGATAGCCGATTTCGTCGATGACGAGCAGCCGTGGCCCGATGACCGCCCGATTGAAGAACTCTCGCAATCGATTCTGCTGTCGCGCCGTCGCCAGTTGCATCATCAGGTCGGCAGCCGTGATGAACCGCGTCTTGATACCTGCCTGCGTCGCCCGATAGGCCAGTGCGCTGGCGAGGTGCGTCTTGCCGACCCCGCTGGGGCCGAGCAATACGACGTTTTCGGCCCGCTCGATGAACGCCAGGCTTCCCAACTCCTGTATCTGCGCCCGTGGCGCACCGCTGGCGAAGCCGAAGTCGTATTGCTCCAAGGTCTTGATGCCGGGCAGCGAGGCGAGCTTCGTGAGCGTCTGGCGTTTGCGCTCCTCGCGCGCGCCAAGTTCCGACTGCAGCAGTTGCTCGAGGAAGTCGGCCAGGCTCGCATCGGTCGTTGCAGTGTGCTGTGCGAGTGCTCCCCAGTCACTGGCGATACGGTCGAGCTTCAACTGCGTGCACAGGCTGGCAATCCGTTCGTGCTGGAGATTCATGCGGCGACCTCCAGCAGCGCGTCATACACCGCCAGAGGATGCTGAAGGCTCTCTCGCGGCAGCACACGGCGCAGCTTTGAGGGCGCAGGCGTTGGCGCCGATGCTGGCGTGGGCAACGGCAACAGCGCTGCCTGCTCGAGTGACAGCCTCGCGGCCGGACGCTCGCGCGTGGTGGCGTGCACGCGCACGTTGGCGACTTCTGCGAGCCACCGGCCGATACGCGCATTGGCGGCTTCTACGTCCAGCTTCAGTCCCGACTGCTTGAGCGTGGCTGCGAGCGGCACCACGAAGCTCTCCTTCAGATAGCGGTTGAAGCGTTCGACCTTCCCCTTGGTCTTCGCCCGATAGGGTTGGCAGACCTTCGGCGTGAAGCCGTAGGTCTCGGCCACAGTGAGCAATTGGGTGTTCCATCGATGCTCGCCTTCACCGAACGCATCGCGCTCGAGAATCACGGACTTCGCGTTATCGAACAGCACCTGCTCGGGCGTGCCGCCGAAGTAGACGAACGCTTCGCGCAGGCACTCGCACAACGTCGCGGCGTCCTCGCCGACGGTGAAGCGCACGAAACTCGCACGGCTATATCCGAGCGTCGCGACCAGTGCGAGCAGCGGCGCACGGCCACGACGGATGACCGTGAAGTCGGCTTGCATCTGCTTGCCCGGCGGCGTCTCGAACCGCACCACCGGCTCGGGCTCAGCGCGCTTGTGCGGCGCAAGGAATGCCTTGACCTGGCTGATGCCGCCTTCGTAGCCGGCTTCCTGCAGTTCCCGGTGCAGCACTGTCGCCGGAATCCAGTGCGGTCGTGCGGCGGCGACGCGTTCGAGGAGATAGTCCTTGAACGCGTCGAGCTTCGTCGGGCGTGGCTCACGTTGCCTGTAACGGCCCGCCTGCTCATCGCGCAGATAGCGGCGCACCGTGTTGCGCGACAAGCCCGTTTGCCGCGCTATCTCCCGCACCGCCGTTCCCCGTCTTGCCAATACCTTGATTTCCACTGCTTGCTCCTGAGTCAGCATCGGCGGCAAAAAGCCGCCATCCTCTCCCAGGTGGGTCAGATTTACTTCGGCGGGTGGGTCAGTTTTACATCGGCGCTAACA
>NZ_JBFRCK010000150.1:0-1882 GCF_040965775.1 Paraburkholderia sp. BR10954
TGTATTGCGTGAACGGCTTGGCCACGAAAATGCCCGCATTGTTGACGAGCGTATCGACCCGCCCGAAGCGCGCCACGGCTGTTTCGATGACCCGTCGAGCCGTGGCCGGATCGGCGATGTCACCGGCTACGGTCACGAGGTTGGGATCGTCCGACGGCTTGATGCTGCGCGATGTCGCGACGACGTTGTGGCCGAGCTGGCGAAACGCCTTGACCGTTTCGGCGCCGATGCCTTGCGACGCACCGGTAACCACGATGACTTTGGGAGACTGACTCATAGTGAACCTCGAAGTTGGTTGGATCAGCAATCTGTGATCGGACTGTTGGCTCCGATGGCTACTAATTTATGCAATCGTGCTGCGCTTTTGCACACAAGGCACGGACAAACAGTTGTGAGCCGCAGGAACAAGCGGTGACTGATGACACGTGTTGGCAGTGGTCCTGCCGGTGGCGGTCGCGATTGTCGCCGGTAGATCAATTCAGTTTTGCACCACGTAGCGCATACGGCGAGGAAATGCGCT
Organism: Paraburkholderia sp. BR10954; assembly: GCF_040965775.1. NCBI lineage: Bacteria > Pseudomonadati > Pseudomonadota > Betaproteobacteria > Burkholderiales > Burkholderiaceae > Paraburkholderia > Paraburkholderia sp. BR10954. The sequence goes on from NZ_JBFRCK010000150.1 coordinate 521, forward strand.
TGCACAAATCTGCATAGTCAAATATATTGAAGTCAGATATCGAGGAGGCGATCGATGGACGATTCGATCAACGACGACTTCGAGCGGACGCAGAAGCTGGTGTCCGTGCTGGGGCAGGCGCGTCAGCTGATTGCAAGCGAACTCAGGGCAGGGCTCGCGGATGCAGGACTCAATCTACAGCAGCGCGGCGTTCTGCTCACGCTGGCGCGCGGGAGCGCGAAAACACCGGCCGCCCTGTCGAAATTGGCTGGCGTCCACCCGACCCGGATGACCCGCGTGCTGGACCGACTCGAAGACAGCGGATTGATCGAGCGCGCCCGCAACGGCAAGGATCGTCGACTCGTCAATGTTTCATTGACACAGAAAGGGCGGGCCATCGCCGCGCGCCACACACGGGTTGTCCAGGGAGCATGGAGCGAGCGGCTTTCGCACTTCTCGAAGTCGGACTTCGACGCGTTGAGCCTGCTTCTTTCAAGACTGCTCGACCGCTAAGGCGGCTTTTTTTCAACCACTTATCTGACAATGCAGATAATCGCCCGGCACTGAAGGGCACTCCGAACCGAGACGAGGACATGAATCCACCGACCAACCCGGGCGCGCCGGCCCAGCTGACTGGCGCAAAGTTCGCACTCGGCACGTTTGCCGTAGCGCTCGCCACCTTCATGAACGTGCTCGATTCGTCGATCGCCAACGTCGCGATTCCGACGCTGTCGGGCAACCTGGGCGTGTCGATCGACGAAGGCACATGGGTCATTACGCTGTTTGCCGCGGCCAATGCGGTGTCGATTCCGTTGACGGGGTGGCTCACGCAGCGCATCGGCCAGGTCAAGCTGTTCGTCTGGGCGATCCTGCTGTTCGTGCTGTCATCGGCGGCGTGCGGACTCGCTCCGAACCTGCTGGTACTGCTCGTCGCCCGCGTCGTGCAGGGCGCGGTGGCGGGGCCGCTGGTGCCGTTGTCGCAGGCCATGCTGCTCGCGTCGTTTCCGAAGGAAAGAAGTTCGAACGCGCTGGCGTTATGGGCGATGACCGCGACGGTCGGGCCGATCGCGGGGCCCGCGCTCGGCGGCTGGATCACCGACAGCTACAGCTGGTCGTGGATCTTCTACATCAACGTGCCGGTCGGCCTGTTTGCCGCGGGCGCGATCTGGGCGATCTACCGCGACCGCGAGACGCCGTCGCGCAAGCTCCCGATCGACAAGGTCGGGCTGATCTCACTGATCGCCTGGGTCGCGCCACTGCAGATCATGCTCGACAAGGGCCGCGACCTCGACTGGTTCAGCTCGCCGGTGATCTGGGCGCTGACGATCGTCGCCGTGGTCAGCTTCCTGTTCTTCCTGATCTGGGAATTGACCGAGGAAAAAC
>NZ_JBFRCK010000151.1:0-1881 GCF_040965775.1 Paraburkholderia sp. BR10954
CTGACGACTGGACGCCGCGCGCACATCTTCGTAGCGGCTATGGGCGCATCGAGTTACACGTTCGCATGTGCGACGCCGGCCGAGACGATGGAGGACTGGCTGGGCGGCATTGCTCGCGCGCTGACCTTCTATGGCGGAGTGCCGCAGCTGATCGTCCCGGATAACCCACGCGCGATGATTGCCGATCCCGATCGCTATGAACCTCGTGCCGGCGACACTGTGCTGGACTTCGCGCGTCACTACGGCACATCATTCCTTCCTGCGCGCGTATATCGTCCGCAGGACAAACCGAAGGTAGAGGTTGCGGTCCAGGTGGTCGAACGCTGGATCATGGCACGCCTGCGTCATCACCGGTTTGACTCGGTCCACTCGGTCAATGAGGCAATCTGCCCGCTGCTCAAGAACCTGAATGAGAGGCCGTTCCAGAAGCTGCCGGGATGTCGCGCCAGTGCATTCGCCCAGCTCGACGCGCCGGCATTGCAGCCGCTGCCGGCACAGCCCTATGAGCTCGCGCGCTTCAAGACCGTGACGGTTCACATTGACTATCACGTCGAGATCAACAAACACCGCTACAGCGTGCCGCACGCGCTGGTCGGCCTCAAGCTCGATGCGCGTATCACGGCGGGCACTGTCGAACTGCTACATCGCGGTCGCCGCGTCGCCAGCCACGCACGTAACGATCGCGCAGGCAGCTATACCACTGTTGTCGAGCACATGCCGGCGGCACACCGCGCTCATCTGGAATGGACGCCGCAGCGGCTGATTCATTGGGGACAGCAGATCGGCGCGGCAACCGGCGCGCTCGTCACCCGGCTGCTGCAGGAGCAACGCCATCCGGAACACGGCTATCGGGCGTGCCTTGGATTGCTGTCGCTCTCACGTCGCTATGGCCGTGACCGTCTCGAAGCCGCCTGCGCGCTGGCGCTGGAACTGGGCGTACACCGTTACCGCCACGTGCGCGACATCCTGGTCAACAACCGCGATCGGGCAGCGGTGGCAACGCCTGCCGACTGGACCAGCCCGAGCCACGCGCATGTACGCGGCCCCAGCTACTACCAATAAAGAAGACCTCCATGATGATGCAACAGACACTGACGCAATTGCGCACCCTGAAGCTGGACGGCTTCGCTGACGGCCTGGAAGAACAATTGACGCAGCCCGGTGCGGCCAGCCTGAGCTTCGAGAAACGCCTGTCACTGCTGGTCGACCGGGAAGCCAACTGGCGTGATGATCGCCGTCGTACCCGATTGCTCAAGCAGGCGCGCCTCAAGTATCCGCAGGCCGCCATTGAAGATCTCGACACGCGCGCTGGCCGTGGCGTCGATCCGCGCTCGCTCACGAGCCTCGCACTCGGTGACTGGGTGCAAGCAGGCTACAGCCTGCTCATAAGCGGCCCAACTGGTGCTGGGAAATCGTGGCTCGCTTGTGCCCTGGCCCAATACGCTTGCCGGCGCGGGCATTCAGCCTTGTATCTGCGCGTGCCGCGACTTGGCGAGGAGCTTCGCGTTCTGCACGGCAACGGCGGCTTCACAAAATGGCTGCTGCAGGTTGCCCGCGTCGACGTGCTTCTACTGGACGATTGGGGAATGGCACCCCTCGATGCGATGGTTCGAAACGATTTGCTCGAGATGATCGATGACCGCTCGGCGGGAAAGGCGACCATCGTCACCAGCCAGTTACCGATTGAGCACTGGCATGGATGGATCGGCGACGAGACAATCGCCGACGCAATGCTCGACCGCCTCATGCAGCGTCATCATCGGATCACGCTTACCGGTGAATCCCTCAGAAAGGCATCCCCAAAACCCAACGTCCTGGAGCCCGAACTCGACCAGAATTAACAAGGAAATCTACAATCAACACCGCGCAACGCCCAACCCC
>NZ_JBFRCK010000152.1:0-1871 GCF_040965775.1 Paraburkholderia sp. BR10954
CCTTCAGTTAGATCAGAAGGTTTTGGATCCCAATGCCGCCCGGGCTGCTGCTGCGCGGTCAGTGAGTGAGTCCCATCGGCTGCTGTGCTTCACCGGCGGGTTCGAATCTGGGACCTCGTAGAGAAACGCATAGTCGTTGTAGGCGTGTCTGGTGACGAGCCCGTACTCAACCCACCTGATGAGCGTGGCTTCATGGATTCCGAGCCGGGAGGCGGCCTCCGATCTCGTCAACATGCCACGGTCTCTCAGTCTGTCGCGACGCGAGCGTAAGCCGTTTCGCTGAGCGGCATATGAGACGCGCATCGCGGTAAATCGGATGTCCTCCTTGCCCGGGCGGATGCAGCCACCGGGGCGGATGCCCTGATTGTTGAGGATTACCGCAATCTCTGAGCATGTATGGATATCGAGAAGCGTGTCGATAAGATCCAGGACCTCTGGCCGCGTCTTGACCTGTTGTGCAGAGGATTTGGGATTCTGCGCCGTGAGCGTTTCAGTCTTGCCGGCCTTGAAGCGAACGTGGATCCTGGTTGTTCCTTCGTCTGGAAGTTTGACCAGTGTGACGTCCTCGACGATATAGGCGAGCAGCCGCTTACGCTCCCGATTTGCCAAGGACGGGTCTCCCCAGAGGGTCTTGAAGTCAGCCGTCATGGCGACGAGCCGGTCGCGAATCGCATCGTCGAGCGCAAGACGCTCCTGCTGCTGGCTACGCTCCCTTTGCTCCCTGGCGTCGGCCAATGTGCGCAACTTATCGTTCCATTCGTGCTCGAGGGTGTCGGCAACCAGCCGGTTGTTCGGATCGACTAGCATGAACCGCCGTTGGGCAAGATCTGCGTCGAACTGGGCGCGTTCGATGGCGCGAAGGCGTAACTGGTCGGCTTCATCGTGACGAGCCTCAACCTCCCTGCGAATCTCCCACGCCAACTCAACTGCAGCTGGAGTCATCGACGCGACCACCAATGCACCAACTGCCTCGTCGATCGGTGCTCCGGCAATCGACTGGCAGGCAGGTTCTCCACGGGTGCCTTTCGCTCGATCGCAGATATACCACGCCTCCTGTCGTCCGCGTCGGGTAGCGTACCGGAGCCGGAGATGCCTGCCGCAACGTCCACAGATGGGCGCGCCCCTGCAGTAAAGCGGCCCCCTCGCGAGGCGGCGATGATCGCGCAACTTCATATCCGCGACCATTCGTTTCCAGGACCTTGAGGTTCTGCTGAAACTGCTCCCAGGTGATGTATCCCGGATGGGCGTCCGGGATACAGGCAAGCCAGTCATCGCGATTACGTCTTCGAGGCACCTTCCGCCCGTCTGCAATTCGCCGATACTGCCGTCGGCCGTAGGCATAAGCACCTGCGTAGCGCGGATTGTTCAGCATCCGAAGTGCCGCCGACGCGGTCAGGTGCTGGAATATGACGAACTTCTCGTTGCGCGTGCGGGAGGGGAACAGAAGGCCTTCATTCTTGAAGACCTTGACCGTCTGACAGGCAGAGCCGACCCGCGAGAATGTCTCGAAGAAGTAAGCAATGGTTTCCCTGACCTGCGAATCTGGGTCAAGCACTACATTGCCGAGTTCGTCGTATACAAAGCCGGTCGGTAGCAGGCAGCGATACTCGCCACGGCTTACCTTGTTCAGGATTCCGCCGCGTAGTCGTGCCTTGAGAACATGCAGTTCGGCTTCACTCATTGTTCCCTTGAGCCCAAGCAGGAGCCGATCGTTGAAGCTTGCCGGGTCGTATATCCCGTCCTCGTCAAGAATCAGCGTGTCCGCAAGCGCGCAGATTTCCAGCAGCCGATGCCAGTCGGCATTGTTTCTTGCAAGGCGTGAAACCTCCAGGCCCATGACGATGCCAGCGCGGCCCATGCCAACATCAGTG
>NZ_JBFRCK010000153.1:0-1860 GCF_040965775.1 Paraburkholderia sp. BR10954
ATGTCATGCGCAACGCCAATCCAGCCATCCGGTCCGCTCGGTCACGTTCCCGAAATAACCGGTCACGTTGCCGAAATCGCCGGTCACGATCCCGAAACGGCCGGTCACGTTCATCCGAAATACGCAGTTAAAGCGGTGATCCCCACTGCAGCGAAGCTACGATGGATCTCCGCGCTCGCCGCTGCGGGTCTTAGGGAAATTGAAGTGGGTTCATTCGTGCCGACGAAGCTGCTGCCGCAGATGGCTGACATTCGCGTAGTCGTCGCGCATGGGCTGTCTATTCCGGATTTGCGCGTCGCGGTTCTCGCGCCGAACCTGCGTGGTAGTCAGCGCGGTTTCGAAGCTGGCGTGCACAAGGTCACGCTTCCCGTTTCAGTGACCATAGAACACTCGCTGGCCAATATGCAGAAAACCAATGAGCAGATGATCGAAGAAGTGCGCAATATCGTCGCGCTTCGCAACGAACGGTTTCCAAGCGTAGAGATAGAGGCCGGCATTTCGGTTGCCTTCGGCTGCACGATCGCCGGCACTGTGACCGATGACCAGACGATGCGCATGCGTTTGGCAATGGCCGAGTGTGGTGTTGATGAAATCGGCCTGTCCGATACGAGCGGCTACGCGAATCCGACCCAGGTTCGCCGGCTGTTTCGCCGGCTCCAAACGGAACTTGGCTCAAAGGCTGGCGGTGCACACTTCCATAACACGCGCGGACAGGGACTTGCCAACGTCGTCGCAGCGCTTGAAGTCGGCGTGACGACGATCGACTCCAGCCAGGCGGGTCTCGGCGGCTGCCCCTATGCGCCGGGCGCAACCGGCAACATCGTGACTGAGGACTTGGTCTTCCTGCTGGAAGCCATGGGCTATGACACGGGCGTGGACATCGACAGGCTGATCGCCGCGCGTGCCATTCTCGCCGACGCGTTGCCTCACGAAACGTTATACGGACACTTGCAGGACGCGGGGCTCCCCAAAGGATTCGCATACGCAGACGGCCACGCATCCAGTGCGCCGCAACCGGAAGACTACCGGATCAGACTAGCGCAATGAGCAAAGTGCGAGCCAACCAAGATTTGCCGTATAGCGGCGTACGCGTCGTCGAAATGACGCACATGGTGATGGGGCCCACATGCGGCATGGTGCTGGCGGACCTCGGCGCGGAGGTGATAAAGGTCGAACCCATTTCCGGCGACAGCACGCGCGCTTTGCGCGGGTCCGGGGCGGGCTTCTTCAGCACGTTCAACCGCAACAAGAAGAGCATCGCTGTCGACGTAAAAGATCCCCGCGGCGTGGAAATCATCTACAAGCTGCTTGCAGGGGCGGACATTTTCAGCGAGAACTTCAAGAGCGGCACGATGGACAAACTTCGCCTCGGTTATGCCGCACTGTCCAGGATCAATCCGCGTCTCATCTACGTGTCGCATAAAGGGTTTCTGCCCTGCCCATACGACCATCGCACCGCGCTGGATGAGGTCGTGCAGATGATGGGCGGCCTCGCTTACATGACGGGGCCGGAAGGCAGGCCACTTCGCGCGGGCACGAGTGTCAACGACATCATGGGAGGCATGTTCGGCGCGATCGGTGCGATGGCGGCCCTCGCACAACGCGAACGCACCGGCCGTGGTCAGGAAGTGCAAAGCGCGCTGTTCGAGAACAATGTGTTCCTCGTAGCACAGCACATGATGCAGTACACGGTGACTGGTACTGCCGCGGCGCCGATGCCGAGCCGCATTTCAGCCTAGCAGGCTGTTGAATTTGGGTCCCGTGTAAACGGGGTTTGAGGGACGGGCGTTATGGATATCGTGTTCATGATCTTTGGCAGCGGATGCGATGCGCGGAATGGATGAGATGCAGGAACCCCTG
>NZ_JBFRCK010000154.1:0-1794 GCF_040965775.1 Paraburkholderia sp. BR10954
ATGCGTGCGCATGCCCCGCGCGGATCGCGCGGCAAACCGGTAATTCAGCGGGAAATTGCACGCGCAAGTCTCCTGAACGTAGCTTCGGTCGTCATGACGGGGCGCTTTTCAACAGCCTGCTAGAGAGTTGTATCCAGCATGACCTCGGCGAGCACTCCGAAGACAAACTTGTCATAAAGGGCTTCCCTTTTAGGCATGTCTTCGCTGATTCCGTTTGATTCGACGATGAGATCAAACAGCTTCGTTGCGGTATCGAGGACAGTTTCCGCTTGCGCCTTGGTGATTTTCGTGTTGATAACCCAGAGGATTGTTAGCGGAACGGGAACGGCGCAATGAGTTACTCGCAGGCACGGCGAACGGGCCGTTCCCGTTCCGCTAACAATTCGTTGAGCTAAACCGCTCCACTGACGGTGGCTATGGGAATTGAATTGGCGTGGGATGGCTGTGGCGATTGGCTTCCGGGATTGAAGCATGCATACGGGCGGTGCTAGGCACACGATTCGGCCAGGCGCGTGCGATCTTGGTGGGTCGCGAACAGGTTCGTCACGCGTAGAAGGCAGGCCGGGATCGCAGCGGACATGCGTGTCCAGCGGAGCCGTGAGGACGTATCGGTTCCTGCGTGCCAGTGGTGACGATTCGGGTTTCATGGGTGGTTCGGCGGTGCCCGGGGTAACGCGCCAGGCAGGAGGCATGCGATGCAGATCATGTGACCGTGTCTGCAGACCGGGCAGTCGCGCAGCGATCGGCCGGTCAACTGCGCGTAACGATCGCGGTAATCAGGTCTGGGCGTCGTCCGGGCTTGGGCAGGCTGTGCGCCAAGCAGGTGTCGGCATGCGGCAATGCGGGTCACGCGCAGCCGGTTGCTAAGCAGCCCGTAGTGGCGTATCCGTTGCAGTCCGCGGGGCAGCACGTGCAGCAGGAAGCGGCGCAGGAACTCGTGAACGTGCAGGCGCATGACGCGTGGCTTGTCTGGATGACGATAGTCTTTCCAGCGAAACGTCACGTGCCCGTCAGTGAGACTGAGCAGCCGGTGGTTGGAGATCGCAACGCGGTGGGTATAGCGGCCGAGATAGTCGAGCACCTGCTGCGGACCACCGAACGGCTCCTTGACATAGACCACCCATTCGGTACGACGCGTGCCCGACAGATAGCGGGCAAACTCGCCCGGCTCGGACAGATGGGCCAGTGACGCGAAGAAACCCAGGGTGCCGGCATCGAACGCATGTTGCAGGCGTTCGAGAAACAGTCGACGGAACAGGCGGGAGAGCACGCGCACCGGCAGGAAGAACCCAGGCCTACACGCCACCCAGCGCGTGCCGTCGGCAGCCAGGCCGCCACCAGGAACCACGCAGTGCAGATGGGGATGGTGGACCAGATTCTGCCCCCAGGTGTGCAGGAGCGCGATGAAGCCGATCGTGGCGCCAAGATGCCTAGGATCCGCGGCGATTGTCTGCAGCGTTTCGGCAGTTGCCTGAAACAGGATGTCGTAGACGGTGCGCTTGTTCTGGAATGCAAGGGCCGAGATCTCCTGCGGCACGGTGAATACCACATGGAAGTACGGCACGGGCAGCAGGTCCGCCTGACGGCGGTCGAGCCACTCTGCGCGGGCGAACGACTGGCACTTCGGGCAGTGCCGGTTGCGGCAGGTAATGGAGCGCACTCCATTACGTGCCTTATGGGGAGTCTTTCCGTATGTGGAGTAGACACGTCGATCGAGCGCGAGCCGGGGAGCCCGCGCCCCTGCTACTCTCCATTAAAGCCTCGCCTTGAGCATGGCGATGACCTTGTCGGATG
>NZ_JBFRCK010000155.1:0-1765 GCF_040965775.1 Paraburkholderia sp. BR10954
GCTTCGGGCGTTCGCTTGGTTTGCTCTTCGAACAACTGGTGGATGCACGCCTGATCGGGATAGGGCGCCTCGGTTGCGTTCCAGGTCTGCAGCAGCAGCTCCCGCTCCGCTTTGGGCACCACCTCCAATTGACGCACCGGCTGACCAGGAGTCTGCTCCAGCGCATCGGCCAGACTGCGGAGCGCCTGCTCCATATACCCACATACCGGCTGCGAATCAATGGGCGATTGCACCTGCGCCGTCACCCCCAGCGCCTGTCCGTAATCCTCCACCGATAGCACGAATGGATAGTTGGTCCTCTCGTGGGAGCTAAGCATTTCGATACCCGACAAGGTGTCGTTCGCCTCGGTCTCGCCGAACGGTATCGAGTTATGCCGGTAATTCAGCAGCGCACTGAACAGCGGCGTGCCTGCCGGTACGCCACTGCATCGCTGAGCCAGTGCGAGCGATGCATGTTCGTGCTCCAGCAATTCCGCCAGCCTTGCATGCGTATGACGCACGCGCTCGGCCACACTGACCTCATCCATATCCAACCGAAGCGGCAGCGTGTTGATGAACAGCCCCATCGCCCGGTCTGCTCCTTCGCCTGCTTGCATCCGCCCGAACAAGACCGTGCCGAATACGACCTGTTCCTGGCCACTGGTACGCGCAAGCACTTGCGCCCACGCGACATGACACAAGCTGGCGAGACTCACGCCCAGGCGTTGGGCCTGTGCACGCAGCCTCAGGTTCAAATTGGAGGATAGCATTCGCCGGGTCTCGCCTACCTGAGAGCCATCACGGTGTACCTCGACCAGCCCGAACGGCAGCGTTGGCTCAGTGACGTCCGCGAGCATTGCCCGGAAGAAGCGTTCGTGTTCATCTGTCGCGGTTCCCAGTCGGGCTTGTGCGATAAGATTACGGAACGGTTCGGGCGATGGCAGCGTTGCACCTCGATCTTCCATGAATGCCCGCACCTCTGCCTGCATCACCTCTAGCGTCGAATGGTCGCTAATCAGATGATGTAGCAGGGTGAGTAGGATCCAGCGTCCTTGTTCATCTTGCGCGACTACAAGGCGCAGCAGCGGCGCCTGGCTTAGATCGATCCGGTACTGGTGGGGATCGAAACGCTCAGCCAGTTGGACGGTAACGGGACCGTCTGCCGGCGAGAGTTTCAGCTCAGTTACTGGCAGCGAAGCTTGCCGCCAGACCACCTGGGCGGGATTCGACAGGCCTTCCCAGACGAATGCGGTACGCAGAATGTCGTGTCGATTGACAACGTGCTGGACCGCGGCCAAATAGCGGTCCAGCGTATCACGTTCCGTGAAAGCCATTTGAACGAGCAGCAGATAGGGGTCACCGTCAGTGGCCAGCAGGTGGTGAAACAGGATGCCGTCCTGTAAGGGGGAAAGGGCATAGATGTCCTGTATCTTAGAGGTCCCCCCCGGTACATTCGCCACGATACGATCGATTTCGTCCTGAGTGAGATCGATTAGAGGCAGCAGGTCGGGCGTGATGGTCTGGCAATCCAGCGCAATCTGATTAGGCGGCACCGGCACTTCGCGATGCTGGCCTAGGACGCGAGCCAGTGCGCACAGCACCGGGGTCTGGAACAGGTCGCGTACAGCCAGACTCAGGTCCAGACGGCGCAGCCGTTCGATCATTTGAACAGCGAGCAGGGAGTGTCCGCCAAGAGCAAAGAACGAATCGTGTCGACTGACTGTGTGGACGCCGAGCAGTTCACGCCAGATGTCGGCCAGTGCGATCTCGAGTGCGCCGACGGGGG
>NZ_JBFRCK010000156.1:0-1587 GCF_040965775.1 Paraburkholderia sp. BR10954
AGTTCATCGTCGAGCATCCGTTGCAGGCGTTCGCGTCGGACTATTTTGCGGCGAAGCCCGATCTGTTCACCTACGACGCCGATCGCGCCGAGCTGGCCACATTGCTCGCCGAACCGCAGCATGCCGCCGCCGCGCCGTTCTTCGATCAACCGCTGCCGCCGGAAGATATGCACGAGGTGCAGTTCGACGACTTCGTGCGTTTCTGGCGTCATCCGGCGCGCGCGCTGTTGCGCGACCGGCTCGGCATTGCGTTGTCAGATGCGCAGGGCGAGCTGCTCGATACCGAGCCGTTCGATCTCGACTATGCGGGCCGGGACGCGCTCGCCGAGCGCCTGTTGCCAGTGCTGCTCGACGCCGACACCGCAGATGAGGTGACGTACAGCCGCGTGCAGCGCGTCGCCGAGGCCAGCCCCGAGTTGCCGGGCGGCGCGACCGGCGCGGTGTGGCGCGCGCGCGAACTGTCCGCGCTGCGGCAGTTGGCGCAAAGCGTGCGGCGCGAAGTGGCCGCCGGTGTCGAGCGCTTGCCGTTCGTGCTCGACATCATGCCGCGCTGGCCGCAAGACGGTGATCGCACCGACAGCGCCAATTCGCTGTTCGGCGACTACGACGCGCTGCTGCGCGAGTCCGCCGAAACGCCGCTGCAAATGCGCGGCACGTTGAACCTGCTGACCGGAACGGGACAAGTGATCTTTCGTTATGCCAAAGCCAGCGCGCGCGACTATCTGTCCGCGTGGCTCGCGCATCTGGTCTATTGCGCGGCGCAGCCGGACGGTCCGCGCCGCACCGTGTGGCACGGCAGCGGCGAGAGCTTCGAGCTTGCGCCCGTTGCGGCGCCGCTCGACGAACTCGCGCCGTTGGCGGCGCTCTTCAATGCCGGCCGCCGGCTGCCGCTGCGCTTCTTCCCGAAGAGCGCATGGGCGAGAGTCAGCGAAAGCGAAGCGGCGGCACAGGGCGTATGGATCAACGACCGTGTGCGCGGCGAATCCGACGACCCCGCGTTGCGCATCGCGCTGCGCGGCACGCCGCTCACGCTCGCCGAACCGTTCGGCAGCCTCGCCGCGATCGTCTTCAAGCCACTGATCCAGCATGTGCGGAGCGCCTCATGAGCGAAGCGCTGCGCCATCAAAACCTCGTCGCCGACGAGCTCGACGTGTTCGCGTGTCCGCTCGACGGCGTGAACCAGATCGAAGCGTCGGCGGGCACCGGCAAGACGTGGAACATCTGCGCGCTGTACGTGCGGCTGCTGCTCGAAAAGAACCTGAACGCCGATCAGATTCTAGTCGTCACGTTCACGAAGGCCGCGACCGCGGAGTTGCACGAGCGCATACGCGGCCGTCTCGCGGAACTGCATCGCGCGATTGAGATGGACGACAACGGCGACGATCCGTTCATCCGCCGGCTATTCGAAACGACGCTCGCGCCGCAGAACGGTATCGGGCGCGAGGCGGCGTTGAAGGTCGTGCGCCGTGCGCTGCGCACCTTCGATCAGGCCGCGATCCACACGATCCACGCGTTCTGTCAGCGCGCGTTGCAGGAAGCGCCGTTCGCCGCCGCGATGCCGTTCGCGTTCGAGATGGAAGCCGACGA
>NZ_JBFRCK010000157.1:0-1536 GCF_040965775.1 Paraburkholderia sp. BR10954
CTTCTCAACATCCTGCCGCTTCCCCTGTACACCAGATTCGACAATAGCTCTTTGATTTTGCCCATGCACCTTTAGACCGGTGCAATTTCATTGGTTCAATGGACTAGTCGTGAAGCCCCCTCGCACGGAGGTAGTCGCGTAGCCCTGTCGGTTTGTCGGTGGTTATGAACGTAAAGCTTTGCCCGCGCAAATAGTCAAAGTCGCCTCGATTGTCGGCCGTGTCCTTGCCGCCAGAATAAGAGAAATAGAGATCTGATAACCGGTAGCAACAATGTCCGTCGTTGTAATAGAACTGGCCGTCACCTGGCCCATCAGGGATAGCGTTAAAGACGCCAACTGCATAGTTGGCATTTTTGACCGTGTCGAGTTGGCCTTGAAGCAATCCAAGGAACTGTTTTACGTTGACCTCGAATGCTGTGCTGCCGCGGCGTTCCCGCCAATCATCGATCGAAGCCGGTACATCAATTTTCCCCAACATATTGGTTGTGTAAACGGGTATGGCTCGAATAGCGGTTGCACCACTACTGAATGAAGCGTAGGTCGGATAGAGAGTTGCGTTGACCTTTACGGCGACAATGTCGCGCGCTCGATCCCCGAATTGTTCTCGTGCGCGGACGTCGATGGCATGCACCGCATCTTTCGTTTTGGCATCGAAGATGATCGGAATCGTCAAATGATGTTCTTTCCAATAGTCGAACACGTCAGTGACACTGGGCACGGTATAGTCTGTGGCGCTGTCACGCGACGGCGTTAAGAGATTCAGTCCCTTGACGGTTTCCCAAGGCACTGTGTTCACGGCAGGATTCGAGCCTGTGTTTAGAATTGGATCATATTGTGTCTTATCGCCGACGAAGTTATACACGTCCGTCGTGCGCCCCAGGTTGAAATCGTGCATGATGACCGGTACGCCTTCGCTCGTTAGCTTCACGTCGAGTTCCACCGCGTCGCAGCATGCATCATCTGCCGCCTGCAGCGACGCGAGCGAATTCTCGGGCGTGCGCGGATTCGGCGCGGACTCGCCCCAGAGTCCGCGATGCGCGAGCACTGTGACGTTAAAATGTCCTTTTTGTGGATCAAACAAGCCGGCCATTCTTGCTTCAACTGACGGACAGGCCGCTGACGGTTGAGACGTAAGAATGAAGGCGGCGAGAACGACAAACCCGGAAAAGTGTGTTCGAAGACGTGACAACGAGGGCACCGCGTACATAGATCACTCCAATTGGCTATTTGAAGCGACCCGGATTTTGTGGATGCTTCAACTTTTGAGACGAGCCTTGAATAAAAAGGGCGACTGCGCCATCCGTATCGAAAGTCTGGCATTCATCCATGAAGCCTTCGTGAACCTCGTCTGTTGCATCATCTGCTGGACAAGGAGGGATTCCCTGTGCTGTCAGGCGAAAATGCGAAGATAGGAGACCTCATTTTGTTAAGGTTTACCAAAGTCCAGGCATTGACGCCCCGCTCAGCTATCTTGAAAGCAGCGCGAATCAGTTGGGGAAGAGTAATGTCGCGGTTGAGTCTTGGCCGGGAACTGTT
>NZ_JBFRCK010000158.1:0-1488 GCF_040965775.1 Paraburkholderia sp. BR10954
CCAACCGTTGAAACCCCTCCCGCCATGACGCTGATGCTCCCGATTCGCCCTGATCGCTGTCGATCGTGACGATCTGCTCGTCGCGCCAGCCGAGCGCGGTCGCACGCCCACGCAAGGCGTATTGCCGCTTCGTGCTCTCAACGTTCTCGACGACTTGCCGCATCGACGATTGCCGGATGTAAAGGTAAGCACTCCGTTCGAGGTGGTGAGGTTGAACTTTAAGCGATGCGTTCACAGTCTTCTCCGCTCATTGAGCGCCATAGCCATGCCGGCGAGTGCATAGATGACGCTCTGGCGCTCGAAGGACTGTGTGTACGAAGAGGACCGGGTACCGATCGGATCCAGCGGAGCACGCCCTGGAACCATCATGCGTGCCCATGCCCACATGCCTCGAGCAAGAAAGACGCTGAGTCCGCGGCGGGCCTCTGCGGGCAAGGCCTCGCCAAGCACGGCGGAGCGCAGCACCTCGTATTGCGCAGCGATTGCAGATGAAACTACCAACGGCCAGGCACCGGTTCGTGCTATTCCGCCGTTTTTTTTACACCGAAGGCGCGCTCGATCGTTCTAGGATGCACATCGAGACCAAATTCCTTGCGAACCAGCTTTGCCAGTTCGCGTGCCCGAATCGGTTCCCCGGGCGTGAACTGCGATTTGAGAAAGGCCAATACGTCGCCCTGGATCTTGTGTGGACCGCGTGGTCCACGCTTCCTCGGGACCAAACCTGCGATGCCTCCTTCCTCGAAGTCTGCCCGCGCCTGATAGAAGGTCGGTCGCGAGACACCATATTCGTCGGAGATCTGCGTCACCGACGCCTTCTCTACCGAGACCCGGCGCAACATCTCGTACTTGACCTGCACGGCGTCGTGGGGATCGAAGAATCCGCCTTCCTGGAACTTGGGATCAAGAACGCTCTCTGGTGTCGGATTCAGCGTACCGTCTTCCGCGAGAACATCGGTCTTCGAGTGCTTGCGTTCGTTCGGTGGCACGGTCACTCCGAAAGTTTGCACGTTTGTGTAATTAAATTATGCCGCACAATGAAACTTGTCAAGTTCTATTACTTTGAACAGTAACGGCACGAAATATGGACAATCTCAGCGACTAGCAAAAAACAGAAAGTCAGGATATGCGGCGTTAATTACCTTACATAAGCGACATAATTACTCTTACATCGGCGAGGCGTCCTCTGCATGCCTGTGCGAAGAGAAGCGTCTCACGAGGAGCGCAAGCTCCATCAAATCCGCAACCGTGAACAGCGCGCGAGCTCGTCCGATCGTGACTTCAGGATCGGGTTCGCTCATATCGGTCCACTTCGGAGGAACGGAGCAATAGCTCTTGTCGTCGATGCGCAGCAAGAGACGTCTGCCAGACCGGTTATAGCGTTCACCAATATACAGAAGTCGCTGCCCGCTGAATGGGTGAAACGGATGGGTAATGCGGACAAGGTGTTCTGAGGCAACAACAAGGTTCGCATTCCGAGGTATGTTACAA
>NZ_JBFRCK010000159.1:0-1476 GCF_040965775.1 Paraburkholderia sp. BR10954
CCTGAATCGACGTCATGATCCACCACCCGGCGCCACGGTCATCTGGCGAGGTTTCCTCGTCTTGCACGAAATCACCGAGATGTTCCGTATCTTTAATTCAGGTCCGTAACTTGTGGGTAAAGCTCAGCCCTGAAGGAAGAGGATTCCTACAGCGCTCAGGCTGCGATGGCCTGAGTCACTTCGGCGGGTTCCTGCTTCATCGGGCGGCCTGACTGCGCCATCCCTCCACAGGCAATCGCGGCATGTCCTGCCGCTAAAACATTGAGCGCGCCCACGTGATCGGCGTTCGCTTCGTGGCCGCACCTGGTGCAGGCGAATAGCGCTTGCGTCTTGCGATTGTCGGCCGAGATGTGGCCGCAGCACGGGCACCTCCGGCTCGTATTGCGCGGATCGACGACGAAGAAGAATCCGCCGCGCCACGCCGTCTTGTACTCCAGCTGACGGCGAAACTCGCCCCAGCCCTGATCCAGAATGGCCTTGTTGAGGCCAGCCTTCTGGCGCACCTGGCGACCAGGCTGCTCGACCGTACCTCTGGCCGATTTCGTCATGTTTCTGACCTTCAGGTCTTCGACGGCGATCATTGCGTGGTTTTTGCTGATCGTGTTCGAAGCCTTGTGCAAAAAGTCTGCGCGGGCGTCGGCGATGCGCGCGTGGATGCGCTGGATGCGGGCCTTCGTCTTCTTCCAGTTTGTTGAGCCCTTCACCTTGCGCGTCAGGCGGCGCTGGTACTTAGCGAGCCGTTGCTCGTGTTTCCGGAAGCTCGCGAGCGGCGCGATGAACGTGCCATCACTTAAAGTCGCGAAGCGCGACACGCCGACGTCGATACCGACTGCTGGGCCTTGCGGAACCGCCTGCTCAACCTCGCAAGCCGTGAGGATGGACACGTACCACCTCCCGGCGCGCAGCGAAACGGTCGCGCTGCGGACCTCACCGCGCACCGTGCGGCTATTGCGGTAACGGATATAGCCCATTTTGGGCAGGAAGATCCGACCATTCTCGCGGTCCAGTTTAATCTGCTTCGGGTCCGGGTAGCGGAACCCATCCTGCTCGCCCTTTCTTTTGAAACGGGGGAAGTCGGCCCGCTTCTCGAAGAAGTTGGCGTAGGCGCGCTCAAGGTCCTTCAGGGCCTGCTGGAGCGGATGGACTGGAGCATCCTTGAGCCACGGCGTTTCCGCGCCGTTGCGCCACTCCGTGAGCAGCTTGCACAGGCCGGCGTAGCCGAGCTTCTTCTCGCCGCCCTTGTGGCGTTCGTCCTGCAACGCCAGCGCCTTGTTATAGACGAACCGGCACGCGCCCGCGAACTGGCGCATGTTGCGCAGCATTTCGCCGTTGGGCATCAGTTCGAACTTGAAGGCCTAGCAGGCTGTTGAAAAGCGCCCCGTCATGACGACCGAAGCTACGTTCAGGAGACTTGCGCGTGCAATTTCCCGCTGAATTACCGGTTTGCCGCGCGATCCGCGCGGGGCATGCGCACGC
>NZ_JBFRCK010000160.1:0-1475 GCF_040965775.1 Paraburkholderia sp. BR10954
CTGAGCTTTACCCACAAGTTACGGACCTGAATTAAAGATACGGAACATCTCGGTGATTTCGTGCAAGACGAGGAAACCTCGCCAGATGACCGTGGCGCCGGGTGGTGGATCATGACGTCGATTCAGGTAGCCGCCCAGGGCAGCAATCCATCGTATCGCCTTATGCAGCGACGGCACCGTGTCAGGTGGCCGGGTGGTTCGATGCACTCGGCAATACAGGGCTTGCCATTCGACGGGCTGGAGGACCACCTCACAAGGCAGGTCACCGTCCAGCCGCGCCAGCAGCGTGGTGTAGAGAATGCGCCAGGCAATGACCGCGAACAGGGAGGTGGCCCGAACAAAGCGTTCGAGCGTGCCGAACTGGCGGGCCTCGATGCGGCAGCCACTCTTGAGTACCCGGTGCCAGGATTCAATCGTCCAGCGCCGTGCATACCATTGCAGCCGCTCAAGTGCCTGCCCGGGCGAGTGAGTGGGCACCGAGGTGAGCAGCATCCATTCGAGTGGCTCGATACCGGCAGGCGGTTTGTCCTCGATGACGTGCACGGCGAAAACGTCCAGCTCGGGCAAACGGGTCCGCGTTTGAGGCGGTCGCAGACGTACGCATGCGTATCGCAATGTCAGGCGTGCAGTGCGCTGGGGGCGAGTCCCTTTGGCTGGCACCAGTAACTCGGTGTGACCTGCTGCGGGGGTGTCCAGTACTGCTTGCCAGAGATAGCGCTGGGGGTGCCGCGCGCAGCGGTTCCACGCCGCGCGCACCAGCCAGTCCACTCCGTCCGGGCGTTGCGCAGCAAACAGTTCATAGACATCGCTTTCGCGATCACCGATGCCAACGACTTGCGTGTGCTCACAGCGCGACTTCAGCGCCGACAGGTGCGCAAGTCCCTCGATCCACTTGATGCTTTCCTTCTCGTGGATGGGCCGGGATTTGCGCTGCGCGGCGCTGCCCTGGGTCCCTTCGCGACGCGCCCACGTCTTCATGCCCAGTACGCCGAGCGGCAAGCCTTCCGGACTGGCTGCCAGCAGGCTGTGCATCAGGAACCCGCGTTCATTGCCACCGGTACAGCGCCCCAAACCATCTGTGGCAGGCAGATGCGTCAGGTTGAATTCGGTGGTGTCCTGTATCGCCAGCACCACCGGGATCTGCTCCATACGGTGCAGCGTCTGCGCGATATGCGGCGCCAGTACACCGTCGGTGTCGATCTGGTCGTTGTCAAAGAACCGGTAGGCCGCCTTCAGTTCAGCAGGCGAGAGAGCCTGCGGCAGCGACGTGTGGGGGCTGCTCGCCAGTTGACGTGCTAATACAATCAGGCGATGCGACAGGCGAGCGTCTCCGAGATCCGCTTGCGCGAATTCCTCGCTCGCCCAGTCTGCCGTGTCGTCTCCGATCGCCAATCCGCAGCCGCTACATCAATTGAATGCGCGAAAGTTAACACCGTCCGAACCAGTTTACAAGCGGACTTGTGGGTAAAGCTCAG
>NZ_JBFRCK010000161.1:0-1411 GCF_040965775.1 Paraburkholderia sp. BR10954
TTATATGAACGCCTCCCGTTTGCTAGGCTTTTGTGCGCTATGACGTGACGTAGGTTGGGCTGCACCTTTATATCCGGCCTTGTTGCAGCCTGTTGGTTGGCTGCGGGCCCCGATGAAATCCGCTGACTCGCACCTCATTTTCCGTAAGAGCTCGGAGCTCTCTGTCATATGCAGGTTTAGCGAGTCACGGTCCGACCTGATTCGTCATAGCACTCAATCGCCAACGCAACCTTTTCCCTTATCAGATGGTGAGCATTTTGTGTCGCGGGGTGACATCGTTCATGTGGGTTTCGCGCTTACGAAGTCTTTTTCATAATTTCGATCATGGGCAAGGATCGCCCAGATTGTCCGGGCAATCTTGTTAGCTAGGGCTACGAGTACCACGTTTGGTGGTCGCCGCTTTGCGATCCGCTCAACCCATGCCCCACGATTCTTCGCGTTGTACAGCACACTGCGGGCGCCGTGAATCAGGAGTGTGCGCAGATACGTATCTCCCCTTTTGCTGATCCCCAGCAAGAGCACCCTCCCACCAGAACCGGCTTGTCGAGGTACCAAACCGACCCATGCGGCAAACTCGCGCCCCGAGCTGAACGACTTGGGGTCACCCATCGTCGCAACCGCTGCCGTTGCCGTCAGCAGACCTATGCCGGGTACCTCAGCGATGCTCTTGCATGCCTTGTCCTGTCTCATCCACTCCCGCAGGCGTCGCTCTATCTCGGCAATCTGCCGGTCCAGCTTCTCCAGCCCATTCCACTGCTCGCGTAGCGTCTCAATGAGTACCGCGGGCAATCGTTCGGCCAGCCTCTCGAGCACACCGGCTATCGCTTTATCCAACGCGGACCGGCCTTTACCCATCACTTCACCGTACTCGGTCAGCAAACCTCGTATGCTGTTGATCTGCATCGTGCGGAACTTCACCAATTGCTGCCGCATCCGGTGCAGCGCCAGCACGGCCTGCTGCGCTTCGGTCTTGACCGCCACCGCCTTGCACGGCTGCTGGACTGCCAGCCAGATTGCGCGCGCATCAGCCGGGTCGTTCTTGTTGCCGATGTTGAAGGCCTTGACGAACTTCGCCGGCATCAGCTTTACCTGGTGTCCCATTTCGAGCAGCCGTCGCGCCCAGTGCTGCGATCCGCCGCAGGCTTCCATGCCGATCAGACAGGGGGCCCGGTTTGCGAAGTGCTCCAGAAACCTGGCTCGCTTGATCTGCCGGTTCACGATCTCGCCCGTTTCCGTGTCCACGTAATGGATCTGGAATACGTTCTTGGCAATGTCGACTCCTACTGGCGTGAGTTTCATTTGAAGCCTCCGGTTGGTTTGGCCTATGAACCCTCATGATCCGCCAGATGAGAATCCGCCGTCCTTCTTTGTTTCCACCGCCATCTCCGGCGGGAGGCGTTCATTCCATTTT
>NZ_JBFRCK010000162.1:0-1336 GCF_040965775.1 Paraburkholderia sp. BR10954
ATGATCCTCAGGAAGCTGAGGCTTTTTTACGCCGCTGTTCTGGCCGCTTTGCTCAACCGCTCAATCGCTGTCGAATACCAGCCGTGAGGGCAAGCGCCGTCCAAAACGAATTATTCAGACCCGACTCTGTAATGGAGCGGATAGGCGCCCCTGCGCTGAGGCGAAAGCCTGCTGACTTGGTCATGGTCACCATCGCGAGAACACTCGCGGAACTTCTCTTTAGGGAGTAAAGCAAATGACTGCTGCTGTATTGGCGGATGCGGCTCCTACTATCGACTGGCACGAAATCCCATGGGATAAATGCTATTCGGAGGTAAGGAAGCTGCAAGTCCGTATCGCGAAGGCAACTCGAGAACGCCGCTGGCGCAAAGTGCAAGCTTTGCAATGGTTGCTGACTCACTCGTTGTCGGCGAAAGTTTTGGCTGTTCGACGAGTCACTGAAAATCAGGGAAAAAGAACGGCAGGCGTAGACGGGGTCACCTGGTCTACTCCGGAGGCGAAAGTCAACGGGGCTCTGTCGTTGAAGCGGCAAGGCTACAAGCCGAGGCCGCTTCGCCGGATGTACATCCCGAAGTCCAACGGCAAGTTGAGGCCGCTGGGGATCCCGACGATGAAGGACCGGGCCATGCAAGCGTTGTATTTGCTTGCATTGGAGCCGGTGTCGGAGACTTTGGCGGACCATGACAGCTATGGATTCCGGCCGGAACGGTCGGCTCACGATGCCATTGGCAAGCTCTTTTCAGCCCTCGCCAAGAAAGGGGCGGCTGCGTGGGTGCTTGAAGGTGACATCAAAGGCTGTTTCGACCACATTAGCCATGACTGGATGTTGAAGCACATCTGTACGGACAAGTTGACGCTCCAGAAGTGGTTGCGATCGGGATATATCGACAAGAAGCTGCTGTATTCGACGGACGCGGGAACGCCACAAGGAGGGATTATTTCTCCGACGCTGGCAAACTTGGTGCTTGATGGGCTTGAAGACTTGTTGGGTAAGCGCTACGGGTCGCGCAAGCTTGACGGCCACAACAGTAGGTCGAAAAAGCTCCAAGTGTACTTCGTCCGGTATGCGGATGACTTTGTGATCACGGGCCGCTCTAAAGAGCTGCTTGAGAACGAAGTAAGGCCGCTGGTGCGTGATTTCTTGGCCGAAAGAGGGCTTACGCTTTCTGAGGAAAAAACCAGAGTTACGCACATTTCGGATGGCTTTGATTTCCTAGCAGGCTGTTGAAAAGCGCCCCGTCATGACGACCGAAGCTACGTTCAGGAGACTTGCGCGTGCAATTTCCCGCTGAATTACCGGTTTGCCGCGCGATCCGCGCGGGGCATGCGCACGCAT
>NZ_JBFRCK010000163.1:0-1310 GCF_040965775.1 Paraburkholderia sp. BR10954
CGATAAGATCAAATCGCGGGTTGTCCACGGCCGGGCGGCGGGTCGCCTGTCACGACCACGCTGCCCGGCGGTGGGCAACCCGCGCGACGACAAGCTTTGATCTTGTGCATGCAGGTTTTCGAACTCGAGCGGCGAGCAGTAGCCGATGCTGCTGTGGAGGCGGCGTATGTTGTACCAGCTCTCCAGAAACGAGAACAGACGCCGCCTTGCCAGTTCGTGGGTCGCGAAGTGTTCGCGACAGAGCAGTTCGGCTTCGAGCGTGCCGAAGAACGACTCACACATCGCGTTGTCATAGGCGTCGCCGGCGGTCCCCATCGACGGTTGCACGCCGGCTTCGCGGCAGCGCCGCCCGAAGGCAATGGACGTGTATTGACAGCCTTGGTCCGAATGAAGAATCACACCGTCATGGCGTCGCTGCTGCAACGCCATGTCCAACGCCCGTAGCATCAGTTCGGTGTACAGATGGTTGGACGTCGCCCAGCCGATTACGCGACGACTGAATACATCCAGCACAACCGCCAGATAGAGGAATCCTTCTCCCGTTGGTACATAGGTCGCATCTGCGACCCACAGCACGTTTGTCGCCTCGGCACTGAAATGCCGGCGCACCAGATCAGGCGCACGCCGGGCGCCAGCGCGCGGCCGTGTGGTGCGCGGCCAGCGCCGCCGGCTTGCCCCGCAGAGACCCGCCATACGCATGAGGCGCGCCACCCGTTTGCGCCCCACGCGTACGCCTTCGCGCGCGAGCTGCGCATGGATACGCGGTGCCCCATACGTGCCGCGCGAGCTCGCATGCAGCGTGCGGATGCGCGCGAGCAGTTGCGCATCGCTACGCGTGCGCATCGCGGGCTCTCGCACCAGCCAAATGTAATAGCCGCTCGTCGAGACACCGAGCAGCCGTGCCATCATCGCAACGGGCCAGCGGACCCGGTTCGCTTTCATGAATCCGTACCGCCCTTCGGTGGAACGGATCCCGTCTCCCTCGCGAACCAGGCTGCCGCGTGAGAGAGTATGTCGCGCTCCATCTTCAGTTGCCGGACCTCACGACGCAATCGTGTGAGTTCCTGCCGTTCGGCTGCGGTCAGACCGTCATGCCGCACACCTGCGTCGCGATCAGCCTGCGCCACCCAGTTGTAGATGGTCTGTGCAGTCGGCTCGAACTCCTTCTCCAATTCCTCCGGCCTGCGTCCGGCCTTCACCAGCTCGACCAGTTGCGCCCGAAATTCCGCCGGGTACGGGGTACGATGCTTGGCCATAATCGGCACCTCCTTCTCCAAAGGATAGATGTCCGTTTTTGCGGGTCAATCTCA
>NZ_JBFRCK010000164.1:0-1305 GCF_040965775.1 Paraburkholderia sp. BR10954
CTAGTGTCTTGAGTTAAAAATTCATTGAATGATGCCGATCACGTACTAAAGTGTTCTATGTGGCACTTGATGCGAGGGGGCAAGGATGAGCGGACGGCCCAAAGGGGAACTGGTGCTGAGCGAATCGGAGCGCGAAGAACTGCAAGCGCTGACAATGCGACGCAAGACCGCACAAGCCCTCGCATTGCGGGCGCGCATCGTGTTGGCCTGTGCCGATGGCCTGGACAACAAGAGCGTTGCGGCGAAACAGAGGGTCTCTCAGCAAACGGTCTCGAAGTGGCGGGCGCGATTCGTAATGCATCGTCTGGACGGACTGCTTGATGCGCCTCGGCCCGGCGCGCCGAGGACGATTGATGACGCTCGCGTCGATGCGGTCATCGCAAAGACGCTTGAGTCCGTACCTGTCGACGCGACTCACTGGAGCACGCGCACGATGGCTCGCGAGATGAAATTGTCGCAAACGGCGGTCACACGGATCTGGCGTGCTTTTGGTCTGCAGCCGCATCGGCAGGAAACGTTCAAACTCTCCAGTGATCCGATGTTCGTCGACAAGGTGCGAGATATCGTCGGGCTTTACCTGGATCCGCCGCTTAAGGCCATGGTGTTGTGCGTGGACGAGAAGAGCCAGATTCAGGCGCTCGATCGCACGCAACCCATGCTGCCGTTGGCACCCGGCATCCCGCAACGACGCACGCACGATTACATGCGCCACGGCGCGACTACGCTGTTCGCGGCGCTGGACATCGCTACTGGCGAGGTGATCGGCGAGGTACATCGGCGCCATCGCAGCAGCGAATTCGTGCGCTTTCTGCGCACCATCGAAGCCAGTGTGCCATCGCACCTGGATGTGCATCTGGTGATGGACAACTATGGCACGCACAAAACGCCCTCGATCAAAGCCTGGTTCGCTCGACATCCTCGCTTCCATGTTCACTTCACGCCCACCTCGGCGTCGTGGCTTAATCAGGTCGAGCGTTGGTTCGCCTCGCTCACTGAAAAATACCTTCGACGCGGTACGCATCGCTCGACACGTCAACTCGAAGACGCGATCCGTCAATACCTGGACATCTACAACGCCAATCCACAACCGTTTTCCTGGAGCAAGTCGGCTGATGAAATTCTGGCCAGTCTCGAACGGTTTTGTATGCGGGTCCGGACGGCCGCGGGCGAAGCATCATGAACATCAACACCGACGCAATTGATGAAGTCGCCCTGGCACTTCTCTACCTGACCCTGCATGCCCGATACCGCGCATGGAAGGGTTTCGACTGGGATGTGCTGAACCGACTCTACGAACGGGGTTTC
>NZ_JBFRCK010000165.1:0-1252 GCF_040965775.1 Paraburkholderia sp. BR10954
ACGCTGTTCCGGCATTACGCGGCGGTTCGCACCTGGCTCGACGTGAAACCGTATTACGGCACCGACGCGAACGCGATCGCGACACGGGCAGCGCATACGGCGTCGCTGACGATGGACCAGCCGGTGGACATCATCAACGCGACGATCGACGAGCTGATCGCGCGCGATATCGAGCTGCCGGCGTTCTCGACGCTCGACCGGCTGACTGAACAGATCCACGCCCGGGCGCAGTCCCGACTGTTCAAGCGCGTCACGCGACGCTTGACCGATGAACAGAAGCTCGCGCTTGACCGGCTGCTCGCGCGGGATCTGTCGAATCGACAGACTGCCTACCACAGGATCAAGCGTCATGCGAAACGCCCGTCGCGCCAGCATCTGGAGCTGCTGATCGACCAGATTGCCTGGCTCGATGAGCTCGGCGATTTTTCACTGGCCATCGCC
The DNA here is from genome assembly GCF_040965775.1 of Paraburkholderia sp. BR10954. NCBI lineage: Bacteria > Pseudomonadati > Pseudomonadota > Betaproteobacteria > Burkholderiales > Burkholderiaceae > Paraburkholderia > Paraburkholderia sp. BR10954. Next base: position 442 of record NZ_JBFRCK010000165.1, read on the forward strand.
GGGATTCCGGCCTCGAAGCTGCGCTCGCTCGCCAATCAGGCGATGGCGCTCGACGCGTCCGCGCTCAGGAACGACACTTTGCCCGAGAAGCGCTACACATTGATCGTCGCGCTGCTCAACCGCATGCGTGTACGCGCCCGCGACGATCTCGCCGACATGTTTGTCCGGCGCATGGGTGCCATCCACAAGCGCGCAAGCGACGAGCTGGACGCCATTCAGCGCAAACAGCGTGATCAGGTCGAAGACCTCGTAGGCTTGCTCGACGGCGTTGTCGACATCCTTGCCGACGAATCCGATGAGACGGCTATCGCCCGAGCGGTCAGGAAGCTGCTCGCGCCGAAAGGCGACCTGGAGCCGTTGCGCGAGAGCTGTGCGGCGATCCGCGCGTTCAGCGGCCGCAACTATCTACCGTTGCTCTGGAAGCACTTCAAGGCGCACCGTTCGGTCATGATGCGTGTCGCTCGTACGCTCGAATGGGATTCGACAAGCCCGGTCCGCTCGCTGCTGAACGCACTCGATGCGGTGCTGGAGAACGAATCGCTGCATCGTGAGTGGATCGATGCGGACGTCGACCTGAGCTTCGCCGCGCCGCGGTGGCGCAAGCTCGTGCGGCGCTCGCACGGCGACGGATCGCCGACCAATCGCCGGTATCTCGAGCTCTGCGTGTTCTCGTACATGGCCGAGGAACTGCGGGTCGGCGATCTGTGCGGATCGGGCTCCGACGCGTACGCCGACTATCGCGATCACCTGTTGCCGTGGCGGCAATGCGAGCAGCAGTTGCCGGACTATTGCGACAAGCTCGGCATGCCCA
>NZ_JBFRCK010000166.1:0-1209 GCF_040965775.1 Paraburkholderia sp. BR10954
TGCCACCATGCATGCGCCCGAACAGCACCGTGCCGAACACCACCTGCTCGCGCCCGCTGCTGCGCGCCACCACCTGCGCCCACGCCAGATGGCACAGGCTGGCCAGACTCACCCCCAGCCGCCGCGCCTGCTGCCGCAGCCGGTCGTTGAGCGTCTGCGGCAGCATCCGTTGCGCCTCTCGGGTTCCGCTGCCGTCGCCGCGCACCTCGCCCAGCCCGAACGGCAGCGTCGGCCCGTCGATGTCCGACAGCATCTCCCGGAAGAACTGCTCATGCGCCTGCTCTCCCACACCCAGCCGCGCCTGCGCTATCAGGTTACGGAATGGCTGCGGCTCGGCCAGTTCGTGCGCGCGTCCCGCCAGCACGCTCCGGACCTCCGCATGCATTACCTCTGAGGTCGTGTGATCGCCGATCAGATGATGCTGCAGCTCCAGCAGCAGCCAGCGCCCGCTACCCGGCTCCCGGGCCGTCACAAACCGTATCAGTGGCGCCCGCCCCAGATCGATGCGCTGCCCGCGCGGATCGAACCGGCGCCGCAGCTGCTCGTGAGCCGGCCCGTCAGCCTCGTCCAGTTCAACCTCCACCACCTCCAGCCGCGCCTGGCGCCACACCACCTGCACCGGACTGGACAGCCCCTCCCACACAAACGACGTGCGCAGGATATCGTGCCGGTCCACCACCCGCTGCACTGCCGCCAGATAGCGCTCCAGCAGGTCACGACCGGCAAATGCCATCTCCCGGACCAACAGATAGGGATCGCCCTCGCTGGCCAGCAGATGATGGAACAGGATGCCCTCCTGCAGCGGCGACAGAGCATAGATGTCCTGGATGTTGGCCAGCCCCCCGGGCACCGTGGCCACCACCCGGTCGATCTCCGGCTGGCTCAGCCCGATGAGCGGCAGCATCCCCGGGGTGATCGCCGTACTGTGCGCGGTGATCAGGTTGGCGGGGACCGCGACCTCCTGATGGCGGCCTAGGCTGGCCGCCAGATCGGCCAGCACCGGCCGCGCGAACAGCATCGCCAGCGACAGTTCCACACCCGCAATCTGCGACAGCCGGCTGAGCAGCCGCACGGCCAGCAGTGAATGGCCGCCCAGCTCGAAGAAGTGGTCATGCCGACCGACCCGCTCCAGACCCAGCAGCTCCGCCCACAGCTGCGCCAGCACCGTCTCGAGCTCCCCGCGCGGCGCCTCGTAGCCCCGCCGCGCAT
>NZ_JBFRCK010000167.1:0-1177 GCF_040965775.1 Paraburkholderia sp. BR10954
TACCGGTTTGCCGCGCGATCCGCGCGGGGCATGCGCACGCATGCAGCCCCGCTGGCGCGCAGTCTTCACGCCGTGACGGCTCATCGCGCTGCTCCTTGCGGCACCACCCCTGGCATTCGGGCCATGCGGGTCAGATTGCTCGCAACCATCGTCAGCTTGAAGTGCTGGTCGACGCGCTTGATACCGCGATAGACCGTCTGCCGGATCCGACCGACCGTTTTACCCCAGCCGAAATGCTCTTCGATTCGTTTGCGGATGATCTGGCTAATCCGGTAGCCCGTATGCCGCGAAGTGCGACCATCGATTGCGCTGCCGCCCCAACGCTCATCGTTGCGCGCGACATGCGGTGTCACGTTGCGAGCGCGGCAATCGTTCACGAAGTCGCGGGTGTCATACGCCTTGTCGGCACCAACTGTCTTCGCATGAGCGCCTGGCACGCAATCGAGCAATTGCAATGCGCTGGCCCGCTCGGCGAAACCATCTGCGTGACTCACCACGGCGCCGACCACCAGCCCCGAGCGATTCTCCATCAGGATGTGCCCGTGGTAGCACAGGATGGCCGGGCTCTTGTGGCTCTTCTTGAACAATCGCGCCTCCGGATCAGTAGTCGACTCGTGCGTGGCATTGCTACGTCGCTCGCCTTTCCAGTCAGTGTCGGCGTTGCGGCCACCGCCGGCTGGCGGACCATCGTCCGGGCCGTCCTTGCGGCGGAAGCTCTTGTGACTGGCCCACGCCTGAATCAGCGTGCCGTCCACCGAGAAATGCTCTCTCGACAGCAAGCCCCGCTTGTCCGCCAGGCTCATGACTTCGGTGAAGAACGCTTCCACGACTTCATGCTCCAGAAGCCGGTCGCGGTTCTTCGAGAACACCGAGTGGTCCCACACCGCGTCCTCAATCGCCAGCCCGACAAACCAGCGGAACAGCAGGTTGTAGCGCATCTGCTCCATCAGCATGCGCTCGCTGCGCACCGAGTAGAACACCTGCAACAGCAGCGCCCGCATCAGCTTCTCAGGCGCAATCGAGGCACGGCCGGTGTCCGCGTAGATGACGCTGAACAGCCCGTTGAGCCGTTTCAACGCGTCATTCACCAGCAACCGGATCGGTCGCAACGGGTGATCTGCCGGGACGAAGTCCTCGAGCTTGACCGTCGTGAACAGGGGTTCCTGCATCTCATCCA
>NZ_JBFRCK010000168.1:0-1159 GCF_040965775.1 Paraburkholderia sp. BR10954
GGTGCTGGAGCACGCGAAGCTGCTCCGGAATTACATCGAGCTGCTCGCTGATCTCAACGCCGATCTCGACGAGCGCGTGGCCGTCGTTCGTACAGAAGCGTTCGGCTTCAGGCAGTTCGTGGCGCACGACCTCACGCGGCAGCTTGGGATCGAGCGGTTTGCGGTGACCACGCCGCTTGCGCGTGTGCGCGGCAACCGTCGTTTCCGGAGTGTCTTCCAGGGCGGGCGCGCTGTTCGCGCCAAGTGCTTCGGCTTCGTTGAACAGCCCGGGTTGATTGGAATCCCGTGCTTCACTTTTCGCGCCGAACAGTTCACGACGGTAAGCACGCAGCCGTTCCTCGGCCAGATCGCGTTCCGCTGTCACGAGCCGCAGGGCGCCGCGTAGCGCCTCCTGTTCTTCGCGCAACGCACGGGCGGCATCGCGCTCAGCGAGCAGCTCTTTCAGTTCGTCGGCGGTGATCGTGACCTGGCCCGGCATGCGGATTAGACCGGCACCCCGATGACGCGTTCAACTGACGCGCAGATACTCGCGCTTCGGATGTCACTGGATCGTGCTGATGTCATCGCCCTCAAGCAGCGCATGTAACAGATCAGGCGTCATCGTCACGATCTCGGCTTTCCGGTCGGGCCATATGAACCTATCGGTCTCGAGGCGTTTCGTCAGGAGCCAGAAGCCGCTGCCATCCCAGCCGAGGATCTTGACCCGGTCGCGGCGACGGTTTCCAAACACGTAAAGCGAGGAGTCCATCGGGTTCAGGCGCATCGACTGCTCAACGAGAATCGACAGGCTGTTCATGCCGTACCGGAAATCGACGGCATCGCGGTGCAGGTACACCTTCAGATTCGCGTCGAACCGGAACACGGCATTCTCCCAAGCATCTGGACCACGGTGGCCAGTTCGTCGATGGTCGCGTCCGCGATATCAAACTCGACGCCGTTCGGCAGACGCACGTGCAGCGCAAGCGCCATGGACGGCGATGAGGGCATAGGCGCTCTCGCCAAGGCGCTTCCTTCGGGGAGCAACGCCGGCGGCACCGAAACGACGGGGACGAATGCAGATGACGTTTTCGTGGGTGATGCGGCCTTGCACGGACCCAGAAGGTCGATGGCCACGCCATCGATCACTGCTGCCGCAGGCGCCGTCTCGTGATGCTCAGCA
>NZ_JBFRCK010000169.1:0-1116 GCF_040965775.1 Paraburkholderia sp. BR10954
TGGAGGTGGTGCCCAAAGCGGAGCGGGAGCTGCTGCTGCAGACCTGGAACGCAACCGAGGCGCCCTATCCCGATCAGGCGTGCATCCACCAGTTGTTCGAAGAGCAAACCAAGCGAACGCCCGAAGCAATCGCATTGGTCCAGGAAAACCAGCAGTTGAAGTATGCGGAGTTGAATGAGAAAGCTAATCGTCTGGCACACCGTCTGATCGTGTCCGGTGTGGCAGCAGGCGATTATGTTGCCACCCTACTGGAGCGTTCGATCGATCTGATCGTGGCTCAACTGGCCATCCTGAAAGCTGGCGCCGCCTACGTACCACTCGATCCGCAAGGCCCCGCTGAACGACACGCCTGGATCCTTGACGATTGTTCAGCTCGCCTGCTGATCACGGATGTTCCCGAGGTACCCCTCCCAGTCGCAGTATTGCCGCCAACCGATTCGGGTGCCGCTCAGCCAAGTCCCGCTCTAAGAGCAGCAGCCCTCGAAACTGCCTATGTAATGTATACATCGGGCTCGACCGGTACCCCCAAGGGGGTGCTCGTGACTCATAGAGCGGTCGCCCGACTGGTCATGAACAACAGCTATGCCAAGATTGGACTAGATGATAGGGTCGCCTTTATGGCAAATCCCGCCTTCGATGCCAGTACTTTTGAAGTATGGGGACCACTGCTCAACGGTGGCGCAGTGATTATTGTCGATCGCAATCATGTCCTTGATGCTCGAGGCCTGGCTGAAATCATTAGCAGTGGCAAAGTCACCGCGCTGTTCATCACAACCGCTTTATTCAACCAATTTGTTCCCGAAATTGGACCAACCTTTGCTCGACTGCGATTCCTGCTCTGTGGGGGAGAACAGGAAAAACCTGAGATTTTTCGGGCATTGATAAAGCATGGGGGACCGGAAAAACTCATCCACTGCTATGGTCCCACCGAGAGCACGACCTTTTCTACCACGTATGAAGTGTCAGCAACGAATTCCGGCAATCGTCTGCCGATTGGCCGGCCGATCTCGAACACTCGGCTCTACCTGCTAGACAGCCACGGTCAACCGGTGCCGCTAGGCGCAGTGGGTGAACTGTATATCGGCGGCGCAGGCGTGGCTCGTGGCTATCTGAACC
>NZ_JBFRCK010000170.1:0-1111 GCF_040965775.1 Paraburkholderia sp. BR10954
GCTCCTTCCCCGATGTTGGGGTGCAGCGGAAAGGAGCCTCAGACTATCTCTATATGGCTTCGCACATTTGCCCAGAAAGGGGCAGCATCGCAGTCTTACAAGACATAGTCCGGCAGGGAAGATAGTGCCGCCTATCTCTTTGAAGAGATAGGCGTCATACGACCGCAATGCACCTGCTGCAGTCTGGCGTCGACATCACGGTCATTGCACTTTGGCTTGGACATGAGAGTCCGTCAACAACACACGGATACGTCGAAGCGGATCTGGCAATGAAAGAGCGCGCCCTGGCAGCCATCGCTCCACTGAAAACCCATCGCTCCCGCTACCGGCCACCGGATACGCTGCTGAAGTTCCTGGAGGCGCTTTGATTATGTCCAGTCGTGCGTGGCGGACTCCCCGACGATTCGGGGGCCGCTACTCTCGCTCAGCATAATCCGCAAGTGCACATAACGCCTGCCGAGAACCAGCGGCCTGATCGCGCGCTCCGCCGTATTGTTGTCCACCTCGACGCGCCCGTCTTCGCAATAGCGTGTGAGTGCATGCCAGTGCCCCAGCGAGTATTTAATCGCCTTCGCCAGCCCCGACTTCGCCGATACCTGTGACAGCGTGTGTTCGTACCAGGCCTTCAGATCAGCGAGCAATGGGGCCGAGCGCAGCTGACGCGCAGACAGGCGCACGTCCGGCGTCTGGCCTCGAACCTCGCGTTCAACGGCATACAGCGCCCCAATGCGGCGCAGTGCTTCCTCGGCAATTGGTGAGCTGTCCAGCTTGTACAGGTCATAGAACTTGCGCCGCGCATGCGCCCAGCACCCGGCCTCGATGATCGTGCCGTCACGATACAGCGCGTCGTACCCGCTGAAGGCATCTGCCTGCAGGATTCCCGTGTAGCCCGCCAGATGTTCCCGAGGTCGCTCACCTTTGCGGTCGGGTGAGTACCTGTACCAGACGGCTGGTGGCGCGCGGCTTCCTGCCGGGCGGTCATCGCGCACATAGGTCCACAGGCGCGCCGTGCGTGTCTTGCCACGCCCCGGCTCCAGCACCGGCACGGGCGTGTCGTCGGTATGGATCTTGTCTGCGGCGCGCACGTAACCACCGAGTGCGTCGGACAGGG
>NZ_JBFRCK010000171.1:0-1098 GCF_040965775.1 Paraburkholderia sp. BR10954
TAAAGCCAGACCACGATAGCAACGGAGGGACGTGTTTTAATGGGGAGTAAAAATACAGGATTGTTCGGTCTGTCGAGCCGAACATGGTTTCGGACTCCCTGTTATCCAGGACTCCCCATAACACACGAGTTGTAGGCGATGCGCTGGTGCCCGCACGCGTCACACTGCTCGACGTGGCCACCCAGGGCCGCCGTGCGGCATTGTTCAATGGCGCGCATGACACGGTACTGCTCACGGTCAAGTGAATCGGCGTAGAGATGCCGATATGCCAGGCCGTGACGGTGCAGGATGTCCGCCAGCTCCAGCGGGGCCTTCATCGCGGCTCAGACCGAGTCAGCTGGAGGCTCGGGTGAGGTCTGCGAAGTGCCCGGGGGCAGCCGGTCGAATGGACTGGTCGTCGCGCAGATCGTGCTGGTCGCGACCTTGAGATATTGCGCTGTGGTGGCCAGGCTGCGATGGCCCATCAGCAGCTGGATCATGCGCACATCGGTGCCGGATTCGAGCAGGTGCGTGGCAAACGCATGACGCAAGGAATGCGGTGTAATGGGCTTGCTGATACCAGCACGGCGACGGGCGTCCTGGCATGCCTGTCGTACCACGCTCGCGCCCACGGGCTGATCCGGGAATCGGCCGGGAAACAGCCAGTACTGGGGGCGGCCAATGCACCAGTAACAACGCAGAATCTCCAGCAGCCGTGGAGAGAGCATCACGTAGCGGTCGGCGTGCCCCTTGCCCTGTTCGACACGCAGCACCATTCGCTGGCTATCGATGTCGCTGACCTTCAGCCGGCTGGCCTCAGAGATGCGCAGGCCCGCGGCGTAGGCTGCCATCAGCACGGTACGATGCTTGACGCTGCGGATCGCTTCAAGGAACTGGGTGACCTCCTCCTGACTGAGGATGACCGGCAGCTTGCGTGGTCTCCTCGATCTGGGGAGCTCTTCGACCGACCAGTTGCGTTTGAGCGTGACGTTGTATGAGGTTGACCCGGTTCGACGGATAGATCTGTAGTTGAGGTTAATGCGGTGTGGCACCTCCCGATAAGATCAAATCGCGGGTTGTCCACGGCCGGGCGGCGGGTCGCCTGTCACGACCACGCTG
>NZ_JBFRCK010000172.1:0-1081 GCF_040965775.1 Paraburkholderia sp. BR10954
GTCCTCATAGCAGGCGCTTGAGAAGTCTTCAAGCTGAAACTGCGCGCTTCCGTCGGCGATTAGCCGTCGGATGACTTCAGAAAGCGACGTCTTGCCACTGTTGTTGCGGCCCACGACGACTGTAGTAAGATCTTCCAAAGCAAGTTCGACATCCGAGAGAAGTCGGAAGTTCTTTATCTGAACATGGTGCAGCTTCATTTATCCCCCGAATTGGCAATTGAAGCGTTGGTTTCGGCGCGAGGCGAAGCGCCCAATTCTCATATCCGGCGGCGCGCTTAACGCTCCGGTACAACGCTCCGGCACTGACACCCTGCCCCCTCTCGCCGACCTGAGCGTGCCGCAGCTGGCGTCCACGAAAGGGGCGCGGCGGACCGCATTTGCGGGGAAGTGCCGCGCTACGAGTTTGCCCGCCTGATCCGGACAGACCGAAGATGAGGAGCTCATGTCGCCTTGCGGGATCAAGCGAACGCTATCCGCAATGCTTTGGCGCAGGTTGAGAGCGGTGTTGTCGACGAATCGTCGTCTGGTCTGGACTTACCCGGATAGTCCCGCGTGACGTACCTCTCCAAATGCGCTGCCGGACCATGAAGACTCGTGGTCACCAAGGGTTCTTCTCTTTCGATTTCTTCTGCTGGGAATATAGTCGATACGCAGTGGCCAACAGGAAGGTTCAATGCACTCCTATCCAGGTTGATAGGTGCCCTGGGCGCGTCAACAGGCGCAGTCGAGCACAATCTCCGTCCTTCTTGTCGGTTGGCCACGCAAGCATCTCACCAAGCGGTCCGGCATGGTCCCATTCACCACGGAAGTCCTGACGTTCCAGCGGCGAATCATCCTGACGGCTTCGGCGTCGATTGATGTCGCATGCGTCAGTTGGCAAGCGCAGACTCGTTCGAGAAACATCGCGTCCGGAACGACATCGGGATCAGCACTATATATGCCGTCGGTATCGGTCGCGATGATCAGGTCGGCCCCCACCCACCCAGCGACGAACGCCGCAATCGTATCCGAAGTCATCCGGTCGATGTCGATAACGTCGTTGACCGGCAAATTCAGAAGCACGTCGGACGGCGCGAAGACC
>NZ_JBFRCK010000173.1:0-1065 GCF_040965775.1 Paraburkholderia sp. BR10954
GGTTCAGATAGCCACGAGCCACGCCTGCGCCGCCGATATACAGTTCACCCACTGCGCCTAGCGGCACCGGTTGACCGTGGCTGTCTAGCAGGTAGAGCCGAGTGTTCGAGATCGGCCGGCCAATCGGGATTGGTTCGCTATGTTCGGCAGATTTTTTTATTTCGTATACAACGCAGCCGACCGTCGTCTCGGTCGGTCCATAGTGGTTGAAAATCCGTGTTTCTGGAGCATAGGTTTGCCATATTTCAATTTGCGCATGCCGTAAGGTTTCTCCCCCCACGACCAGAGTACAAATGCGCCCTGCCATCGCTTCGACGGGTAGTATCCCTCGAAGTGCCTCTAAATGGGAGGGCGTAAGTTTGACCGGTGATAAATTGTTACCGTCAACAATGGCTTGACGCCAGTCGAGCTTGGAATTGCCCTCAGAAGAGAGGTATAACCGGCGCCCACAAATTAGCGCAGGATACAAGGCCGTGAGGCCCAAGTCAAAGCTGATAGAAGAGGAAAGCACACTGCCGTGACCGTCAGCAACACCAAATCGTTCAGCCGCATATGATGCGTAATTAACGATCGAGCAATGTTCAATGCACACCCCCTTTGGGGCACCAGTGGAGCCGGAAGTGTAGATCACATAAGCGAGATGGCGTGAGGTAAGGCCCGGTATCTGAGGATTGGTCTCGGGTTGTCCAGGAGCGTCGTTGGGGTCGATCAGGGTGTAACCGGCCAACGCCTGGCCCAGTACCTCCTTGCCGGCCTGATCGGCCAGGACGATGGCGGGCTGGGCATCGGAGAGAATGTGAGCGAGTCGCTCTCCCGGATAGGCGGGATCGAGCGGCACATAGGCGCCGCCGGCCTTGAGAATGGCCAGCAGACCGACGATCATGGCGGCAGAGCGCTCCACGCAGATGGCCACCCGGGAATCGGGCGCGACGCCCAGCGCGACGAGTTGATGGGCAAGCCGGTTGGCGCGCGCATTGAGTTGTGCATAGCTGAGTTGCTCGCCTTCGTGAACGATGGCCACGGCTTCGGGCGTTCGCTTGGTTTGCTCTTCGAACAACTGGTGGA
>NZ_JBFRCK010000175.1:0-1046 GCF_040965775.1 Paraburkholderia sp. BR10954
TCCCTAGTTGCTACGCAAGAGCACTCCAGGGAGACTGCCGGTGACAAACCGGAGGAAGGTGGGGATGACGTCAAGTCCTCATGGCCCTTATGGGTAGGGCTTCACACGTCATACAATGGTCGGAACAGAGGGTTGCCAAGCCGCGAGGTGGAGCCAATCCCAGAAAACCGATCGTAGTCCGGATCGCACTCTGCAACTCGAGTGCGTGAAGCTGGAATCGCTAGTAATCGCGGATCAGCATGCCGCGGTGAATACGTTCCCGGGTCTTGTACACACCGCCCGTCACACCATGGGAGTGGGTTTTACCAGAAGTGGCTAGTCTAACCGCAAGGAGGACGGTCACCACGGTAGGATTCATGACTGGGGTGAAGTCGTAACAAGGTAGCCGTATCGGAAGGTGCGGCTGGATCACCTCCTTTCCAGAGCTATGCATTCAGTGCATTCAAGTGCTCACGCTTATCGGCTGTGGTTTAGAGAAGCAACGCAGACAGGCTCAGGGGTCTGTAGCTCAGTCGGTTAGAGCACCGTCTTGATAAGGCGGGGGTCGATGGTTCGAATCCATCCAGACCCACCATCCTTGTCTGTGGTGCTGACTGGGACACCCTTGAGTCGGGTATGACCGGGGGATTAGCTCAGCTGGGAGAGCACCTGCTTTGCAAGCAGGGGGTCGTCGGTTCGATCCCGTCATCCTCCACCAATCCTCAATGCGCAGGGTTCTGCATGAAGGCAGAGCGTTGCGCATTGGCGATTGAGCCAGTCAGAGCGGTACACGATTCAATCGTGATATCGGCTGTCGTTCTTTAACAATCAGGAAGAAGTAGTAAAGAGATTCACGAAAGCGTGCCTGGAGATGGGTAGGCGAGTAGGTGAATCAGGGTTGTGATTGTATCGATGTATTTTAAGGGAATCGAGAGATTGCCTTTGGAATACGGCGCAACACGAATACTCAACCTGTAGCGGCATGTGATCGGCGGTGAGCAATCATTGAGACACACCCGTTATAGGGTCAAGCGAACAAGTGCATGTGGTGGATGCCTTGGCGATCA
>NZ_JBFRCK010000176.1:0-1044 GCF_040965775.1 Paraburkholderia sp. BR10954
TGATCCTCAGGAAGCTGAGGCTTTTTTACGCCGCTGTTCTGGCCGCTTTGCTCAACCGCTCAATCGCTGTCGAATACCAGCCGTGAGGGCAAGCGCCGTCCAAAACGAATTATTCAGACCCGACTCAATAGTCGGCCCGGAACAATTCATTCTTCGATGCACCCGCATCAGGCCGGCGGCAATGCTGCGGTTGAGCAAAGCAACAAGAACGTATGCGCAAAAAAGCCGCAGCTTCCTCAGGATCATCCGGAGATCGTGGCGAGCGCCCCACAGCACTGCGTGCATCGCATCGCCGGGCGCGCCTTTGAGCCAGTTGCGACCGAGTTTTCCGTCCGTCTTCATGTGACCGATGGCAGGCTCGATTGCACTTCGCCGTTTGATCATCGCGCGTAGTGCGCGTGTGATGCCTCGCCGCAAGCCCGGGTGGTAGATTCTTACGCCATCTACTGCGACCTCCTTGTATCCACGGTCGACGATGGCGACTTCCGGCGTGGCGTCGCATAGGATTGCCGCCTGTTCCAGCGCTTCAGCCAGCGTATGACCGTCGTACGGGTTGCCTGGCATCGAGCGCATGCCAACTACCAGTCCTTCTTTGTGGGTCGTCGTGATCGACACTTTCACGCCGAACTCATAGGGCGTACGCGCCTTGCCTTTGGCCAGACACTCGACTTCCGGCGCATGCAGCGCGTGGAGCTTGTTTTTGTCCTTCGGCTTCTGCGACAGAATCCGCTTCGTGCGCTCAACCAGTTCCTGCAACGCGGTGCGGCCATGATCGGCTAAGGGGTCCGAAATTTGTGGGCAACGTCAGATTGCTGTATGAATTCGGCGTTATGTTCCGCCTAGGACGCGTAGCAGGACTCGACGAGATCAGAGAGCGCATGGCCGAACTCGAAGATGCACTGCCACGATCAATGTTTCTTAGTCGGGTCTGAATAATTCGTTTTGGACGGCGCTTGCCCTCACGGCTGGTATTCGACAGCGATTGAGCGGTTGAGCAAAGCGGCCAGAACAGCGGCGTAAAAAAGCCTCAGCTTCCTGAGGATC
>NZ_JBFRCK010000177.1:0-1033 GCF_040965775.1 Paraburkholderia sp. BR10954
TGCGTCCGGCCTTCACCAGCTCGACCAGTTGCGCCCGAAATTCCGCCGGGTACGGGGTACGATGCTTGGCCATAATCGGCACCTCCTTCTCCAAAGGATAGATGTCCGTTTTTGCGGGTCAATCTCATATATGACCAGCGAATAGAACTGCTCTGCAACCGTTCGAGTTCCACCGCCGTTGTTCAACTGCCCTTTGCGGATCATGTGCATCACCTCGATGCCAGAAAGGATGATGCGCGTGCACCGGAAATCCTTGAAGCCCATCATCGGCCTGACGATGCGTTTTATAGCTCGATGATCCTGCTCTATGATGTTATTCAGGTACTTGTTCTGGCGAACCTTGATCGGCGTCGTCCGTACGATGTTCAGCGCATCAAGCGCAGCCAGATTGGCAACGTTTTTATCCACGGTAATGGTTCCAGGCTCACCGTTACCGTCAATCGCCTTCTCGAAGTAGTGACGTGCTGCAGTCTTGTCCCGACGGGCGCGCAGCAGGAAATCGACCGTATTGCCCTCCTTGTCGACGGCGCGGTACAAGTACTTCCATTGACCGTTGACCTTGATGTAGGTCTCGTCCATGCGCCAGCTCCGGCCCACGGGCCGCTTGTGCCGTCTGAACGCCTTCTCGAACAGCGGCACGAGCTTGATCACCCAGCGATGAACACTTGAGTGATCGACCTCGACGCCGCGCTCGGCCATCATTTCTTCGAGGTTACGCAAGCTCAACGAATATGCCACATACCAGCGAACAAGCAGGATTATGTCCAACGGATGGTGCAGTCGCTTGAGAACCGTTGCGATCCCTGATGGCAGCGTCGTACGTGGTGTCTCGCTCGTTTTGCCCATTTCGTTTGTCATGCGTGGTCGAGCAACAATTCTAGCTCAGTGCCTTGGCGCGACAGAACCACGCGCTGCGCTGGATCGTACGTGCCGGTGCCCCGTGGCGTTTGTTGCCCAATGATTTTCCGCCGTGGGAACTGGTCTACCAGCAGACGCAACGCTGGATTCAGGCGGGCTGCTTCGAGGCCATGGT
>NZ_JBFRCK010000178.1:0-1018 GCF_040965775.1 Paraburkholderia sp. BR10954
AGAAGCCGGCCGTCGTCAGCTTCCATTTCGGCTTGCCGCCCGATGCGGTGATCGCGCAACTGAAGCACGCGGGCATCCGTTTGCTCGCGAGCGCGACCAATCTCGACGAAGCGGCGGCGGCCGTCGAAGCAGGCGTCGATGCGATCGTCGCGCAGGGCATCGAGGCGGGCGGTCATCGCGGCATATTCGACACGACCTCGCGCGACGAGCGCCTCGGCACCTTCGCATTGACGCGTCTGCTGGCGAGCGAGTTCGACCTGCCCGTGATCGCGGCGGGCGGCATCATGGACGGCGCCGGCATCGCGGCCGCGCTTGCGCTGGGCGCGCAGGCGGCGCAAATGGGCACGGCCTTCGTCGCATGCCCGGAAACCTCGATCGACGACGCCTATCGCAGCGCGTTGCTCAGCGATGCGGCGCGCTCGACGACATTCACGTCGGCCATTTCGGGGCGCCTCGCGCGCAGCATCGTCAATCGCTTCACGGCGCTCGGCGAGGACCCGCAGGCCCCGCAAACGCCTTCCTATCCGATCACCTACGACGCCGGCAAGGCACTCAATGCAGCCGCCAAGGCCAAGGGTGAGTTCGGCTACGGCGCGCAATGGGCGGGACAGGCCGCGCCGCTTGCGCGTTCGATGCCCGCCGGCGAACTGATCGCGCAACTCGAACGCGAAACGCGTGAAAGTATCGAGCGGCTCCAATCGGTGTGGAACTGAGCAGTCTGATTTTCATGCTTCGCAGCGATCGAAAACAACGGCACGCATCCTCGAAACAAAAAAACAAAGGGAGACAGGCATGCAACGCAAATTCGACGATCTGCTGCTGGGCAGCATCGAGCTCTTCTGTTTCGCGGCGGAGCTCGGAAGCTTTACGCTCGCGGCCAACGCCGCGAGTGTCACGCCGGCGGCGGTGAGCCGCTCGGTGGCGCGGCTCGAGGAACGGCTCGGCGTGCGCCTGTTCGTGCGCACGACGCGCCAGATCCGTCTGACCGACGCGGGGCGGCGCTACTTCGAGCAGTGCC
>NZ_JBFRCK010000179.1:0-1013 GCF_040965775.1 Paraburkholderia sp. BR10954
GCCAGTCAGCATACCTGCGATTCCTATGCCTGCAGCTTCCAACTTCTGTTCGAGTTTGCCGCCCAACGGCTCAAAGCGTCTCCCTCATCACTTGCACTGGAGCACCTCGATGCCGGAATGATCAGTGCGTTCCTGGAATATCTTGAAAATGTACGACACAACTCGCCGGAGACCCGCAATGTACGACTAGCCGCAATCAGGTCCTTCTTCCACTTCCTTGAGCATCGCGAGCCCGTAATGCTCGAGCAGGTACAGCGTGTCCTCGGCATTCCATACAAGAAGACTGATTCCCGCCTGGTACCGTACCTGTTAGAAAGGGAAATCCGGGCTCTCCTCGATACGCCAGACCCGACAACACGTGAGGGAATCCGGGATCGGGCGATGCTGCATCTGGCTATCTGCGGTGGCCTGCGCGTTTCAGAGTTGACGGGGTTACAAATGACGGATGTTGCACTGCCGTCGATGAGTATCCGCGTTCATGGCAAGGGACGGCGTGAGCGTACGCTCCCCCTCTGGAAGGTGACCGCAAATGCGTTGCGTGCATGGATCGCGGTACGGGGAACGGCTCCAGTACCGGAGTTGTTCGTCAACGCCCGGGGTGAAGCGATGAGCCGCTGGGGGTTTGCCTACGTCCTCAAACATCATTCTGAGATAGCGAGCGAGAAGTGCCCTTCATTGTTACAGAAACGTGTTTCGCCGCACGTCTTGAGGCATACGTGCGCAATGATAGTGCTGCAGAGCACGAACGATATCCGAAAAGTGTCTCTCTGGCTCGGACATAGCGATCTGGCTACTACTGAAATCTACACCCGCGCCGACCCTAGCGAGAAGCTTGAAGCACTCAACGCAATCGTTCCTCCGGAACTGCGCAGGGGCTCGTTTAGGCCATCCGACAAGGTCATCGCCATGCTCAAGGCGAGGCTTTAATGGAGAGTAGCAGGGGCGCGGGCTCCCCGGCTCGCGCTCGATCGACGTGTCTACTCCACATACGGAAAGACTCCCCATAAGGCACG
>NZ_JBFRCK010000180.1:0-1001 GCF_040965775.1 Paraburkholderia sp. BR10954
GACTACGGCGTTGTTCGAGTGCAGATCGATGCCGCTATACTTCATTTCAGCGTGCGACACGTGTCGCCGTCCGCCGGACGTAAATCGGCGAACGTAGTAGACGGCAAAGCTCTTTCTTGCCTTGTCACACTCGGTGTCGAAACACCGACTGAGCTGTGACCTGCTGTACGACCAGCAGTTGCCTATCTGGACGTGCGCGATTGGTAACGATCGGGTTCGAAGCTCCGGAGATACCCTTCAGAAGACGGTTCACCGTGGCGACACGGTAGGAATCGACACTGCCAGCAGCCGTGCGGTGTAGGGGCAAGGCAAGTTCCGCAGGCGTAACCTAAGTGAATCGCTGTACAACCCTCGTAAGAAGTGACGAGCCAAAGCTGCTGGGAGGCTCAAACCAAAAAGGTAGGTAGCCGGTTGCCTTGCTGCTGAATCGGGGCACGTCGTCGCGAGCGCTACCGGGGGAGAAGCGGACGCTAAACGGACAGGCGCATGGGTATCTTAGTTGCGTCGGCAAGATTGGGAACGTGGTAAGCCCGATTCTTCGCTGTCAGTTCAGGGCATCGGACCGGTAGCAGGTGACTCGCGAGGGAAACTGTCGGAGAAGCGGGTAAGAGAACGCGGAGAAAGCGAATGGTGACCTGTAGTCGGCCACATAGGGGTTCAAGATTTGCCTCGACCTGAAAGGGTGCAGACTTCCGCGTGGTGCAGTTGTCGCAGGTCCATGTTAGAGATTCACTGGAGGGAAGCTTGTGAGAGACCGATATCGTTACGGTTCAGCGCCCTTCGTCTCGGCGATGAGGCGAATCAACAATGTGATGCTTGCGAAGGGCTCGTGCAGCTTTCGAGACCGGCGTCCGTGCGACGCTTAACGCTGTGCGCGAGCGCAGTGCGATGAAAGTCGCATGCTGCGTTCTTCGGGGGCCGCGCTTTCGAGAGGAAACGTGGCTACCCTCTCTCCTGAAAGGGTCGGTTGAGGGCTGCATCTCAACTCTAGACCCTGGCCG
>NZ_JBFRCK010000181.1:0-974 GCF_040965775.1 Paraburkholderia sp. BR10954
GCGCATCCCAATCGAAGCTCTTCCAGGCGCGGTTGTGGTCGTGCAGTGTCAAATAGAGAAGCGCGAGGACGGTGTCGTCAATCGCGGCAGTGTCGATGTTCATGGTGTTCATCCGATAACGTTTAGATCCGTGTGCAGAATCTTTCGAGGCTGGCGAGAATTTCGTGAGCTGACTTGCTCCAGACGAACGGCCGGGGATTCGAGTTATAGACATCGAGGTAATGCCCGATCGCCTCTTCAAGTTGCCGTGTCGAGCGATGCGTGCCACGTCGAATGTATTTTTCGGTCAGCGTTGCAAACCAACGTTCCACCTGATTGAGCCACGACGCCGACGTTGGCGTGAAGTGAATATGGAAGCGAGGGTGTCGCGCGAACCAGTTTTTGATCGAAGGTGTCTTATGCGTGCCGTAGTTATCCATCACCAGATGAACTTCCATCTCAGCGGGCACGCTGGCATCTATCGTGCGCAGGAACTGCACGAATTCACTGCTGCGATGGCGACGATGCAATTCGCCGATGACTTCGCCAGTGGCAATGTCCAGCGCGGCAAACAATGTGGTGGTGCCGTGGCGTATGTAGTCGTGAGTGCGACGCTCGGGAATGCCGGGCGCCAAGGGCAGTATGGGCTGCGTTCGGTCCAATGCCTGGATCTGGCTCTTCTCGTCGACACACAGCACCATCGCCTTCAGTGGCGGATCGAGGTACAGACCGACGATGTCACGAACCTTGTCAACGAACAGCGGATCGCTCGAGAGTTTGAAGGTTTCCTGCCGATGCGGCTGCAGGCCGAAGGCTCGCCAGATTCGCGACACTGCAGTTTGCGAAAGGCTCATCTCCCGAGCCATCGTCCGTGTACTCCAGTGCGTCGCTCCTTTGGGTACGGACTCCAGCGTCTTCGCGATAACGGCATCGACACGTGCGTCGTCGATCGATCTGGGTGCGCCCGGACGCGGCGCGTCAAGCAGGCCATCCAG
>NZ_JBFRCK010000182.1:0-969 GCF_040965775.1 Paraburkholderia sp. BR10954
ACCAAAGTCAACGACTCTACAACCAACTTTGGCAAATCCGCCCCGTTTGGGCTGAAAATTGTCGTCACCGTCGAGCGCGATCGGCACGGCGGGAGAATCAGGTCGCGAACGGCCGGCGAACGACACCCCATGGTTGGACGCATGAATTGAATAGAATCAACTCGATCGCCGCCCCACCATCAGCATTGCCGCTGTGCCCCCGACCGCCCGTCCGCTCGGGTCCAGATGCGCGCGCAACCCGAACGCATAGGTGTGTGCGAAGAGAATCGTGAAGCCCAGCAACGCTCCCGACGCGGAATAGACCGAGAAGTCCACCGTATCCGTGATATCAATTGCGAATACCGCCATCAATAGGGGCATGACGGATATGACGGTGGTCGCGCCAACCTTCCAATCGAGCAGCGCCGCGATCCGCGACGGAAACAGCGTGACGATACCGTACGGCCCCAGAGCGCACGTCCAGCCTTGGCCGTGACGGAGGCCGCGAGCCATACAGATACGCTGATAGAAGCTGAAGGTATCTCCATTTGTCATGGCCTCACCGCGGTCGCTGCCCGGACGCGAAAAGAAAGGTATTGCGCCACCAGCGTCCCGACCCGGAGGCAATGCGATCAGGACCAGCATGTCCGCATAGTGCGCCATCATCAAACTCAGCCATGCCGCGCACACTCTCGATCCTAGGGTGTCCGTCCTTTTCGGGGGTAGTCGTCCTTAATGGAGGTCGACCGCAGCACGCGATCAAGCGGCGTCAACGGCGCCTCATAGCGCTTTGTCACCTTGGCGCCGTGACGTGTCTTTGATTTCAGTTTGAATGACGGCTGGAAGAAGTTGATATACAGCCACGACACTTGATAAAGTGAGGCAAGCGTTTTCTGTGGCTTCGAGACCTTGTAGCCTGCCGTCCCCCACCAGATGACGTACAGACGGCGCCATTCTTTTGCGCGACCCGCGCCTGATCGTTTTACTTGC
>NZ_JBFRCK010000183.1:0-945 GCF_040965775.1 Paraburkholderia sp. BR10954
ACCTGGAACAGCGGCGTGTGATCAAGCGCCCGTGGCGGCTGCACGATCTCCACCACCTGCTCGAATGGCAGGTCCTGATGCTCCTGCGCCCCCAGGGCCGTGCGCCGTGTCCGCTCCAGAAGCGTCGCCACGTCCGGCCCGCCCGACAGGTCCACCCGGAGCGCCAGCGTGTTCACAAAAAAGCCGATCAGCTCCTCGATCTCGCGCCGGCCGCGGTTGGCACTCGGCACCCCGATCACAATGTCGTCCTGCCCCGACAGACGCGAGAGCACCGCCGCCCAGCCCGCCAGCACCGTCATGAACAGCGTCGTGCCATGCTGACGGCCCAGCCGCCTGAGTTCCCGCGTGAGCTCCGCATCGATCTCCACCGGCACCGTGGCGCCGGCAAACGACTGGCGCGCCGGGCGCGGCCGGTCCGTCGGCAACGCGAGCATGGACGGCGCGCCTGACAGGGCCTCGCGCCAGTACTGCGCCTGACGCTGCAGCCGCTCCCCGGAGAGCCATTGCCGCTGCCAGGCCGCATAATCGGGATACTGGATCGCCGGCACCGGCAGGGGATCGGCCTGTCCGGCCACGAACGCCCGGTACAGGCAGCCCAGTTCCCGTACCAGCACCCCCACCGACCAGCCGTCCGAGATGATGTGATGCTGGGTCAGCAGGAAGACGTGTTCCTCATCCGACATCCGCACCAGACGCCCGCGGATCAGCGGCCCGCGCGCCAGATCAAAAGGCGTGCACGCCTCTTCGGCGCACAGCGCCACAAGCGCCGCCGCTGCATCCGGCCGCTCCCGCAGGTCGTGCTCCAGCACGGGCAGGCCCGTGCCGGGCGGCAGGATCTCAACCCGGGGCCCCTCCTCCGCATCAACGAAGACGCTGCGCAGCGCCTCGTGGCGCGCATACAGCTGATCGAGGCTGCGTCGCCACGCCGCGCGATCCAGCCTGCCC
>NZ_JBFRCK010000184.1:0-936 GCF_040965775.1 Paraburkholderia sp. BR10954
CACGCGCCGGACGAGGTCGATTCCGCTGATGCCCGGCATGGTCATGTCGAGCAGCAGCACGTCGACGGCGCAGCTGCGCAGCTTGTCGATCACTTCCGAACCCTGTGCAGCTTCCGCGGCGACGATCATGTCGACCGTTGTCGCGATGATCTGCCTGATCCCGCTGCGCAAGATCGCGTGATCGTCCGCAATGAGTATTCTGATCATGTTCAGGCACTATTCCACGAGCGCACGCTTCTGATCGGCGCTGGCCGCTCGATCAGCTCATCAATCAGATCGGCCAGTTCACATAGTGCCTGAAACTCTGATTCGTCGAGTTGGTCGACGTGATAGAGCCGCAGATCGCGCATGGTTTCGCCAAGACGCTTAAGCATCTTCGGCGTGCTGTCGAGCAACGGCCAGCAGTGCATCAGATACGCAAGCAAGGTCACACGACGCGTCTCGCACCACTCATCGAACAGTCGTAGACAGACCGAATTAATTTCCTCGACGGCGTTCTCCCGCTCCGACAGATAGGCGATCATGATGCACCGGTTTTCCAATTGCGCTTCGACGACTCATAGTCAGCGACCAGAATCCCTGTCACATTCAGCGGAAGCTGGAAAAACGAGGCGCGGCATCCTGATTTTCGCATCAGGAAATCCTTACATCCTCTTTTCCGCTTTCCCAGATCGATGGCAATCTGCCCAATCATGAGGTGAGCCGGTCCTTGACTTCCGCGGCCAGCCTTGCCGTCAAGTTCTCCCTGTTGCCCATCGTATCGGGTCGGAGCACGGGTCGGAGCACACTGAGCACGATGTGTGTCGTTGTGCGAATAGTTCGGCATAACGCGGGCGAGCGTGACCACGGCGTGATGGCCAGCGATGAAACAAAGGTTTCGAAGCGAGTGATCAGCTTCGGCAGTAGTGCCGAAGATTGATCATCGTGTAGGCGAGG
>NZ_JBFRCK010000185.1:0-912 GCF_040965775.1 Paraburkholderia sp. BR10954
AGGCGCAGTCACCGGCGTGGGCCGGGCAGCCGTCATCGGATCCGGATGCGCGCGCGCTGGGCCTGGGCCCGCACCATCTGGCCTATGTGATCTACACGTCGGGTTCCACCGGCACGCCCAAGGGCGTCATGGTTGAGCATGCCCAGATTGTTCGTTTGTTCGAGGCGACGCAGCACTGGTTTGGCTTCAATGAACGCGACGTATGGTGTCTGTTCCATTCCTTCTCGTTCGATTTCTCAGTATGGGAGTTGTGGGGGGCGCTACGCCATGGCGGCTGTGTGGTGCTCGTGCCCGGGCATGTTGCTCGCGCGCCTTCAGCATTCGATGAGCTAATCCGCAGATATGGCGTCACAGTTCTGAACCAGACCCCCTCAGCTTTTAGAGCCCTGATGGATGTGGAGTCTCACAGCCGTGTTCCGAACCGACTTCGATACGTGATCTTTGGTGGTGAGAGGCTCGACCCGTCGATGCTCAGGTCATGGTCTGGGAGATATTCCGGTCACGCGCCACAACTGATCAACATGTACGGCATCACGGAAATGACCGTGCATGTGACCTATCGGTCTCTTGGCCAGTCTGACTCGTCCGGACCGGGTGGTCTGATCGGAAGGCGCATTCCCGATCTTCGGATCTATCTGCTGGACGGTCATGGAGAGCCGGTGCCGTTCGGGGCGGTGGGCGAGCTCTACATTGGTGGGGCAGGGGTTGCGCGCGGCTACCTGAACCGTGCGGAGCTGAGCGCGCAGCGGTTCATGGCCGATCCGTTCAGTGCGCAGCCGGGCGCGCGGCTGTACCGCACGGGGGACCTGGCGCGGTACCTGCCGGATGGCAATCTGGAGTTTCTGGGGCGCACCGACGAGCAGGTCAAGATCCGGGGCTTTCGGATCGAGCCGGGCGAGGTGGCCGCGCACC
>NZ_JBFRCK010000186.1:0-895 GCF_040965775.1 Paraburkholderia sp. BR10954
TACAACCAACGCGGCCATCAGCTCTACCGAGTAATCGAGGTGGAGGCAGCCACCGGCCGTACGCGCTCTTTGATCGATGAGGTCAGCTCCACGTTCGTCGATTATACAGATTTAAGAAATAACCAAAAAAAAGCCGGAAAACACTTTCGTTACAATGTTAATGATGGAGAGGAAATTATCTGGGCATCCGAGCGCGATGGATTTGA
This sequence comes from Paraburkholderia sp. BR10954, assembly GCF_040965775.1. NCBI lineage: Bacteria > Pseudomonadati > Pseudomonadota > Betaproteobacteria > Burkholderiales > Burkholderiaceae > Paraburkholderia > Paraburkholderia sp. BR10954. The sequence goes on from NZ_JBFRCK010000186.1 coordinate 207, forward strand.
ACATCTGTACCTCTTTAATGGCCGTACCGGTGTTTTAGAAAACCAAATCACCAAAGGTGACTGGATTGTCCGCGCGGTGGCCCACATCGATCCAGTCAGAAGGGAAATCTGGTTTGAAGCAAGCGGAATGAATTTCGGTGAGGACCCATATTTCGTTCATGCCTACCGAATTGGCTTCGACGGAAAGGGGCTGACATCACTTACGCCAGAACCGGCCAATCATCACATCGAGTTTTCTCCGGACGGTAGATTCTACGTCGACCTCTGGTCGCGTATCGACCTTCCCCCACGCATGGCGCTTTTCCGGTCTAGCGACAACGCTAAACTGATGCCGATCGAGAGCACCGACATCTCCCAACTCGAATCTAATGGATGGAGAGCACCAGTCAATTTTGTTGCCAAAGGGCGCGATGGTAAGACCGATATTTGGGGAATCATTCATCTACCAGATAGATTCGATCGACATCTGAAGTATCCTGTGGTGGAGCATATATATGCCGGCCCGCAAGGCTCTCACGTCCCAAAGTCATTCACAACCACAACAGAGCCCCTTACCCAGTTAGGTTTTATCGTTGTGCAAATCGACGGAATGGGCACTAACAACCGTTCACGCCTTTTCCATGACGTCGCGTGGAAGAATCTGAAAGATGCAGGCCTTCCCGATCGCATTCTGTGGCATAAGGCGGCTG
>NZ_JBFRCK010000187.1:0-892 GCF_040965775.1 Paraburkholderia sp. BR10954
CACTGAGCGGGCCATGCGATGAAGACGCGCGCGCCGCTCAGTGACCGCGCGTGCGTGGCGCGGGCACTGGGGGTGTCGTGGGCGTGGCCAACTGCTCGATCAGAAATTCGACGAAAACCCGCACGCGCGAAGTCAGATAGCGCGCGTGCGGATAAAGGAGGATGAATGGCCGCGTACGCCCGCCCGCTTCGCGCAACACTTCCACGAGCCGACCTTCGCGCAGGTCGTCGGCCACGACGAAGCGATAAGTCTGAAAGAGACCCGCGCCGGCACGCGCGAGCGTCACGCCGGCGAGCGCGTCGCCCGAGGTTCCATAGCTTCCCCGGGTCAGCACGTCGCCATTTTCAGCCGAGCCCTCGAAGGTCCACGCGAGATGACGCCCGCTGCTCGGCATTTCGAACTGGATGCATTCGTGGGTCTGCAGGTCCTCGACGGTGTTCGGCACCCCCGCGCGTTTCAGGTAGGCGGGCGTCGCCACCACGACCATTTCCGCATCTTCGAGCTTGCGCGCGACGAGGTTTGAATCGGCCGGTGCGCGTCCGCGTATCGCTAGATCGAAACCTTCGTCCGCGAAGTCGATGTTGCGGTTGCTCAGGTGCGTCTCGACCTGGACTTGCGGATAGCGCTCGCGAAACGCCGGCAGCAGCGGCAACACGCGATAGTGCCCATACGGCGTCGGCATGCTGATGCGCAGCATGCCTGCCGGTGTGGTCTGCTCGCCTGTCACTTCGCGCTCGGCGTCCATCAGTTGCGACAACGCTTGACGGCACTGCTCGAAGTAGCGCCGCCCCGCGTCGGTCAGACGGATCTGGCGCGTCGTGCGCACGAACAGGCGCACGCCGAGCCGTTCCTCGAGCCGCGCCACCGAGCGGCTCACCGCCGCCGGCGTGAC
>NZ_JBFRCK010000188.1:0-884 GCF_040965775.1 Paraburkholderia sp. BR10954
TGAACGAAATACCGGATGCGTCGCGGCGCTTCGCTTCACGCGGGGTTGGCGAAAGTTTCGCAACAACGCAAGGCCGCGCCTTGTGCGTAGTGCTGTACCGCTTTCCAACGGCCTTTCAATGGGTGACTGCGTATTTCGGACGAACGTGACCGACCGTTTCGGGATCGTGACCGGCGATTTCGGCAACGTGACCGGGCATTTCGGCAACGTGACCGAGCGGACCGGAAAGCAGGATTGGCGTTGCGCATGACATCAACCACGCGGGCTATGCTCGCCGGCTTTGGCCGGAGAGAGCATGCCCGCGCACAGGATGAACATGCGCATGATCAAGGACGTTCTACGACTTAAATTCGACGGCGGCTTCTCGCACGATCGGATCGCCTCGTCACTGGGCATATCCAAGGGCGTGGTCACGAAGTACATCGGGCTGGCCGGTGCGGCCGGGCTGGACTGGGCAAGCGCCTGCGATATGGATGAAGGCGAACTCGAGCGGCGGCTTCTGGGCAAGCCAACGGGGCCAGCAGCCTACGCCCAGCCCGACTATGGACGCATCCATCAGGAGCTACGTCGCAAGGGCGTGACGCTGACGTTGCTGTGGGAGGAGTACCAGGCCGAGTTCGCAGACCGGCAAACCTACCGCTATACGCAGTTCTGCGAGCACTACAAGGCATTCACTAAGCGCCTGAAGCGCTCGATGCGTCAGATTCACCGCGCCGGCGAGAAGCTGTTTGTCGACTTCGCCGGCCCCACGTTGCCACTGACGACTGGACGCCGCGCGCACATCTTCGTAGCGGCTATGGGCGCATCGAGTTACACGTTCGCATGTGCGACGCCGGCCGAGACGATGGAGGACTGGCTGGGCGGCATTGCTCGCGCGCTGACCT
>NZ_JBFRCK010000189.1:0-872 GCF_040965775.1 Paraburkholderia sp. BR10954
AACGTCCTGGAGCCCGAACTCGACCAGAACTGACAAGGAAAACTACAATCGACACCGCGCAACGCCCCAACCCCGCCGAATCGGTCACGTTCCCGAAATCGGCGGTCACGTTCGCCGAAATCCGCAGGTAAAACGCAATGAAGGCTCAACCTTTTGCGAAGCGCGCCGTTATTGCATGTGCTCAGGCAAACCCCTTGGATCTCCATGGCACAACCGATTCCTTTCCGCAACTCTGGCGCCGCCCGCGCGCGGCATGCCAAAGCCATGCTGTTGCCCATCGCGCGCCAGATCGCCGACGAGCTCGCGTTACGAGTTCATCTGTCGCTCGACGCATTGCGCCGCGGCGTCGGCACGAAGAGCGATGCACAGACACTCACGCAGATCATGCTGTTGACCAGCTATCTCGCCGATGCCGGCTTCGGCTCGATGAGCCACGAAGAACTCCAGGCCGCGGATCGCGCCTCGGCGATGGTGTTCGACGCAGGTCGGGAACGCGACGAATGGAAGCTGGACGAAGCGGGATTCGAGCTCTTTGCATCGATCGCTACGAGGTACGATCGGCAACTGCATCGCGCTCCGCTTTGGGCGATTATGGAGGCCAGTGAGAGACTAGACCGCTTTATCGCAGGGAGATCCGATCGAGCGCCGGCGCGTAAGCGGGCATAGCGGTTTTGGAGGAAGTGCTGAGTGCCTGAGCCAGAAGGACACGGATTTTGGACGAATGTGTCGGAAGTCGCCGGGTTACGCGGATGCGCTGCGGATCGGAAAGTAGTGAAGCGCGCGGAATTGACCGCGTAAACGCAAAAACCCCACCGCTGCGGGTGGGGTTTCTGGCTTTTGAGGGAGCCTGACGATTACCTACTTTCACACGG
>NZ_JBFRCK010000190.1:0-768 GCF_040965775.1 Paraburkholderia sp. BR10954
TTCGGATCATCTCGCGTAGTCCACGTGTGATTCCTCGCCGTAATCCCGGATGGTAGATCTTCACGCCATCAACGATGACACCCTTGTAGCCGCGATCGACAACGGCCACTTCCGGCTTCACGTCACTGAGGATCGCCGCCTGCTCCAGCGCCTCCGCCAGCGTATGGCCGTCGTAGGGATTGCCAGGCATCGAACGCGCCCCGATCACCAGCCCTTCCTTGTGGGTCGTCGTGATCGACACCTTGACGCCGAATTCGTACGGCGTGCGGGCCTTGCCTTTGGCCAGACATTCGACTTCCGGCGCATGCAAGGCGTAAAGCTTGTTCCGGTCCTTCTGCTTCTGTGACAGGATCCGCCTGGTGCGGCCGATCAACTCCGTTAGCGCGCTACGCCCGGCGTCGGAAACTGAATCGAGCTGACGCTCCACATCACGCATCACCCGCCCAACGCGTGAGCGCAACGTGCGCAGCGCCTTCTTCATGCGCTTAAACTGCTTCGCATGGGCGTAGCGGCCAATCTGACGTGCCACGTGTGGCGCCTCGCGGTTGTAGTTCTGCCGCAGCTTCAATCCGTGTCGCGCCGCGGCCTTCACCAGATGTTCGCGACACCGCTCGAGCAGGCGCGAATCGGTTGGATGGGCGATCGCCTTTTGCATGACCGTCGTGTCGACGATTACGCGCTTCGCGCTTGAGGCCTTGATCACGCCCGCGCGCTTCGCCGCTTCGATCGTCTCGGCCAGCAGTTCTTCAACGCCAGCTTCACCCAGGC
>NZ_JBFRCK010000191.1:0-728 GCF_040965775.1 Paraburkholderia sp. BR10954
TTCCGGCGTCTCGCACGTGACTATGAACGGCTTCCCGAAACTCTCGCTGGGCTTCATTTCGTCGTCTTCGCAATGCTCATGCTTGTCCACGCCGTGCCAGTACTTCAAAGTTCCTAACACGCTCTAAAAGCGGCTGTCGCATTGAAACCCGCCAATTTGGCAATGTCGAACAATTCGTACGCGCCACCGCGTTGTTCGCCGTAGTAAGCTGGAGAATCCTGTACGCGATGCTGCTTGCACGGCTTGATGGAAACCTGTCGTGCGAAGTATTGCTGCAGCCAATCGAGTGGCAGGCCCTCTACTGCCGTACGCACGGTAGTACAGAAATGCCCGATGAACCGCCCTCACTCGCGCAGATGATTTTGTGGATCGCCAGACTCGGCGGCTATCTTCCTCGAAAGCATGATCATCCTCCAGGGCCTACCGTCATCTGGCGTGGCTTTCTTGTTCTGCATGAAATTACGATGATGTACCGAATATTCAGGCAGGACGAATAGCACGACTGCATTACTTGTGGGTAATCCTGAGGGAAAACCCCGGGGCGGTTCACAAGGTTAATCCGCGTGCCTTGAGGTGCGGCAGGTCCATACATGATGTCTAACAGGCTGTTGAAAAGCGCCCCGTCATGACGACCGAAGCTACGTTCAGGAGACTTGCGCGTGCAATTTCCCGCTGAATTACCGGTTTGCCGCGCGATCCGCGCGGGGCATGCGCACGCATGCAGCCCC
>NZ_JBFRCK010000192.1:0-718 GCF_040965775.1 Paraburkholderia sp. BR10954
ACCACAATGTCGATCCGGCCTCCACCTTTGCGCTCGCCGACAGTCTCATTAAGGCGGGAAAGGAATTCGAAATGGTCTATGTGCCTGGTGCTGATCATGGAGCCCCCGGTATCTTCACCGAGCGTAAGCTCATGGATTTCTTCGTTCACAATGTTTTCGGGCAAGATCCGCCTAATTGGAATGCCACATCGACGCATTTTCCGTCGAGTTGATGATCCTTTATACTGATCGCCGTGACATTGAGTTTGTAGGATTTTTGTATAGTCACATTCAATCATTTACATTGGGCTCAGGACTGCTATTGCTTGCCTTCGTTGAACGCAAGCCCGCAAGATTCGTGTGGGAGACCGGCGCAGTGTCATCGCCGGTCGCTGAGCGTCGCCGTCGGTCAGGCGCTACGCCGAAAGCAGTGGGGTCAATGCCGTTGCGCGTTGGCGATCGTACTCGCTCTGGCGCTTGAAAAATTTCTCGCCTCAGCGGTCGTGGACCTGAGGATTGAAAGTGGCACGGCCATTGGGATGCCAACGAGATCATTCGCTTGTAGGGGTTATAAGCTGGAACCGCCGATTTTTTCGAAATTCTTCCAATTCAATAGTCGAACCTGAACAATCCGGAGAGCCTTTTGCAGCAAGGGTTTGAAGCGGAAAGTTGTTGATGCATTTGCAGGAACCTGGCAGATTATGGGTAGTTTCCTGCAAATTCTGTCGAGGTCTGGATG
>NZ_JBFRCK010000193.1:0-716 GCF_040965775.1 Paraburkholderia sp. BR10954
CTGGTCATAGGCGAGGATCACGACCGTCATCGCGAGGATGACCCAGCCGATCGCGTGCAGGTTCTTGTCGCTGATCGCCTGCGCGAGGTAGGCGCCGATGCCCGGCAGCGTAATCGTGTTGTTGCCGACCGTGATCGCTTCGGAAGCCACGACGAAGAACCAGCCGCCCGACATCGACATCATCATGTTCCAGATCAGGCCCGGCATCGAGAACGGCACTTCGAGTTTCCAGAAGCGCTGCCACGACGTCAGGTGAAAGCCGCGCGACACCTCATCGAGGTCGCGCGGCACCGTGCGCAGCGACTGGTAGAAACTGAACGTCATGTTCCACGCCTGGCTCGTGAAGATCGCGAAGATCGCGGCGAGCTCGGCGCCGAGCACGCGGCCCGGGAACATCGCGAGGAAGAAGGTGACCGTAAACGAGATGTAGCCGAGCACCGGCACCGACTGCAGGATGTCGAGAATCGGCACCAGCACGAGGCCGGCGCGGCGGCTCTTGGCGGCCAGCGTGCCGTAGACCAGCGTGAAGATCAGCGAGGCGACCATCGCCGCGAGCATGCGCAGCGTGGTGCGCATCGCGTACTCGGGCAGGTTGGCCGGATCGAGCGAGATCGCCTGGGTCTTTAGCGTCGACATCGGCGCGAGCGTCTCGTGAAAGCCGATCGACGCCATCGCGATCAGGCAGATGATCAGCGGGAACGCGACGAAGTCCCAGC
>NZ_JBFRCK010000194.1:0-710 GCF_040965775.1 Paraburkholderia sp. BR10954
TCCGGTGCCCGGCGCACCTGCGCCTCGAACAGCTCATGGATGCACCGCTCCGACGGATACGCCACCTCCGTGCGGTTCAGCTCCTCCAGCAGATACCGGCGCTCCGCCGCCGGCAGGATCTCCAGCTTCCGCACCGGCGTGTGCGGCGAGCGCTCCAGCAGGTCCGCCAGATGCTCCAGCGCGCACTGCATGTAGCCGCAGATACGCTCCGCAGAAACCGGCTCGACCGCTTCCGCCGTCAGGCCCAGCGCCTGCCCGGAGTCTTCCACCGACAGGCTCAGGGGATAGTTGGTGCGCTCCTGCGCACCCAGCCACTCGATGCCGTCCGGGACATCGTCGCCCACCGCCCCCTGAAGCGCCGCCAGCGGATTGTGGCGATAGTTCAGCAGCGCGCTGAACAGCGGCGCTGGCGCCGCAACGCCGCTGCAACGCTGCGCCAGCGCCAGCGGGGCATGCTCATGCGTGAGCAGCTCCGCCAGCCGCGCGTGCGTGCGGCGCACACTCTCCTCGACCCCGCTTCCATCCACGTCGAGCCGCACCGGCAGCGTGTTCATGAACAGGCCCATCGCCCGGTCCGCGCCCGTGCCACCATGCATGCGCCCGAACAGCACCGTGCCGAACACCACCTGCTCGCGCCCGCTGCTGCGCGCCACCACCTGCGCCCACGCCAGATGGCACAGGCTGGCCAGACTCACCCCCAGCCGCCGCGC
>NZ_JBFRCK010000195.1:0-709 GCF_040965775.1 Paraburkholderia sp. BR10954
GCAATGAAGGAGCAGGCCCTTGCGAAGATGTCGCCACTACGCGGCAAGGCGGGCCGCTTCCGCCCGACAGACCAACTGCTCGCCTTTCTGAATAGCCTGTAGGGTCACGAAACTATGTTGGGTGATCCGGGCGATGCTTCCGTTCTGAGGCGCGCAATCGTTGGGCCAATATGAACTCTTATCGATATCGCCCGACATAGTCCGGCAGGGAAGATAGTGACGCCTATCTCTTCAAAGAGATAGGCGTCACAGCTTCGCCACGCACCTGCTCGAACAGAAGGTCGACATCCGCGTGATCCAGGTGCTGCTTGGCCACAAGAAGCTCGAAACTACCGCGCTTTACGCGCAGGTGGCCACCGACCTGCTGCGCGAGGTCACCAGTCCGCTGGAGCGCCTGCCCGCCAACTGACCCGGCGCAGCGCCTCATGCTGGAGGTCGCGGACATCTTCCGCGCCCACGGGCCAGCCTGGCGAGCCACGACGCGCCTGAGCCTGGGGCAGCTGAAGGTCATGTCGGCCATCGAACGGTGCCGCACGGCGGCACTGGGCGGACATGTGCTGTGCTGTTCAGGCTGCGCAAGAACAGAGGTGTCCTTCAACTCGTGCCTTATGGGGAGTCTTTCCGTATGTGGAGTAGACACGTCGATCGAGCGCGAGCCGGGGAGCCCGCGCCCCTGCTACTCTCCATTAAAGCCTCGCCTTGAGCATGG
>NZ_JBFRCK010000196.1:0-685 GCF_040965775.1 Paraburkholderia sp. BR10954
GCGTGGGCCGGGCAGCCGTCATCGGATCCGGATGCGCGCGCGCTGGGCCTGGGTCCACGTCATCTGGCCTATGTGATCTACACGTCGGGTTCCACCGGCACGCCCAAGGGCGTGATGGTTGAACATCAGGGGGTGGTCAGGCTGGTGGCAGGGAACGATTTCGTCGCAATCTCGCCGCAGGACGTCTTTCTCAACGCCTCCTCGCCGACGTTCGACGCGACGACGTTCGAGGTTTGGGGCGCCTTGGCGAATGGCGCCAGGGTGATGCTCTATCCCGGACGTTATATCTCGACATCAACGTTGAGCCGGATCATCCGGGACGAGGGTGTCACCATTGCCTGGATGACCGCACGGTTATTTGATCTGTATGTAGGGGAGGGGCGAAATACCGGTTCGCTGCAGCAACTGCTGGTCGGAGGCGAAGAGGTTTCAGCCGCTTCCATTAAGGCATGCAAGAGCCGGCATCCGACGCTGCGGATATCAAATGGCTACGGGCCAACAGAGAACACCACCTTCACTCTCTGCTATCCGGTACCTGCTGGTTTCGATGGCCAGCACCACGTTCCGATCGGCCGTCCGATTGCGAACACGCGGGTGTACGTGCTGGACGGTCATGGAGAGCCGGTGCCGTTCGGGGCGGTGGGGGAGCTCTACATTGGCGGGGCGGGGGTGGCGCGCGGCTACC
>NZ_JBFRCK010000197.1:0-683 GCF_040965775.1 Paraburkholderia sp. BR10954
CATGCGTGCGCATGCCCCGCGCGGATCGCGCGGCAAACCGGTAATTCAGCGGGAAATTGCACGCGCAAGTCTCCTGAACGTAGCTTCGGTCGTCATGACGGGGCGCTTTTCAACAGCCTGCTAGGCGATTCGTGCCATTTTGTTTGCCAAGGCCACCGCCACTACATTTGCTGGACGTCGTGCCTGCATCGCCTTTTGCCAAGCAGTTGGCACCTTGGTGTGACAACACAGTACGGAACGCGCCCCATGGATCAACAACGTACGCAGGTATGGGTCGCCTCGCCTTGAGATCGAGCCTAGCCGGATCTTTCCGCCTGTACCATTCTGCCGAGGAACAAGCCCCAGAAACACTGCAAACTCGCGCCCCGACCTGAATGTCTTCGCATCTCCGATTGTTGCCACCAAGGCCGTTGCAGTCAGGCGACCGATACCCGGCACCTCGTAGATTGCTCGACATGCCGCTTCGTGTTTCTGCCAGGCGCCAATCCGTTTCTCGAGTTGATTGATATCTTCCTCAAACAGGTTGATGCGACGCAGCTGTTCGCGAACGTTAAGAAGTCGAACCTGAACAATCCGGAGAGCCTTTTGCAGCAAGGGTTTGAAGCGGAAAGTTGTTGATGCATTTGCAGGAACCTGGCAGATTATGGGTAGTTTCCTGCAAATTCTGTCGAGGTCTGGATGGG
>NZ_JBFRCK010000198.1:0-667 GCF_040965775.1 Paraburkholderia sp. BR10954
GCCCACAGCTGCGCCAGCACCGTCTCGAGCTCCCCGCGCGGCGCCTCGTAGCCCCGCCGCGCATAGGCATCGTCAGCCGGCGCCGGCAGTGCCTTGCGGTCGAGCTTGCCGTTCACCGTCAGCGGCAACTCCGATAGCCGCATGAACGCCGACGGCACCATGTAGTCCGGCAGCCGCGCACTCAGGTGCGCGCGCAAGGTGTTGGCAAGGTCAGGGCCATCCAGCCCATCCGATTGAGCTTCGGGCGCACACACCACATAGGCGATAAGATGCTTGTCGCCGGCGCGGTTCTGTCGCGCCACCACCACCGCCTCGCGCACAAAGGCGTGCTCGCCAAGCCGCGCCGCGATCTCGCCCGGCTCGATGCGGTAGCCGCGGATCTTCACCTGGTCGTCGTTGCGCCCCAGGAACTCCAGATTGCCATCCGGCAGGTACCGCCCCAGGTCACCGGTCCGGTACAGCCGATCGCCCTCCACAAAGGGACTGGTGATGAACCGCTCGGCGGTCAGCTCGGGGCGGTTCAGGTAGCCCCGCGCGACCCCCGCCCCGCCAATGTAAAGCTCGCCCACCGCACCAAACGGCACCGGCGCGCCATGACCGTCCAGCAGATAAACCCGCGTGTTCGCAATCGGACGGCCGATCGGGACCACTGACCCATTAAAATCAG
>NZ_JBFRCK010000199.1:0-639 GCF_040965775.1 Paraburkholderia sp. BR10954
AAACAGCCGTGGCGCGCTTCGGGCGGGTCGATACGCTCGTCAACAATGCGGGCATTTTCGTGGCCAAGCCGTTCACGCAATACACGGCCGAAGATTACGCGACGGTCACCGGCATCAATCTCGCGGGATTTTTCTACATCACGCAACTCGCAATCGCCGAGATGGAGAAGCATGAGCGCGGCCACGTGGTCAGCATCACGACGACCCTCGTCGATCACGCGATCGACGGCGTGCCGTCCGTGCTGGCCTCGTTGACCAAGGGCGGCCTCGCCGCCGCGACCCGCTCGCTCGCGATCGAGTATGCGAAGCGCGGCATTCGCGCCAACGCGGTTTCGCCCGGCATCATCAAGTCACCGATGCATGCGCCCGAAACTCATGCGGCACTTGGCGCATTGCATCCGGTGGGCCATATGGGCGAGATGAGCGACATCGTGAATGCGATCCTCTATCTCGACTCGGCGCCATTCGTGACCGGCGAGATCCTGCATGTGGACGGCGGCCAGAGCGCGGGCCACTGAGCGGGCCATGCGATGAAGACGCGCGCGCCGCTCAGTGACCGCGCGTGCGTGGCGCGGGCACTGGGGGTGTCGTGGGCGTGGCCAACTGCTCGATCAGAAATTCGACGAAAACCCGCACGCG
>NZ_JBFRCK010000200.1:0-634 GCF_040965775.1 Paraburkholderia sp. BR10954
TTCCGGCGTCTCGCACGTGACTATGAACGGCTTCCCGAAACTCTCGCTGGGCTTCATTTCGTCGTCTTCGCAATGCTCATGCTTGTCCACGCCGTGCCAGTACTTCAAAGTTCCTAACACGCTCTAATCGACTCATTATGCACGTCCAACCCAACGTACACCGTGCTATCGTTCTTGATGCTGGCTTCCGTGGTGGAAATCGCCGGGTGTGGTCCTGTCCATACCGTGCGGCTCTGGCAGCGATGCTAACCGGGTTTTGATTCGCGGCGCTAGGCCAGCCGCCTGCCTCACGGAAATGGAATGGACGCCTCCCGCACGCGAGCGGTGACCCCGCTCGTACACGAGGAGCTTCAACGTGTTCGAAACCGAGGATTATTAAGGTCTTCAGAGCGAACCGGAGGTGAACAGCCATGAACCCCATCCCCGTAGGTGTCGACATTGCCAAAAGCGTCATTCAGGTCCACTGGGTAGACCCGAAGAGTGGTGAAGTCATCAACAAAGCAATCAGGCGGGACCGGTTTCTCGAATACTTCGCAAACCGCCCCACTTGCCTGATCGGAATGGAAGCATGTGGCGGTGCGCCCCATTGGGCGCGGCAACTGATGAAGTTGGGGCATCAGGTGAAGTTGATGCC
>NZ_JBFRCK010000201.1:0-617 GCF_040965775.1 Paraburkholderia sp. BR10954
AGGGGTTCCTGCATCTCATCCATTCCGCGCATCGCATCCGCTGCCAAAGATCATGAACACGATATCCATAACGCCCGTCCCTCAAACCCCGTTTACACGGGACCCAAATTCAACAGCCTGCTAGGCGATCCTCGCTCACGAGACTCCATACGAAGCGCATCATGTGAGCAACAGACCTTTGATTTCAATGTGATGGCGAGACAGGTCGGACCGCAGAAACGCAGTAAGCGTCATTTCGTGGCCGCATGGACAGAGCTGAAGCCAGTGTCCAAAGTGATGTCCGTTACTTCAAGTGATGGGGACTACTTTGGACTCACGTAATGCGCGACCATCGAATCGCAAGGGCCGACCGAACTACACACCAGAGTACCGACGGCAAGTTGCCGTCGCGGCGTGCGAGCCGGGTATTTCGGTGGCCAAGCTCGCGCAGGCGCACGGACTGAATCCGAATATGGTGTTCAAGTGGCGCCGGCAACTGCGGGCGGGCCTTTTTGAAGGGATGGCGCACAGCACAACGGTGTTGCTGCCCGTAGCGCTACCTGATGCACCGACCAGCGAGACCGCAGAACCGGCGTCGCTCGCTCTACAGCCTGTCGAGCCACATCGCAAGAGCGTAC
>NZ_JBFRCK010000202.1:0-611 GCF_040965775.1 Paraburkholderia sp. BR10954
ACCCCCGCCCCGCCAATGTAGAGCTCCCCCACCGCCCCGAACGGCACCGGCTCTCCATGACCGTCCAGCACGTACACCCGCGTGTTCGCAATCGGACGGCCGATCGGAACGTGCGTCGATACAGCGCATTCGCTCGGAATTTCGTAAAAGGTGCAACCCACAACCGTTTCGGTCGGCCCGTATTCATTCACCATCCTGGCGCCAGGCTGAACCCTGCGCCACAACTCGACTGTTGAATGCGACAGCGCCTCACCACCGATAACAAGCAGGTCAATCTGGCTGGTCATCGGGCCCGCCAGCATCTGTTGTCCAAGCGCGTCCAGATGGCTCGGGGTAATGTTGACCAGCCCGCATGCCGAACTGGCCTGTACCTTTAGTCCCGCGACCTCATCGCGTTCCCGTACCAGCCGTGCATGACCACCGCAGATCAGCGGTGCAAACAGGCTGTTGACCGTCGCATCGAACGCCAGGGAAGAAGAAACGATCGAGGATGATCGTGGCGCGTAAGCTTCACAGGCCCACGCAAGATAATTGGCCACTGCACGATGTTCAACCATCACGCCCTTGGGCGTGCCGGTGGAACCCGACGTGTAGATCACATAGGCCAGATG
>NZ_JBFRCK010000203.1:0-599 GCF_040965775.1 Paraburkholderia sp. BR10954
ATCAACTTGCTGGTTTGATGCCAACAAAGCCGGCGGGCTCGTCACCCCCTGCCAAGGTCAGCCGAAACATCGGTTGAGGTCAAAGGGTTTGCCCTCCCGCATCATGTAATAAGCGGCACGCGCGAGCTTGTGCGCGAGCGCCTTCATGGCCACGACGGGCAGGCGCTTTGACTTTTTGCGATCATAGAAACGTCTGGCCTGTGGACAGCAGCGCAGCGCTCCAGCGGCGGCTTCGACGAATGCCCAGGCAAGGTAACGGTTACCGTTGCGTGCATTGCCTTCGCCCTTTTTCTTGCCGTTGGAGATGCGCTTGCTGTCCACGCAGCGGCAATAGGAACTGAAATGGCCGACGCTGGCAAAGCGTGCGATGGTGCCGGTTTCAAGCATGATGGTGGCCGCCAGGATGTTGCTGATGCCGGGGGTGCTCTCGAGGATATCGAACTGCGGGCGCAGCTTGACTTCCTTGTGGAGAATGATCTCAAGCGCCTCAATCTCTGCGCACAGCGTATGAAGCACGGCAAGGTTGGCCATCAGCGCGCGCTCGACGTGCGGCGGCAACGCGAGTGCTCGCACCGCTGTGTCGTCGAGACGCTGCACGT
>NZ_JBFRCK010000204.1:0-592 GCF_040965775.1 Paraburkholderia sp. BR10954
GCGTCATTCCGTGGCCGCATGGACAGAGCTGAAGCCGGTGTCCAAAGTGATGCCCGTTACTTCAAGTGATGGGGACTACTTTGGACACACGGAATGCGCGATCATCGAACCGCAAGGGCCGACCGAACTACACACCAGAGTACCGACGGCAAGTTGCCGTCGCGGCGTGCGAGCCGGGCATTTCGGTGGCCAAGCTCGCGCAGGCGCACGGACTGAATCCGAATATGGTGTTCAAGTGACGCCGGCAACTGCGGAGGGGCCTGTTTGATGGGGTGGCGCACAGCACAGCGGTATTGCTGCCCGTGGCGCTACCTGATGCACCGACCGGCGAGACCGCAGAACCGGCGTCGCTCGCTCTACAGCCTGTCGAGCCACATCGCAAGAGCGTACCGGCGGCGTCGGGCATCGAGATCGAACTGAACGGTGCCCGTGTACGCGTCACGGGCATGGTCGACCCCGTGCAGTTGCGCCTCGTGCTGCGCTGCCTGATGCCAGCATGATTGCGCCGCCAGGCGGTACCCGCGTATGGCTGGCAGCGGGCGTTACCGATATGCGCCGTGGCATGGATGGACTTGCCGCGCTGGTGCAGTCA
>NZ_JBFRCK010000205.1:0-581 GCF_040965775.1 Paraburkholderia sp. BR10954
CCTATGAACCCTCATGATCCGCCAGATGAGAATCCGCCGTCCTTCTTTGTTTCCACCGCCATCTCCGGCGGGAGGCGTTCATTCCATTTTCCGTGTCAATCGCGATCGGTTCTCGGTTTTGGTTCATTTGAATTTCCTGAGGGCGACGTAGCAGTACGTCTCGACGGTGGGTCACACTGATATCCGCGGGTTGGTTACCGCATTACTGTGGTCCGCCCTATGAGCCTGCCGCTGCCTCAAGTCGCAAATCGCATTGGATGTGTTGCATAATCCGCTCGCGGGTTACTCGGGTGCCGGGCTACGCCGCCTTCAGGAAACTCTCAGTGTCCTCGTTAAGATGATGGAGTGTCAAACCGGCCTGGCATCTTTCGGTATGGCGAGGGACATCGCCAGTCTGCTGATGTCCCAGATGAACCCTGAGAGTTCTCGCGCAACGGCAACCACACTGGTGTTCACATTCTTGCCGCGCGCTGCGAGCTTGCGATATCGCCGGCATAGCCGCAGTTGGGCATCCCATGCGCGGTCAATGATCGGTTTCGGGATTCCTTCATGGCGGCGTTGAATGTCCGGGCTCACCCGAG
>NZ_JBFRCK010000206.1:0-571 GCF_040965775.1 Paraburkholderia sp. BR10954
ACCACTTCTTCGAGCTGGGCGGCCATTCACTGCTGGCCGTGCGGCTGCTCAGCCGGCTGTCGCAGATTGCGGGTGTGGAACTGTCGCTGGCGATGCTGTTCGCGCGGCCGGTGCTGGCCGATCTGGCCCGTATGACTGCTATCGCTTTGATCGAACGAGAATTCGATCCTGATGAACTTCGGAACCTGCTTTCTTTGGGAATGCGGACATGACAGATCTAACTAGGATCGAGTTAGAAGATCTCGATATTGATGACTTAACCGAGCTTGTCTTGCTTGCCAAAGACAGAAATCGTAATGACGGTAAGCGAAAGCCCAGGTTGATACAAACCATAGGCCGCGAAGACCTTCTATTGTTGTCGTTTGCCCAGCAGCGGCTGTGGTTTCTGGCGCAGCTGGACAAAGACAGCACCCGCTACCACATTGCGCTGGGCTGGCGGTTGCGGGGCAGGCTGGATCGCGCGGCGTGGCGACGCAGCCTCGATCAGCTGTATGCGCGCCACGAGGCGCTGCGCAGCGTCTTCGTTGATGCGGAGGAGGGGCCCCGGGTTGAGATCCTGCCGCCCGGCACG
>NZ_JBFRCK010000207.1:0-564 GCF_040965775.1 Paraburkholderia sp. BR10954
CGTGCCGGGCGGCAGGATCTCAACCCGGGGCCCCTCCTCCGCATCAACGAAGACGCTGCGCAGCGCCTCGTGGCGCGCATACAGCTGATCGAGGCTGCGTCGCCACGCCGCGCGATCCAGCCTGCCCTGCAGCCGCCAGCCCAGCGGAACGTGGTAGCGGGCGCTGTCTTTGTCCAGCTGTGCCAGAAACCACAGCCGCTGCTGCGCAAACGACAGCTCAAGCGGCGCCTGGCGCGATACGGCCACAATCGCCGGCAGGTGTTGGGGACCGGAGCGGCTCAACACCTCGACGATATTTGCGGCAAGATCGCCCAGCACCGGCCGCGCGAACAGCATCGCCAGCGACAGTTCCACACCCGCAATCTGCGACAGCCGGCTGAGCAGCCGCACGGCCAGAAGCGAATGGCCGCCCAGCTCGAAGAAGTGGTCATGCCGACCGACCCGCTCCAGACCCAGCAGCTCCGCCCACAGCTGCGCCAGCACCGTCTCGAGCTCCCCGCGCGGCGCCTCGTAGCCCCGCCGCGCATAGGCATCGTCAGCCGGCGCCGGCAGTGCCTTGCGGTC
>NZ_JBFRCK010000208.1:0-558 GCF_040965775.1 Paraburkholderia sp. BR10954
ATGATCTCAAGCGCCTCAATCTCTGCGCACAGCGTATGAAGCACGGCAAGGTTGGCCATCAGCGCGCGCTCGACGTGCGGCGGCAACGCGAGTGCTCGCACCGCTGTGTCGTCGAGACGCTGCACGTGTTCTCCATTGATGCGTAGATTAAGCTGCCTGGCGAGCAGGTTTTCGATACTCAGGATGTTCAGGGTGCGTTGCTGGACAAGCTGCATGCGCTTGCGTGCCAGGTCGCGCAGCGCGCGTTCATGCGACGGATAGATGTAGCCTTCGGGCAGGAGTCCAAGCCGAAAAATATGGGCAAGGAATACGGCGTCGTGCTCGTCACCAGAGTACTTCAGGCCCTCGTACTGCCGGATCGCTGCAGTATTGGCCAGATGTACGGCAAAACCGGCGGCCATCGGTCCGTCGACAAGCCAGTACCAGTTGAACGTTGATTCCACGACTACTCCCTGCAGTTCATCCCGATAGGGCTCCAGCGCGGCCACTATGAGTTGGAGATCATTGGCCAGCCGCTTGCAGTACAGCACCCGGTCCCGGTCGTCAATGGCGGCGACT
>NZ_JBFRCK010000209.1:0-553 GCF_040965775.1 Paraburkholderia sp. BR10954
AGCACCGTGAACCTGCTGCACTGGAGCCGCAGCGTGTTTGCGGAATCCGAGACCAGCCGCATGCTGTTCTCTACCTCGATCGGCTTCGACCTGTCGGTCTATGAGTGCTTCGTTACGCTGTCGCAGGGAGGCACACTCTATCTTGTCGAGGATGCGCTGGCGCTGGCACATACGCCTCTGGATGTGTCGCTGATCAACACGGTCCCCTCGGCGATGGCGGCGCTGCTCGACCAGCAGGCCGTGCCGGCATCGGCGCGCGTAATCAACCTGGCGGGTGAGCGGTTGCCTGCCAGCCTGATCGGCAGAGTGTTCAGCAGCAGTGGCGCAGAGAAGATCTGCAACCTGTACGCACCGTCCGAAACAACGACGTATTCGACCTGGACCTGCATGGCAAGGGGGGAGGCGGTCGTTGAAACGATCGGCCGCCCGATTGCGAACACGCGGGTGTACGTGCTGGACGGTCATGGAGAGCCGGTGCCGTTCGGGGCGGTGGGGGAGCTCTACATTGGCGGGGCGGGGGTGGCGCGCGGCTACCTGAAGCGTGCGGAGCTGA
>NZ_JBFRCK010000210.1:0-553 GCF_040965775.1 Paraburkholderia sp. BR10954
TCCGTGTACTCCAGTGCGTCGCTCCTTTGGGTACGGACTCCAGCGTCTTCGCGATAACGGCATCGACACGTGCGTCGTCGATCGATCTGGGTGCGCCCGGACGCGGCGCGTCAAGCAGGCCATCCAGTCGATGCATCACGTAGCGCCCACGCCACTTCGAAACAGTTTGCTGGGTGAGCCGCAGTTTCGCCGCGACCGTCCTGTTGTCGGTGCCCTCGGCGCAGGCCAGCACGATCCGCGCTCGCAATGCCAACGCCTGCGCCGTCTTGCGGCGCATCGTCAGGGCCGTGAACTGCTCGCGTTCCGCTTCGCTCAACACGAGCTCTGCTTTGGGTCTTCCGCTCATTGCCGCCTCTTCGTGTCCGTCGCATTGACCACACGGTACTACAGGCAGCAAATTGTTCAACGAATTTCTAACTCACCACACTAGCGGGCTGTTGAATTTGGGTCCCGTGTAGACGGGGTTTGAGGGACGGGCGTTATGGATATCGTGTTCATGATCTTTGGCAGCGGATGCGATGCGCGGAATGGATGAGATGCAGGAACCCCTGTT
>NZ_JBFRCK010000211.1:0-553 GCF_040965775.1 Paraburkholderia sp. BR10954
ATAGCCGTCGTGTTCTGCGTCACCCGGGTGTCCAGACCCGCGATGTTCGAGGCGTTCTGCGCCACACCCTGGTTCGTCGCATACAGCTGCGAGCCGTTCACCGCTTCGCTGCTCGTCGCCGACAGCGTCCCGGCCTTCACGCCCGACAGCGTGCGAACACCGTCCGTACCCGTGAAGTCCACCAGGTCGCCGGCCTTGTCCTTCGCCACCGTGATCGCGTTCGTACCTGCGTCCTGCTGCACCAGACCCACCACGCCGCTGCTCAGGTCGTTCGCGATGTTCTGCACCGAACCCTCCACGTTCGTCACGCGACCGTCGATGCTCGTGATGTTCGTCTCGTTCTGCGTGATGCGCGTATCCATGCCGCCGATAGCCGTCGTGTTCTGCGTCACCCGGGTGTCCAGACCCGCGATGTTCGAGGCGTTCTGCGCCACACCCTGGTTCGTCGCATACAGCTGCGAGCCGTTCACCGCTTCGCTGCTCGCCGCCGACAGCGTCCCGGCCTTCACGCCCGACAGCGTGCGAACGCCGTCCGTACCCGTGAAGTCCACCA
>NZ_JBFRCK010000212.1:0-549 GCF_040965775.1 Paraburkholderia sp. BR10954
TTCGCGCTTGAGGCCTTGATCACGCCCGCGCGCTTCGCCGCTTCGATCGTCTCGGCCAGCAGTTCTTCAACGCCAGCTTCACCCAGGCGCTTACGCCAGCGTGTCAGGCTCGACGGATCGATCGGGGGCTCGGTCTGCAGATACGTCTCGCCGGTGAAGACCTGCCAATACGGGTTCTCCACCCATTGCCAGACCACTTCCTCGTCCGACAGATCGAACGCATGCTGGAGATACAACAAGCCAGCAATCAGCCTCGGTGACGTTGCCGGACGACCCTTGCGTGAGACAAAGCTCGCGCTCATCGACGCAGCCAGCTGATCCCAGTTGATCAGATCGGCCAGACGCACCAGCGGATGCTTCAGGTTGATCTGCTCGCGAAGAGGATGCCGAAACAAATCGCCTTCGCTCACCGCTGTCTTCGGACCCATCCAGACCTCGACAGAATTTGCAGGAAACTACCCATAATCTGCCAGGTTCCTGCAAATGCATCAACAACTTTCCGCTTCAAACCCTTGCTGCAAAAGGCTCTCCGGATTGTTCAGGTTCGAC
>NZ_JBFRCK010000213.1:0-549 GCF_040965775.1 Paraburkholderia sp. BR10954
GCATGCGTGCGCATGCCCCGCGCGGATCGCGCGGCAAACCGGTAATTCAGCGGGAAATTGCACGCGCAAGTCTCCTGAACGTAGCTTCGGTCGTCATGACGGGGCGCTTTTCAACAGCCTGCTAGATTGACATGCATTGTAGGCAACTGCGGTGTGTGAAGCTCAAGTGACAATGTACCGAAAAGCAATGTGTCGCAGATCTAGCCGTGAGGTAATCCGCGAACCTGGAAGCTTCATCTGGGATAGGACTAGGCTGGTTGGTATGGTTAACAGAAGTGAACCGTTGATAAACGTCGCGAGCAGGAACGAGTGGAAGAAGCTAGAAACACCACACTCGCGCCAAAAGGCACGCGCTGGACATCCCACTGACTCCTTGGGGTGTACGGACATCCGAGAGGAAAGCGCACGGCGGATAGACGGAACCTAGAGCGTGTTAGGAACTTTGAAGTACTGGCACGGCGTGGACAAGCATGAGCATTGCGAAGACGACGAAATGAAGCCCAGCGAGAGTTTCGGGAAGCCGTTCATAGTCACGTGCGAGACGCCGGA
>NZ_JBFRCK010000214.1:0-548 GCF_040965775.1 Paraburkholderia sp. BR10954
CGAATCGCGACAGGTCGCCGAGTTCGGCGAGCATGCCTACGGCCGTGGTGAACTGAATGCCCCGCATTGCCTGCAGGCCCAGTACCGCCGGATAGAAGCGCCAGTTGACGACAGCCTCGCGTAGTGCCGCCTCGAGGCGGTCGCATTGTGCGAGTCTGTCTTCGACAGCACGGCGGCACTCGTCAAAGGCCAGTTGTTGCCAGTGGTTGGGGAACGCAAAGGTGCTGATCCACCTTCGATGTGCCGGACCCCAGTTGGCGCTGCCGGTATAACGAACACCGTGAGAGAGCAGAAAGGACTTGACCCGCTGACGCGCGTGTTTGAGATCCGCTTTGGCGGTAGCCCACGCCCGGGCCAGATCCCGGAATGCCTCATCTTCGACGCCCGGCACGTAGACTGACGAGAGATCACCTGCGCGCAACGAGCGCACGAGTTTGAGGGCGTCGCGGCGGTCGGTCTTGACCCGCTCGCCTGGTTTCCTCGGAATCAGCGACGGGGCACATACCATGCAGTCGAATCCCTTCTGCACCAGTTGCCGGTATAGACCA
>NZ_JBFRCK010000215.1:0-543 GCF_040965775.1 Paraburkholderia sp. BR10954
CCGCGAGCGCGTCCGTCCCGCCGCCGGCACCATTACGGATGTCCTCGCTCAGCTGGTCCACCTGCTGGTTCGTGGCGTACAGCTGCGAGCCGTTCACCGCGTCCGTGCTCGTCGCGCTCAGGCGACCCGCGGCAACGTTCGTGATCGTGCGCTCGTTACCCACGCTGCCCACGCTCACCGTGCTCGTCGGGTTCGCTCCGGCGAACGCGTAATCCGTCCCGCCGATGGTCGCCCCAGCCGTGCCCACTGCCGCGGCCGTCACCGAGCCTGCGCCCAGCGCCACGTCACCCGCGTTGTTCGACACCGCGCCCATACCGATCGCCACCGAGTCCTCACCCAGCGCCGACGAATCCGCTCCCGTCGAGTTCGCGTGGAAGTACTTCGTACCGTTCTCGTACACGTTCGTCACCTGATCACCGATGCTCGACACCTGGTCACCGAGGTTGGTCACCTGGTCGCCCAGGTTCGTCACGTTGGTGTTGGTCTCGGTCAGCTGCGCCATGTTCACCGCATCGCCCGGGTTCACGCCTTCCGCCACATTCG
>NZ_JBFRCK010000216.1:0-530 GCF_040965775.1 Paraburkholderia sp. BR10954
TGCGAATAGTTCGGCATAACGCGGGCGAGCGTGACCACGGCGTGATGGCCAGCGATGAAACAAAGGTTTCGAAGCGAGTGATCAGCTTCGGCAGTAGTGCCGAAGATTGATCATCGTGTAGGCGAGGGTTTTCAAAGCGTAGTGCAGGTGGCTGAGTCGCTCAAGGCGCAGCAGCAGGCGCCGGAACTTGAAAATCATCTAGCGGGCCTCCCACCGCCGCCCTTTCGCGCGACGGGGTTAAAGTCATCTCGTTATACAGAAGTGTCATAGCCTTCGCGCAGGATCTGAATGGTGATTGCCGCATCCATGACGCGTTGCATGCCAATCCACAGTGTCTTCGCGGGTTCTGTCGCAGTAAGAGCGAGAGGTCGGCCAAGTCCGACATGGTATGGACTCCTTATCCAGCCAGTGAATAGAATTGCTGCGCGGGAGTTTGCCCAACGCCGCCGTCGTTCAATTGCCCCTTGACGATCATGTGCATGATTTCGATGCCACCCAGGAGAATGCGGGCGCAACGAAATTTCTTGAAC
>NZ_JBFRCK010000217.1:0-516 GCF_040965775.1 Paraburkholderia sp. BR10954
GCGTCGGTGCGGCGGGCACTAGCCCTTCGACGCGATCTTCCAAGCGCAAGGCCAATGGTCTGAATATGGGTACCCGTGACGGCGCGAACAGCGACGTCAACAGACCACGGAACGGCCCAAGGCAAGATGGTCAGTAGCCAGCCGGTTGCACGCGGCGTCATTCGCCGCGGCCGTGATTGTCGTTACGCACTGCAGCATCGAGTGCGGAATCGCTCTGTGCTTCACCATCACCGGATAACTGCCGATCTCTACCTGCTAGCGCACGCCCGAAGCTTGCCGAACGCAGACAGGCGAGCCCACCGTCTTACAGTCGTCGTACGAGGCTCTCAGTTCGCCGTTGACGCGCGAGCCGGTGGTCGCGATCGAGCAGCTGTGCATGATGAAGATCAGTGTTGAATGCCGAAGTGGCAGCAGCCGAGGATGCGAGAGGCAACTTTAGCGACGCCGTTCAATGCCCTGTGCAAGAGCGGTGGGGCGCGCACGGAAGCTGACGAAAAGCCGGACTCCGTTCGCATT
>NZ_JBFRCK010000218.1:0-491 GCF_040965775.1 Paraburkholderia sp. BR10954
GAGCGTGTCTGCCGCTCATCGACTGGAGCCTGCGAGCACGTACAGACGCCTGCGGCCCTCGCTGACGCGGCGGTTGACCGCGGTGTAGCTGCTCCCGGTCAAGTGGGCGATCTCGCGGTAACGGAAGCCGCCAGCGTGCAGGATCAGGTCGCGACGCTCCCGAGGCTTGAGCGTGGCGAAGTGCGCGACGCGCTCGCGGTGCGTGGCGACGTCGAGCGCTCGCTCGAGCGGGTCGCCGACCGCCGCGGCGAGCCCCATCGGGGCGCGGCCGTCGACGGGATCGCTGGCGCAGGACTCGTCGGCCTGCAGCAACCGCCAGGCCTCGTGGACGGCGACGCGGGAGAGCCAGCCCATGCCGCGCCGGTCCAAGGAGATGTCGGTGCGCCGGGTCAGTTGCAGCCAGGCGTAGCCGCACGCATCTTCGATCGCCGTCGCGTCGACGTCGTGGACCTCGCGGAGGACGCGCTGCGCGAGCGATTGGTGTTGCGTCG
>NZ_JBFRCK010000219.1:0-488 GCF_040965775.1 Paraburkholderia sp. BR10954
GTCACCCATTGAAAGGCCGTTGGAAAGCGGTACAGCACTACGCACAAGGCGCGGCCTTGCGTTGTTGCGAAACTTTCGCCAACCCCGCGTGAAGCGAAGCGCCGCGACGCATCCGGTATTTCGTTCACCTGGTTGCGGAACTGATCCGCACCAGTCACCCATCGGGTTCAAGGCGAGTGCCGGTCTTCTGGCCTCGCCCCTGGCTCACGCGTGGAGCCCCAGAAAACCGTCGGTACCTGGCCAATGTCCAGGGGTTGAGACAACAATGTGGTTACCCGTTTGGGTACCAGGCTTGCTCGGGCTCATGGCCTGGGCGTCTCAGTCGTTACGCTGCATCGGGGATGGACGGGGGGGTGTCCCAATCAACTTGCTGGTTTGATGCCAACAAAGCCGGCGGGCTCGTCACCCCCTGCCAAGGTCAGCCGAAACATCGGTTGAGGTCAAAGGGTTTGCCCTCCCGCATCATGTAATAAGCGGCACGCGCGAGC
>NZ_JBFRCK010000220.1:0-485 GCF_040965775.1 Paraburkholderia sp. BR10954
TGTTCACGCAACCGGCGAAGCATTGCCAGATGCAGTTGCTCCCACACGCCTGCGGCCTGCCAGTCTCGTAGCCGTCGCCAGCATGTCATGCCGCTGCCGAAACCCAGTTCCTGCGGCAGGTCTTCCCATGGGATGCCCGTTTGCAGGACATACAGGATGCCGTTCAGTGCTGCGCGGTCGTCAACTGTGCGCCGACGGCCGCCTTTGGGTGACGGCGTAAATGCCGGAATCAACAGTTCCAGCGCCGCCCACAGTTCGTTGCTGATTTTTCTTCTGGACATGCGCCCAGGATACGAAACCTATGGCTTGATGTCCAGGTTGTTGCCAGCCCCCGGGGGGGCCAGGAAACCGGCCCCAACCCGACAGACCGGGGAAAGCTCGGGTCGAAACGGCACATCGTTGTAGACGCGCGCAGCATTCCACTGGCCATCACGGTCACGGGCGCCAACCGACACGACTCGATGGCATTCGAGCCCACGCTCGAT
>NZ_JBFRCK010000221.1:0-484 GCF_040965775.1 Paraburkholderia sp. BR10954
CCGCTTCCGCCGTCAGGCCCAGCGCCTGCCCACAGTCTTCCACCGACAGGGTCAGGGGATAGTTGGTGCGCTCCTGCGCACCCAGCCACTCGATGCCGCCCAGGACATCGTCCGCGGCGCCGCCCTGAAGCGCCGCCAGCGTATTGTGGCGATAGTTCAGCAGCGCGCTGAACAGCGGCGCAGGCGCCGCAACGCCGCTGCAACGCTGCGCCAGCGCCAGCGGGGCATGCTCATGCGTGAGCAGCTCCGCCAGCCGCGCGTGCGTGCGGCGCACACTCTCCTCGACCCCGCTTCCGTCCAGGTCTAGCCGCACCGGCAGCGTGTTGATGAACAGGCCCATCGCCCGGTCCACACCGCTGCCACCATGCATGCGCCCGAACAGCACCGTGCCGAACACCACCTGCTCGCGCCCGCTGCTGCGCGCCACCACCTGCGCCCACGCCAGATGGCACAGGCTGGCCAGACTCACCCCCAGCCGCCGCGC
>NZ_JBFRCK010000222.1:0-474 GCF_040965775.1 Paraburkholderia sp. BR10954
TATCTGCTCTGGCGGGCAGTGCGACCAGCACGGCGCCGAACTCGACATCCTGCTGCAGAAACGTCGCGACAAGGCCGCAGCAAAGCGCTTCTTCAACCACGTGCTGGCCGCCTGTGCCGACGCGCCAGGAAGGATTGTCACCGATCAGCTTCGCAGCTACCCGGCAGCCAAGGCCGACATCCCCGAACTGGCGAACGTCAAGCATGTGTTCGTCAAGGCTGCGGCCCGGGCGAACAACCGGGCAGAGAATAGTCATCAGCCTACGCGTGAACGTGAGCGGCGCATGCGCGGATTTCGTGACCCGAAGCGCACGCAGGCTTTTCTCTCCAGCTTCGGCCTGATCCGGTAGCACTTCGCGCTCAAGCGACACCTGCTACGTGCTTCGCTCTATCGCAAACAACTCGCATCCCGATTCGCTGCGTGGCGCGAATTCACCGGCATCGCTCAAAATCCGTCGACTGTCTCCTGAGCGAT
>NZ_JBFRCK010000223.1:0-462 GCF_040965775.1 Paraburkholderia sp. BR10954
GAACTGCGGGTCGGCGATCTGTGCGGATCGGGCTCCGACGCGTACGCCGACTATCGCGATCACCTGTTGCCGTGGCGGCAATGCGAGCAGCAGTTGCCGGACTATTGCGACAAGCTCGGCATGCCCACAACTGGCAGTGACTTCGTGCGCCATCTGCGTCAATGGCTGACAGACGCTTCCCACAAGCTCGACGCCGAATTACCGCTTTCGCTACCGGAAAATGGGCGCGGTCGCGTACCGGCACGTCGCCGACAACTATATCGCGGTGTTCCAGCACTTCATTCCGCCGGGCGTGTGGGAGGCGATCTATGTGATCGAGGGCTTGCTGAAGGCCAGCCTGTCGGTCAAGGCAGATACCGTTCATGCCGACACGCAGGGGCAGTCCGCCGCCGTTTTTGCGTTCACGTACCTGCTCGGCATCAACCTGATGCCACGGATTCGCAACTGGAAGGATCTCGTGCT
>NZ_JBFRCK010000224.1:0-460 GCF_040965775.1 Paraburkholderia sp. BR10954
GGGTTGGTGGGCGCGCCGCCGTTGCTCGGGAACTGCAGCGTGGTGAGCGGCGTGGGCGCGGCCACGGTGCCGTTGATCGGCGTGCCGTTGGCAGTGGCAAACACGTTCCAAGTGT
Source organism: Paraburkholderia sp. BR10954 (assembly GCF_040965775.1). Lineage (NCBI taxonomy): Bacteria > Pseudomonadati > Pseudomonadota > Betaproteobacteria > Burkholderiales > Burkholderiaceae > Paraburkholderia > Paraburkholderia sp. BR10954. Next base: position 116 of record NZ_JBFRCK010000224.1, read on the forward strand.
CGGTGGTGCTCTTCTGGAAGTAGTAGGTCAGCGCCACTTCCTGGCCCTTCGCGTCGTACGACGTGAGCGAGGTGGCGTTGTTGTAGGTGGTGGGGTCGCTGAAGTCGATCTGCGCGCCGGCAACCGGCGCCGTGGTGCCCAGGCGCGAGTCGAGGTTCATCTCGATCTCCATCTTGGTGGTGGGCGCCGGGTTGATGCCCGCGGTGGGCAGTTGCAGCGGCTTGGCGGCACCGGGCTGGATCACGCCGGCACCGTCGGCCGGGTAGCCCATCAACTGCTGCTTGTCGTTGTTGATGATCAGCCCTTCGCGATCGACCTTGAACTGGCCGTTGCGGGTGTACATCG
>NZ_JBFRCK010000225.1:0-456 GCF_040965775.1 Paraburkholderia sp. BR10954
GGTCGTGGAGGGTTGACGAGACGTACCTGAAGATCCGGGGCAAATGGGTTTATCTATATCGGGCGGTGGATCGGGACGGCCAGACGGTAGACTTCATGCTCAGGTCCAAGCGCGATGTGGCCGCGGCGAAAGCCTTTTTCGGCAAGGCGGTCAAACATCAAGGCCGGCCACCGGAGACGGTCACCCTCGATGGGTATGCTGCGTCGCACCGGGCCGTGCGTGAGATGAAAATTGACGGCCTGCTTCCCGAGGACACGAAGGTGCGCTCTTCGAAGTATCTCAATAATCTGATCGAACAGGACCATCGTCACATCAAATCAAGAACGAACGTGATGCCTGGATTCAAACGGTTCAGAAGTGCCGCGATCACGATTTCAGGCATCGAGTTGATGCATCGCATTCGCAAGGCGCAGTTCGACCTCTGCGCGCTCAGGCTCAGCGATACCACCGCGCCCG
>NZ_JBFRCK010000226.1:0-448 GCF_040965775.1 Paraburkholderia sp. BR10954
GTTCGAGGCGCTCCTGCACACTGCCACACTCACCCTCGCACTGGCGCTGCTCGTCGCCGCCGCGGGGATCGACGTCTTCGGCGCGCCGCAACGGGGCGAAGTCAGATCCGTTCGAAGCGGTCCGGGCCGCGCGTGAAGCACTGGCTCGACCCAGCTCAGGTGTCTTGGGCAGTGTGTTGTGCGACCGCACATGATGCGTGTCGCTCTCCAGTGGTCGAGGACCGGCATGGCGCCGCCACGACAGATGTCGCGGCGACGGGGTCCAAACAATGCGCGCCTCGCGGCGGATCGCCCACACGGGTCTCCACCGCGGCCCGAGTCCGGCCTGCTAGCCGATTGCGCCGACAACGACCGCGCAGAAGTCGTAGCTGTTGCCCTCCTGCTTGAGGATGGTGGGGCGCCCGACTTTGACGTCGTCGGTCGGGTCGCTTGGGGTGCCGTTGTAGTC
>NZ_JBFRCK010000227.1:0-444 GCF_040965775.1 Paraburkholderia sp. BR10954
GTCACCAAGATCACCTGGGCCAAGGGCATCGACATCGAGACGGGCCGTCCGATCTATATCGACGACAACCGTCCAGGCGCCCCGGCGATCGCCGATGCGCATGACGCCAAGGGCAAGTCGGTGTTTGCGGCCCCGGCCTTCCTGGGCGCCAAGAACTGGATGCCGATGGCCTACAACCCGCAGACCGAGCTGTTCTATGTCCCGGCCAACGAGTGGGGCATGGACATCTGGAACGAGCCGATCACCTACAAGAAGGGTGCGGCCTATCTCGGCGCCGGCTTCACCATCAAGCCGCTGTACGACGATTACATCGGTGCACTGCGCGCCGTCGATCCGAAGACCGGCAAGATCGTCTGGGAATACAAGAACCCGGCCCCGCTGTGGGGCGGCGTGCTGACCACCGCCGGCAACCTCGTCTTCACCGGCACGCCGGAAGGCTATCTG
>NZ_JBFRCK010000228.1:0-440 GCF_040965775.1 Paraburkholderia sp. BR10954
GCGTACCGGCGGCGTCGGGCATCGAGATCGAACTGAACGGTGCCCGTGTACGCGTCACGGGCATGGTCGACCCCGTGCAGTTGCGCCTCGTGCTGCGCTGCCTGATGCCAGCATGATTGCGCCGCCAGGCGGTACCCGCGTATGGCTGGCAGCGGGCGTTACCGATATGCGCCGTGGCATGGATGGACTTGCCGCGCTGGTGCAGTCAGCACTCGGTCGTGATCCGTTCTCGGGGCACATTTTCCTGTTTCGCGGGCGTCGTGGTGACCTCATCAAGATTTTATGGTGGAGCGGCGACGGCATGAACCTGTACGCGAACTATCTGGCTTCATACTACAACTCCTTCAGTTAGATCAGAAGGTTTTGGATCCCAATGCCGCCCGGGCTGCTGCTGCGCGGTCAGTGAGTGAGTCCCATCGGCTGCTGTGCTTCACCGGCGG
>NZ_JBFRCK010000229.1:0-438 GCF_040965775.1 Paraburkholderia sp. BR10954
TCCCCATAATGCGCCGGCGAGCACGCCGTACAACACACCACGCTGCATTTGTATTGCCTCCAGATACTTCGGGTGGCCCAAGGCGGGCCGTTTTGACAGGACGGCCCGAAGCTTAACTGGAGGTGTGCGCACCCGTCTTGTTCAATCCTGCAGCGTGCGCCCGATATTCGGGTCGGAGGCGTGCCATGCCCGCACGGCTCGCACCGGCAGGGCCGGAGCGTGGAAATAATCCCGAAAACGGCGCTAAGCTACTGTTAGCGCTGATGATTTCCAGGGCGCTATCGCGTATAATCTGCTTTTGCGCCTATAGGATTTGCCATGCGTCTGATCCAGAAAGCACTCACGTTCGATGACGTGCTCCTCGTCCCCGCCTTTTCCGACGTTCTCCCGCGCGACACCAGCCTGAAGACCCGGCTGACCCGCAATATCTCCCTGAAC
>NZ_JBFRCK010000230.1:0-437 GCF_040965775.1 Paraburkholderia sp. BR10954
AGATACCGGGGGCTCCATGATCAGCACCAGGCACATAGACCATTTCGAATTCCTTTCCCGCCTTAATGAGACTGTCGGCGAGCGCAAAGGTGGAGGCCGGATCGACATTGTGGTCCATTTCGCCCACGACAAGCATAAGTTTGCCGCGCAGATTGTCGGCATTGTCGATGGCGGAGGACTGTGAGTATTCGATGCCGACGGGCCAGCCCATCCACTGTTCGTTCCACCATATCTTGTCCATACGGTTGTCATAGCAGCCACTGTTGGCTACCGCAACCTTATAGAAGTCCGAATGGAATAGCAGTGCATTAATGGCGTTCTGGCCGCCAGCTGATGTACCGAAGATTCCCAAATTCGAGATGTCGTACCAGGGATATAGAGAGGCAGCCGCCTTATGCCACAGAATGCGATCGGGAAGGCCTGCATCTTTCAGATTC
>NZ_JBFRCK010000231.1:0-435 GCF_040965775.1 Paraburkholderia sp. BR10954
TCCTCATTGTGCCGATCCCCATCGGGAAACCAACACCACAAGGCCGCAACGGCTACCAACTGCCGCCGCCTGCGCATCCCTTCTCGACTTCACGATCTACAATGTCCAAGATCCAGCCCGATCACGACAGATCATCGGCCGGTGAACCGGATCGATGCATCGTCATTTTAAGATCGGAGGAGCGCAAACCGACCGGTTCGCGCTGGCAGGCATCTTTTCTATCTCTCTCGGCCGATCGGGTCAAGCCCTTTTTTCGGCATCTCCACCGAAGCGTCGGCGGAGTGATAAGAAGAAACGCACCTGTCCCAATCCATCGGGGTCTCGGTCCTTGGCGCCTTCTCTCTAGTGAAGGGTGCCGCCGGTCGAGGGCCGGGTATATACGCAGCCCTTTGCGGCTCGTCCAGGACTAAATGCACCGGCCTTGCGATTTTATCC
>NZ_JBFRCK010000232.1:0-431 GCF_040965775.1 Paraburkholderia sp. BR10954
CCCTGTTGCTGCTGGGCGTGCCCGGCACGGCCAAGTCCTGGGTTTCCGAGCACCTCGCCGCGGGCATCACCGGCAATTCGACCCTCGTGATCCAGTGCACGGCGGGGACAGACGAAAACCAGATCCGCTACGGTTGGAACTACGCCCAATTGCTCGCACACGGACCGAGCCGCGAAGCACTCGTCCCCACGCCGCTGATGCGCGCGATGGAGAGCGGCAAGCTCTGCCGTTTCGAAGAGCTGACGCGGATGGGCAGCGACGTGCAGGACACGCTGATCACCGTGCTGTCGGAAAAGATGATGCCGATCCCGGAGCTCAACACCGCCGTCTACGCCCAGCGCGGCTTCAACATCATCGCCACCGCCAACAACCGCGACAAGGGCGTCAACGAATTGTCCTCCGCCCTCAAGCGCCGTTTCAACGTCGTCGTG
>NZ_JBFRCK010000233.1:0-430 GCF_040965775.1 Paraburkholderia sp. BR10954
CCTCCACCATCGCCTGGACGAACTGCTTGTCGATCTTCAGCGCCTCCACCGGCACCCGCCGCAGGGTCGCCAGCGAGGACCAGCCGGTGCCGAAATCGTCCAGCGACAGCTTCACGCCCTTGCTCTTCAGCGCCTCCATGATGCCCAGGCAGCGGCCGGGGTCGTCCAGCAACAGGCTTTCCGTGATTTCCAGCTTCAGCGTCCCCGGCGTGATGCTGTGGGCTTTCAGCGTCGCGTCCACCGCCGCCTTCACGTCCAGCACGCCATCCATCAGCACGCCGTATTCGTCGGCCGACAGGCGCGCCACCGTGTCACCGGCCCGCCGGGCGTCGTCCAGGCGCTGGCCCACGGCGCACAGCACCTCATCCCCCACCAGGGGGCCCAGGCTGTCGTTCACCGTCTTGAAGTGGTCGATGTCGACGATCATGAC
>NZ_JBFRCK010000234.1:0-428 GCF_040965775.1 Paraburkholderia sp. BR10954
CGGCCAGCGGGCCGGTTGCGGTGGCGACGATCAGCGCCATCGCTTCGCCGTTGGTGTTCACGTCGAGGGGGGGGTGCGGGTGGGTCATGCTGGGCTCCTGGTGGTGCTTCCGATGCCGATGATTCAGGTTGCGTTGCGTTGTTTGCTGCCTTGCTTGCCGCGTCGCGGTCTATACCCGCGCTAGCCAGTTCACATAATGCGCGGCATCCGCATCGATCCGGCTGGGGTCGAACGGAAACTCGATGCCACGCGGCACATCGCGCGGCAGCAGGTCGAGGACCGCGCGGAATGTCGCGTCATCGCCGGCCGGCGCGATCGCGAAGCGCCGCGCGCCCTCGCCCGTCGTGCTCTTGCAATGGATGTATTCGACATATGGCGCAAGCTGCGGCACGATTTCGAGCGGCGCGACGTCGAGCCACGCCCAGTTG
>NZ_JBFRCK010000235.1:0-421 GCF_040965775.1 Paraburkholderia sp. BR10954
CCGTGAGGTGGTGGCTGGCCCGCCGTGAGAAACCAGACGCGGGTTAGCATTGCTGCCAGAGCCGCATGGTGTGCACGAGGGCGACACCCGGCGATTTCCAGCACGGAGGCCAGCATGGGACACGATAACACGGTGTACGTCGGTCTGGTTGTCCACAAGGAATCCATCACGGCAGCCTACGCCGTCGGGATAGGCGAGGTGGAATTGCTGGGCAAGATCGGCACTTTGAAGACTGACATCGACCGCCTGTGCCAGCGCATGCAGTCCAAGGCGACGCACGTTCGCATCGTCTATGAAGCAGGGCCATGCGGCTATGGTCTATACCGGCAACTGGTGCAGAAGGGATTCGACTGCATGGTATGTGCCCCGTCGCTGATTCCGAGGAAACCAGGCGAGCGGGTCAAGACCGACCGCCGCGACG
>NZ_JBFRCK010000236.1:0-420 GCF_040965775.1 Paraburkholderia sp. BR10954
CCGATCCTTGAGCGCTATTTGCACCACAACCCGCCGACCTAATTCGCAGGTAGTCTAGTTGACGCAAGACAGTCCGTGCCGGATCGCGTACCGGATCACGTCGGTGTTGTTCGTGATGCCGAGTTTCTGCATCAGCCGCATCTTGTGGGTGCTGATCGTTTTTGCACTGAGCGCGCACACATCCGCGATTTCGTTAAGGCTCTTTCCCGCAGAGAGCATTTGCAAGACCTGAAACTCGCGGTCTGACAGCACTTCATGCGGTGGCACGTCGCCGCGGTGCCTGTCGAAGACCATTGCGTCGACGAGCCTCGGATCGATGAAACGCCCGCCGCCCGCGATCTTGCGGATGGCTTCGAGCAACACGGCGGGGTCGCTGTCCTTTGTCAGGTAGCCCGTCGCGCCTGCACGCAGCGCTCGCGA
>NZ_JBFRCK010000237.1:0-419 GCF_040965775.1 Paraburkholderia sp. BR10954
GTGGCAGACGGAGAACAAGGGGCTGCTCAGCGCTTCCTACGATCTCGATCTGTGGGGCAAGAACCGCGAGGCGCTGCGCGCGGCTGTGTCGGAGGCGTCCGCTGCCGAGGCCGACGAGCAGGTCGTCCGGCTCACGCTCGACACCTCGATCGCCCGCACTTACAACGAGCTGGCGCGGCTCTACGCGTTACGCGACATCGCGCAGCAGGAAGTCGCGCGGCGCGAGCAGATCGAGCGCATCACCGCCGGCCGCATCGCAAACGGACTCGATACCGAAGTGGAGCGCAAGACCGCCGACGCGAATCTGTCGACGAGCCGTGCCCGCGTCAGCGCGCTCGACGGCAGCATCCTGAGCACCCGCTATCAACTGGCGGCGCTGCTTGGCAAGGGTCCCGACCGCGGACTCGCGATCACGCGGC
>NZ_JBFRCK010000238.1:0-417 GCF_040965775.1 Paraburkholderia sp. BR10954
GGCCAAGACGGCGCTCACCACCAACGTCTATGTGCTGGCCAAGGCGCTTGCGACGGAGCGCGACGCCGAGGCCACCGTGGTGATGGCGCGCGAGGCCTCGATTGCCGCCGACGCCGAAAAGATGGCCTCGCTGGCCCGGCTGCGCGCCGCCCAGCTCGCCACCGCGGCGGCCGGCGAGGCCGTGGTGGTCGCCGACGCCCACCTCACCACCATGGCGGTGAGCGCCAATGCGGCGAGCGTCGCCCTGGCGCAGCGCGCCTCGCTGCTGACCGCGGCCTGGAACGGGGTAAAGGCCGCCGGCGCCGGCATGCTCGGGGTGGTCGGCGGACCGTGGGGGGCGGCATTGCTGGCCGGTGCCGCGGCGGTGGCTTTCTTCGCCACCCGCACCACAGCGGCCGAAGAGGCGGCCGACAGCTT
>NZ_JBFRCK010000239.1:0-396 GCF_040965775.1 Paraburkholderia sp. BR10954
CGATCATCCTGTCGGGCCTGAAGCCGGAGGAGATTCCGGCGGCGGCGGGTCTGTCCAACTTCGTGCGGATTTTCGCGGGCGCGGTGGGCACCTCGCTGATGAGCAATGCATGGAACGACCGTACGATCCTGCACCATGCGCGACTTGCCGAGCAAACCAGCGTCGAGAACCCTGGTTTCACCGGCGCGATCGCGCACCTGCAGGCGGCGCTGGACACGAGCGTTCCCAAGGCCACGGCGTTTTACGAGGCCTCACTGAACGCGCAGGCCACGATGCTGGGCCTGAACGACATCTTCTGGATTTCGGCGGTGATCTTTTTGGTCATCATCCCGCTGATCTGGGTCACGAAACCGACCAGGGGTGGAGCCGCGGGCGCGGCAGCCGCCGGCGGACATT
>NZ_JBFRCK010000240.1:0-393 GCF_040965775.1 Paraburkholderia sp. BR10954
TCGCTAAGGTGCATTACGCGGAGATCGTCGCGTCGATCAGCAGCAAGTCGGCCGGTCCCGGCACGCGCGCGAATATCGATGAATTCACCGAGACCACGTCGAAGGCGATCGAAGCGGTCGGCGGCGCAGTGAAGGGCAAGGCGATCATCGTGCTCAATCCGGCCGAGCCGCCGGTGATGATGCGCGATACCGTCTATACGCTGTCGGAGATGGCCGACCTCGACAAGGTCGAAGCGTCGATCGAGCAGATGGCCGCCGCGGTGCAAGCGTACGTGCCCGGCTATCGCCTGAAGCAGAAGGTGCAGTTCGACGAAATTCCCGCTAACGCGCCACTCAACATTCCGGGCCTCGGCCGCTTCAGCGGCCTGAAGACGTCGGTCTTCATCGAGGTCG
>NZ_JBFRCK010000241.1:0-390 GCF_040965775.1 Paraburkholderia sp. BR10954
GCGTCATTCCGTGGCCGCATGGACAGAGCTGAAGCCGGTGTCCAAAGTGATGCCCGTTACTTCAAGTGATGGGGACTACTTTGGACACACGGAATGCGCGATCATCGAACCGCAAGGGCCGACCGAATTACACACCAGAGTACCGACGGCAAGTTGCCGTCGCGGCGTGCGAGCCGGGTATTTCGGTGGCCAAGCTCGCGCAGGCGCACGGACTGAATCCGAATACGGTGTTCAAGTGGCGCCGGCAACTGCGGGCGGGCCTGTTTGAAGGGATGGCGCACAGCACAACGGTGTTGCTGCCCGTAGCGCTACCTGATGCACCGACCAGCGAGACCGCAGAACCGGCGTCGCTCGCTCTACAGCCTGTCGAGCCACATCGCAAGAGCGTAC
>NZ_JBFRCK010000242.1:0-387 GCF_040965775.1 Paraburkholderia sp. BR10954
TAGCGCGCTGCGCCCGGTGTCGGAAACTGAATCGAGCTGACGCTCCACATCACGCATCACCCGCCCAACGCGCGAGCGCAACGTGCGCAGCGCCTTCTTCATGCGCTTGAACTGCTTCGCATGGGCGGCGGCCAATCTGAAGTGCCACGTGCGGCGCCTCGCGGTTGTAGTTCTGCCGCAGCTTCAACCCGTGTCGCGCCGCGGCCTTCACCAGATGTTCGCGACACCGCTCGAGCAAGCGCGAATCGGTTGGATGGGCAATCGCCTTTTGCATGACCGTCGTGTCGACGATTACGCGCTTCGCGCTTGAGGCCTTGATCACGCCCGCGCGCTTCGCCGCTTCGATCGTCTCGGCCAGCAGTTCTTCAACGCCAGCTTCACCCAGGC
>NZ_JBFRCK010000243.1:0-386 GCF_040965775.1 Paraburkholderia sp. BR10954
GACTGAGCTATGGGGAGCTCAATGCGCGGGCCAACCGGCTGGCGCACCATCTGGTCGGACTGGGGGTGAGGCCGGACCAGCCGGTGGCGATCTGCGTGGAGCGCAGCGCGGCGATGGTGGTGGGGCTGCTGGCGATCCTGAAAGCGGGCGGCGCCTATCTACCGCTGGATCCGGCGGATCCGTCCCAGCGGCTGCGCCAGGTGCTGGGCGATGCCGCTCCGCAGCTGCTGCTTTGCGATGCGGCCGGCCGCGCCGCACTCGGCCCCGAGGTGCTGACCGATGTGATAGCGGTCGATCTGGAGACGGCCACGCCGGTCTGGGGCGAGCAGCCGCCTTCGGACCCGGAGCCGCGCACGCTTGGCCTCACGTCCCGCCATCTGGCCTAT
>NZ_JBFRCK010000244.1:0-386 GCF_040965775.1 Paraburkholderia sp. BR10954
ATCGTGCAGGTCCGTGCCACCGGCCGGCAGATCCGCATCGTCAACCATTTCTCGGCCAGCGACGGCACCAGCGGGCTGGCCGGGCTGACCTTCGCCGACGGCACCACCATGCCGTTGGGCGAACTGGCGATGCTGGGGGGCACCGGCGGCGACCTGCTGACCGGGGCGGCGACCGACGACCTGCTGCTGGGCCAGGACGGCGATGTCCGGCTGAGCGGCGGCGGCAACGACACGATCCTCGGCTATGCCGGCAACGACACGCTGATCGGCGGTACCGGATCGGATTCCATCGATGGCGGTACGGGCGACGATCTGATCGACGGACGCGACGACCCCGGCACCGACGGCGCGAGCGATGTGATCCAGGGCCGCGATGGCAACGACAC
>NZ_JBFRCK010000245.1:0-385 GCF_040965775.1 Paraburkholderia sp. BR10954
CGCTGCGCAGCGCCTCGTGGCGCGCATACAGCTGATCGAGGCTGCGTCGCCACGCCGCGCGATCCAGCCTGCCCTGCAGCCGCCAGCCCAGCGGAACGTGGTAGCGGGCGCTGTCTTTGTCCAGCTGCGCCAGAAACCACAGCCGCTGCTGGGCAAACGACAGCTCAAGCGGCGCCTGGCGCGATACGGCGCCAATGGCCGGCAGCGCCTGCGCTGCCGCGCCGCTCACCGCTCCAGCCAGGCCTGCCGCCAGATCGCCCAGCACCGGCCGCGCGAACAGCATCGCCAGCGACAGTTCCACACCCGCAATCTGCGACAGCCGGCTGAGCAGCCGCACGGCCAGCAGTGAATGGCCGCCCAGCTCGAAGAAGTGGTCATGCCGACC
>NZ_JBFRCK010000246.1:0-383 GCF_040965775.1 Paraburkholderia sp. BR10954
CATCCAGACCTCGACAGAATTTGCAGGAAACTACCCATAATCTGCCAGGTTCCTGCAAATGCATCAACAACTTTCCGCTTCAAACCCTTGCTGCAAAAGGCTCTCCGGATTGTTCAGGTTCGACTACAGAGAGGCATTCGCTTTTTGGTCAATCCTTTACCCGCAGTCCCGTGGGCGTTCCTTGCGGTTCGCTTGCCTCGATACCGCTGAGGCGAGACGTCGGGCTTACCTCGTTCCGTTCGTGCAACGTGGTTGGGTTAGAGCGTGTTAGGAACTTCGATTGAGACCTGGTATCCTGGCGGGATGAAAAGAACCGACCGCAAAGGGTATCCGACAGATGTGTCGGATGAGGAATGGAGTTTCGCGGCGCCGTATCTGACGCT
>NZ_JBFRCK010000247.1:0-383 GCF_040965775.1 Paraburkholderia sp. BR10954
CCGGCGTCTCGCACGTGACTATGAACGGCTTCCCGAAACTCTCGCTGGGCTTCATTTCGTCGTCTTCGCAATGCTCATGCTTGTCCACGCCGTGCCAGTACTTCAAAGTTCCTAACACGCTCTAGGCAAGCGCAAAAAGCTGAATCTGAGTGATCGTTTGGACGCGATATACGATCAGATCGAGCGGCTGAAGACCCTATATCGCGGTTTGATGAAGAACACAGGCCAGATCACGACGTTGTTTGCTCTGAGCAATGTAAGCGTCATTCCGTGGCCGCATGGACAGAGCTGAAGCCGGTGTCCAAAGTGATGCCCGTTACTTCAAGTGATGGGGACTACTTTGGACACACGGAATGCGCGATCATCGAACCGCAAGGGCCGAC
>NZ_JBFRCK010000248.1:0-379 GCF_040965775.1 Paraburkholderia sp. BR10954
GTGCTGCGCTGCCTGATGCCAGCATGATTGCGCCGCCAGGCGGTACCCGCGTATGGCTGGCAGCGGGCGTTACCGATATGCGCCGTGGCATGGATGGACTTGCCGCGCTGGTGCAGTCAGCACTCGGTCGTGATCCGTTCTCGGGGCACATTTTCCTGTTTCGCGGGCGTCGTGGTGACCTCATCAAGATTTTATGGTGGAGCGGCGACGGCATGAACCTGTACGCGAACTATCTGGCTTCATACTACAACGCCTTCAGTTAGATCAGAAGGTTTTGGATCCCAATGCCGCCCGGGCTGCTGCTGCGCGGTCAGTGAGTGAGTCCCATCGGCTGCTGTGCTTCACCGGCGGGTTCGAATCTGGGACCTCGTAGAGAAAC
>NZ_JBFRCK010000249.1:0-375 GCF_040965775.1 Paraburkholderia sp. BR10954
AAGGTTTCGCAACAACGCAAGGCCGCGCCTTGTGCGTAGTGCTGTACCGCTTTCCAACGGCCTCCCAATGGGTGACAATGCCCTACAGAAGTATCGGACAGCGAAGGAATGGACGCCGTGCTGCCCGCTGATGTGCCGATGGATCGGGTGATTGCCGATGGCGCGTACTACAGCATCGAGCGTGCCGAAGCGCTTTCAGGCGCGGGCGTGACGCCCGTCATCCCACCGCCAGCTCACGCTGTCGTACACGGCGAGGAGCGAACCCGCCGGCATGACCAGATCGTCAGATACATCGAGGACAAAGGCATCTATGCATTTCACAAGAAATACGGCTACGGTGTGCGCTCGCTGGTCGAGGCACAGATCTCGCGCATC
>NZ_JBFRCK010000250.1:0-373 GCF_040965775.1 Paraburkholderia sp. BR10954
CGAATGTGGCGGAAGGCGTGAACCCGGGCGATGCGGTGAACATGGCGCAGCTGACCGAGACCAACACCAACGTGACGAACCTGGGCGACCAGGTGACCAACCTCGGTGACCAGGTGTCGAGCATCGGCGACCAGGTAACGAACGTGTACGAGAACGGTACGAAGTACTTCCACGCGAACTCGACGGGAGCGGATTCGTCGGCGCTGGGTGCGGACTCGGTGGCGATCGGTATGGGTGCGGTGTCGAACAACGCGGGTGATGTCGCGCTGGGCGCAGGCTCGGTGACGGCAGCCGCGGTGGGCACGGCGGGTGCGAGCATCGGCGGGACGGATTACGCGTTCGCCGGAGCGAACCCGGCGAGCACGGTGAGCGT
>NZ_JBFRCK010000251.1:0-360 GCF_040965775.1 Paraburkholderia sp. BR10954
ATCAGGCGCTCAAAACCCTGCAGTCCGCGCTGCGCATGCAGGGGTTCGCGCTCGTGCAGGATCATGGCGTGCTGAAAGTGGTGCCCGAGGCCGACGCCAAGCTACAGGGCGTGCCGACCTACGTCGGCAACGCGCCGACGGCGCGCGGCGACCAGGTCGTCACGCAGGTCTTCACGCTGAGGAATGAGTCGGCCAACAATCTGCTGCCGGTTCTGCGTCCGCTGATCTCGCCTAACAACACGGTCGCGGCCTACCCCTCCAACAATACGATCGTCGTCACCGACTACGCCGACAACGTGCGGCGCATCGCCCAGATCATCGCGGGTGTCGATAGCGCGGCCGGCCAGGCGGTTGCAGTCG
>NZ_JBFRCK010000252.1:0-357 GCF_040965775.1 Paraburkholderia sp. BR10954
GATTCGCTCAGCACCAGTTCCCCTTTGGGCCGTCCGCTCATCCTTGCCCCCTCGCATCAAGTGCCACATAGAACACTTTAGTACGTGATCGGCATCATTCAATGAATTTTTAACTCAAGACACTAGGGAAGGTCTGCAAAAGTCCTGGCGTTGACGTCTCGGCGGACTATCCTGGGAGAATGCAGGTTTAAGGGGTACCTCGATGACACAGCTTGGTCTTGGTCTGGATCTTTCAACGAAACGCACGCGCAAGCGGGAATTTCTCGATGAGATGAGGCGCGTTGTCCCATGGTCGAGGTTGATTGCGTTGATCGAACCGCACTATCCAAGGGGTAAGACTGGAAGGCCGCCGTTTCC
>NZ_JBFRCK010000253.1:0-354 GCF_040965775.1 Paraburkholderia sp. BR10954
TCCACAGGCGCGCCGTGCGTGTCTTGCCACGCCCCGGCTCCAGCACCGGCACGGGCGTGTCGTCGGTATGGATCTTGTCTGCGGCGCGCACGTAACCACCGAGTGCGTCGGACAGGGGTTGCAGCAGGGCAGCCGCTTCACGCACCCACGAAGCCAGTGTTGCCCGGTCCAGTTCGATGCCCGCACGGCGATAGATGCCGGCCTGCCGGTATAGCGGCATATGGTCAGCGTACTTCGCGACGACGACCTGTGCGAGCAGCCCCGCACCCGCCATCGAGCGTGCTATCGGCCGCGAAGGTGCCGGCTCCTGTACTACTGCGGCACAGCGCGGGCAGCTCAGCTTCGGACGTACGT
>NZ_JBFRCK010000254.1:0-352 GCF_040965775.1 Paraburkholderia sp. BR10954
AGAGTGTCGCCCTGACCGATTTGAGGAGCCGCGATGAACAAGCTGAAGAGTCTGGACGGGCTATTCGCCGGCCGTCATTTTGACCGTGAGGTGATCATTCTTTGTGTGCGCTGGTATCTGCGCTACAGACTCAGCCTGCGCGATCTCGTCGAGATGATGGCTGAGCGAGGGTTGTCGCTGGCTCACACGACGATTCTGCGTTGGGTGCGCCGCTATACGCCCGATTTCGTCAAGCGCTGGAATCATTTTGCCACGTCTGCGGGACGGTCGTGGAGGGTTGACGAGACGTACCTGAAGATCCGGGGCAAATGGGTTTATCTATATCGGGCGGTGGATCGGGACGGCCAGACGG
>NZ_JBFRCK010000255.1:0-352 GCF_040965775.1 Paraburkholderia sp. BR10954
AGAGTGTCGCCCTGACCGATTTGAGGAGCCGCGATGAACAAGCTGAAGAGTCTGGACGGGCTATTCGCCGGCCGTCATTTTGACCGTGAGGTGATCATTCTTTGTGTGCGCTGGTATCTGCGCTACAAACTCAGCCTGCGCGATCTCGTCGAGATGATGGCTGAGCGAGGGTCGTCGCTGGCTCACACGACGATTCTGCGTTGGGTGCGCCGCTATACGCCCGAGTTCGTCAAGCGCTGGAATCATTTTGCCACGTCTGCGGGACGGTCGTGGAGGGTTGACGAGACGTACCTGAAGATCCGGGGCAAATGGGTTTATCTATATCGGGCGGTGGATCGGGACGGCCAGACGG
>NZ_JBFRCK010000256.1:0-352 GCF_040965775.1 Paraburkholderia sp. BR10954
CATGCTGGCGACGGCTACGAGACTGGCAGGCCGCAGGCGTGTGGGAGCAACTGCATCTGGCAATGCTTCGCCGGTTGCGTGAACACGACCAGATTGATTGGGAACGGGCGAGCCTCGATGCTGCCAGCCCCCGGGGGGCAGGAAACCGGCCCCAACCCGACAGACCGGGGAAAGCTCGGGTCGAAACGGCACATCGTTGTAGACGCGCGCAGCATTCCACTGGCTATCACGGTCACGGGCGCCAACCGACACGACTCGATGGCATTCGAGCCCACGCTCGATGCCATTCCGGCAGTCTCGGGTCTGAATGGCCAGCCCCGCAAACCCCCGGGCAAGTTGCATGCGGACAAGG
>NZ_JBFRCK010000257.1:0-350 GCF_040965775.1 Paraburkholderia sp. BR10954
TGGCGTACAGCTGCGAGCCATTGACTGCGTCGGTGCTCGTCCCGCTCAGGCGACCCGCGGCCACGTTCGTGATCGTGCGCTCGTTACCCACGCTGCCCACGCTCACCGTGCCAATCGGATTCGAACCAGCAAAGAAGTAGGTCGTGCCGCCGATGGACGTGCCGCTCGGACTCACCGCAGCCGACGTCATCGAGCCAGCGCCCAGCGCCACGTCGTTCGCGTTGTTCGACACCGCACCCATACCGATTGCCACCGAGTCCTTGCCCCGCGCCGACGAATCCGCGCCCGTCGAGTTCGCGTGGAAGTACTTCGTGCCCTTCTCGTACACGTTCGTTACCTGGTCGCCCAGG
>NZ_JBFRCK010000258.1:0-343 GCF_040965775.1 Paraburkholderia sp. BR10954
CGACGCTTCTGGAGCGGACACGGCGCACGGCCCTGGGGGCGCAGGAGCATCAGGACCTGCCATTCGAGCAGGTGGTGGAGATCGTGCAGCCGCCACGGGCGCTTGATCACACGCCGCTGTTCCAGGTAATGCTGGCCTGGCAGGATAACGCGCTGGGGCGGCTCGATCTTCCCGGGCTGGGCGTGGAGGAGGTGGTGGACAATGCGCCCGGGCAGGTCCGGTTCGAGCTGGAGCTGAACGTAGGCGAGTGTGACGGGAGGATCGTGGGCACGCTGGGCTATGCCACGGCGCTGTTCGATGAGTCGACGGTCAGGCGGCAGCGGGATTATCTGCTGGCGCTGCT
>NZ_JBFRCK010000259.1:0-343 GCF_040965775.1 Paraburkholderia sp. BR10954
CGACGCTTCTGGAGCGGACACGGCGCACGGCCCTGGGGGCGCAGGAGCATCAGGACCTGCCATTCGAGCAGGTGGTGGAGATCGTGCAGCCGCCACGGGCGCTTGATCACACGCCGCTGTTCCAGGTGGGGCTGGCCTGGCAGGATAACGCGCTGGGGCGGCTCGATCTTCCCGGGCTGGGCGTGGAGGAGGTGGTGGACAATGCGCCCGGGCAGATCCGGTTCGAGCTGGAGCTGAACGTAGGCGAGTGTGACGGGAGGATCGTGGGCACGCTGGGCTATGCCACGGCGCTGTTCGATGAGTCGACGGTCAGGCGGCAGCGGGATTATCTGCTGGCGCTGCT
>NZ_JBFRCK010000260.1:0-339 GCF_040965775.1 Paraburkholderia sp. BR10954
CCCAGGTTCGTCACGTTGGTGTTGGTCTCGGTCAGCTGCGCCATGTTCACCGCATCGCCCGGGTTCACGCCTTCCGCCACATTCGTGATGCGCGTGCCGCCCGTATGCGTCGTGCTGTTGTACGTGTCACCGCCCAGCGTCAGGCTGTTGTAGTTCACCGTCCCGTCCGGGTTGGTGTCGTACTTCACCGAGCTCTGGTCAACCTGCGTGATCCGGTCGCCCAGATTCGTCACGCGGCCATCGATGTTCGTCACCTGGTCACCCAGATTGGTGATCGACGTGGTGTTCTGCTCGACCTGCTGGTTCGTGGCATGCAGCTGCGAGCCGTTCACCGCGTCC
>NZ_JBFRCK010000261.1:0-338 GCF_040965775.1 Paraburkholderia sp. BR10954
CCTGAATCGACGTCATGATCCACCACCCGGCGCCACGGTCATCTGGCGAGGTTTCCTCGTCTTGCACGAAATCACCGAGATGTTCCGTATCTTTAATTCAGGTCCGTAACTTGTGGGTAAAGCTCAGTCGTTCACGGCGGGGAAGGAAAGCGCGGACGCCAAAGGCGTCCTTGACAACGCTTCCGTTCTGATAGGCTTGACCCATGCAACGACTCTAGCAGGCTGTTGAATTTGGGTCCCGTGTAGACGGGGTTTGAGGGACGGGCGTTATGGATATCGTGTTCATGATCTTTGGCAGCGGATGCGATGCGCGGAATGGATGAGATGCAGGAACCCCT
>NZ_JBFRCK010000262.1:0-338 GCF_040965775.1 Paraburkholderia sp. BR10954
GACCTTGCTTGAAGGGGCAACCCTGGTGCTGGCGGTTCCTGGTGTACACAAAGACCCGGATGCGCTTGTAAACCTGATAATCGGCCAACGCATCACCACCGCACACTTTGTACCATCCATGCTGGCCGGCTTCATGGACACGAAGGGCGTTGATCGCTGCACCTCCCTGCAGCGTCTCGTGTGTAGTGGTGAGGCGCTTTCTGCTTCCCTTACGCAGAAGGTTCGGTGCGTATTACCTTGGACCGGTCTGCACAATCTATATGGTCCCACGGAAGCTGCTATCGACGTAACGGCCTGGAATTGCCCGGCTGATTTTAATGGGTCAGTGGTCCCGATCG
>NZ_JBFRCK010000263.1:0-337 GCF_040965775.1 Paraburkholderia sp. BR10954
AACTCGAAGAAACGAAAAAGGGTTTCGTTCTGCTCCCCCGCCGGTGGGTGGTCGAGCGCAGCTTTGGCTGGCTCAACCGTTTCCGGCGTCTCGCACGTGACTATGAACGGCTTCCCGAAACTCTCGCAGGGCTTCATTTCGTCGTCTTCGCAATGCTCATGCTTGTCCACGCCGTGCCAGTACTTCAAAGTTCCTAACACGCTCTAGTGGGGGGACGCTAGAATGCGCGTCTGACGAACCGGTACTGACCCGATGATGAAGAAGGCACCGACGCCACGAACGGCCCTTGCCCCAGGACTTGCGAAGGTTCTGAAGCGACTGCACTATCCGCTCGATG
>NZ_JBFRCK010000264.1:0-337 GCF_040965775.1 Paraburkholderia sp. BR10954
TGGCCGTTTGCCACTTGCGTCGTATCAGCCATGAGAGTCTGCTGGCAGGTTGGTCGTCTGGCTTTTGAAGCGTGACGACCACTGTTTGCCGAGATTCGCGGCCTGAATCTGCGAGCGTTTCAAGCGTTCCACAAAGCCTTGCGTGCCATCCACAGGTTGCCCAGAGCAAATAGTGTGGTGATCTGGGCAGTGTTCTTCATCAACCCTCGGTACCGGGTCTTTGTATAGCCAAACTGCTGTTTGAGGACGCGGAACGGATGTTCAACCTTGGCGCGGATGCCGGCCTTCAGGCGTTCAATCTGATCGAATATCGCGTCCAGCCGATCGGTTAGGTCCA
>NZ_JBFRCK010000265.1:0-336 GCF_040965775.1 Paraburkholderia sp. BR10954
TTACGTCTTCTCATCCCTAAAGTGGTCCCCTGACTCCAATCACCTCGCAGGTTACCGTGTCGCCCTCGGCCAACCGCGTCAAATCATGCTTGTCAATTCCTCAGCAACAAACCATCAAGCCAGGTATAAGCCAATAGCGTATCCCAAAGCGGGAGATATTCTTCCGCGACCGCAACCGGTACTATTCGACATAGTCAACAAGCGCCTGGTCAATATCGACAATGCTTTGTTCCCGAATCCTTTTGACCTTTCCCAAATTAATTGGTGGAAGGATGGGAGAGGCTTTACATTTGAGTACAACCAACGCGGCCATCAGCTCTACCGAGTAATCGAGGT
>NZ_JBFRCK010000266.1:0-335 GCF_040965775.1 Paraburkholderia sp. BR10954
GGGCGGCCAGGAGGCCTTTCAATGATGATCAACTTGTCGGCAGTGGCTCGGACTACGGCGAAGAGGCAATCGCTCAGGAGACAGTCGACGGATTTTGAGCGATGCCGGTGAATTCGCGCCACGCAGCCAATCGGGATGCGAGTTGTTTGCGATAGAGCGAAGCACGTAGCAGGTGTCGCTTGAGCGCGAAGTGCTGCCGGATCAGGCTGAAGCTGGAGAGAAAATCCTGCGTGCGCTTCGGGCCGCGAAATCCGCGCATGCGCCGCTCACGTTCACGCGTAGGCTGATGACTATTCTCTGCCCGGTTGTTCACCCGGGCCGCAGCCTTGACGAAC
>NZ_JBFRCK010000267.1:0-332 GCF_040965775.1 Paraburkholderia sp. BR10954
TTGCAAGCAGGGGGTCGTCGGTTCGATCCCGTCATCCTCCACCAATCCTCAATGCGCAGGGTTCTGCATGAAGGCAGAGCGTTGCGCATTGGCGATTGAGCCAGTCAGCGCGGTATGAGGCACAGGCTTTATATCGGCTGTCGTTCTTTAACAATCAGGAAGAAGTAGTAAAGAGATTCACGAAAGCATACCTGGAGATGGGTATGCGAGTAGGTGAATCAGGGTTGTGATTGTATCGATGTATTTTAAGGGAATCGAGAGATTGCCTTTGGAATACGGCGCAACACGAATACTCAACCTGTAGCGGCATGTGATCGGCGGTGAGCAATCAT
>NZ_JBFRCK010000268.1:0-331 GCF_040965775.1 Paraburkholderia sp. BR10954
GCGAGCGCAGTGCGATGAAAGTCGCATGCTGCGTTCTTCGGGGGCCGCGCTTTCGAGAGGAAACGTGGCTACCCTCTCTCCTGAAAGGGTCGGTTGAGGGCTGCATCTCAACTCTAGACCCTGGCCGGCCCATTTCTGGGGCGGCCAGGAGGCCTTTCAATGATGATCAACTTGTCGGCAGTGGCTCGGACTACAGCGAAGAGCCAATCGCTCAGGAGACAGTCGACGGATTTTGAGCGATGCCGGTGAATTCGCGCCACGCAGCGAATCGGGATGCGAGTTGTTTGCGATAGAGCGAAGCACGTAGCAGGTGTCGCTTGAGCGCGAAGTG
>NZ_JBFRCK010000269.1:0-329 GCF_040965775.1 Paraburkholderia sp. BR10954
CAGGACGAAGTCTGTGATCTTTACCGAAGAAGGACTGCGTGAGTCCGAGCGGCTCTTTAAACAGCATTTCGTCATTCCAGAAAGACCGGGAAATTGATTCAACGAACTTCTAACTCACGACACTAGCAGGCTGTTGAATTTGGGTCCCGTGTAAACGGGGTTTGAGGGACGGGCGTTATGGATATCGTGTTCATGATCTTTAGCAGCGGATGCGATGCGCGGAATGGATGAGATGCAGGAACCCCTGTTCACGACGGTCAAGCTCGAGGACTTCGTCCCGGCAGATCACCCGTTGCGACCGATCCGGTTGCTGGTGAATGACGCGTTGA
>NZ_JBFRCK010000270.1:0-329 GCF_040965775.1 Paraburkholderia sp. BR10954
GCGCACCTGTGCGGGCATGCGTGGGTACGCGAGGCGGTGGTGGTGGCGCGCGAGGAGCGGGCCGGCGAGCCGCAGCTGGTGGCCTATGTGGTGGCCGCAGCGGAGGCGCAGGAAGCGCAGCTTGCGGGGACGCTGCGCGCGCATCTGGTGGGGCAGCTGCCGGACTACATGGTGCCGGCGGCGTTCGTGCGGCTATCGGAGCTGCCGCTGACGGTGAACGGCAAGCTCGACCGCAAGGCACTGCCGGCGCCGGCTGACGATGCCTATGCGCGGCGGGGCTACGAGGCGCCGCGCGGGGAGCTCGAGACGGTGCTGGCGCAGCTGTGGGC
>NZ_JBFRCK010000271.1:0-328 GCF_040965775.1 Paraburkholderia sp. BR10954
TCGCAATACGACAAAGACGATGTACTCGATGCCGCCAAGCAAATCGAGGAAAACCGGCTTGGCCTCGTGCTTTCCGGTCACATCAAAAACGGAAAGCTGGTGCTTGATCAAGAAACGCTCGACGCAACCGCAGCGAAGTTCCCTAACGCCGATCGCGCGTTCGTCGCAGTCAACGCGCCCTTCGATCCTTGCTCCCATTCTCTCTAGCAGGCTGTTGAATTTGGGTCCCGTGTAGACGGGGTTTGAGGGACGGGCGTTATGGATATCGTGTTCATGATCTTTGGCAGCGGATGCGATGCGCGGAATGGATGAGATGCAGGAACCCCTG
>NZ_JBFRCK010000272.1:0-327 GCF_040965775.1 Paraburkholderia sp. BR10954
CCACAGCTGCGCCAGCACCGTCTCGAGCTCCCCGCGCGGCGCCTCGTAGCCCCGCCGCGCATAGGCATCGTCAGCCGGCGCCGGCAGTGCCTTGCGGTCCAGCTTGCCGTTCACCGTCAGCGGCAGCGCCGCCAGCGGCACGAACGCCGCCGGCACCATGTAGTCCGGCAGCTGCCCCACCAGATGCGCGCGCAGCGTCGCCGCAAGCTGCGCTTCCTGCGCCTCCGCTGCGGCCACCACATAGGCCACCAGCTGCGGCTCGCCGGCCCGCTCCTCGCGTGCCACCACCACCGCCTCGCGTACCCACGCATGCCCGCACAGGTGCGC
>NZ_JBFRCK010000273.1:0-327 GCF_040965775.1 Paraburkholderia sp. BR10954
CCCGACGAGCCCTCGCCGCCGCCCGTGCCGAGCATGCTGCGCAGCGTGCGCGCGAGCTTCGTCGCGTCGGCATTGCGTAGCGGCACGACGTGGATGTTGCCCGGCATCGCGGTCGGCATGTCGAGCTGCTTGGCGAGCTCCTTGGCCGCCGCGAGGCGTGCGGTGTTCGACGCGCGCATCAGCAGCGAGTTGGTGCGCGCATCGGACGAGATCGACACCTTGAGCGTCGCGTCCGTGCTGCCGATCGAGCCCGGATCGAGCATCTTGTTCATCTGCTGCGCGATGTCGATCGCATTCGCGTTCTTCAGCGGCACGACTGCAACCGCC
>NZ_JBFRCK010000274.1:0-317 GCF_040965775.1 Paraburkholderia sp. BR10954
GATCGTCGCCGCGGAAGCTGCACAGGGTTCGGAAGTGATCGACAAGCTGCGCAGCTGCGCCGTCGACGTGCTGCTGCTCGACATGACCATGCCGGGCATCAGCGGAATCGACCTCGTCCGGCGCGTGCGCGTCGAGCAGCCTGCGCTGCCAGTGCTGGTACTTACCATCCACGACGACGCGCAGGTGGCCTCGCGAGCGCTGCGTGCAGGCGCGACGGGCTACCTGACAAAGGACAGCGACCCCGCCGTGTTGCTCGAAGCCATCCGCAAGATCGCGGGCGGCGGGCGTTTCATCGATCCGAGGCTCGTCGACGCAA
>NZ_JBFRCK010000275.1:0-317 GCF_040965775.1 Paraburkholderia sp. BR10954
GATCGTCGCCGCGGAAGCTGCACAGGGTTCGGAAGTGATCGACAAGCTGCGCAGCTGCGCCGTCGACGTGCTGCTGCTCGACATGACCATGCCGGGCATCAGCGGAATCGACCTCGTCCGGCGCGTGTGCGTCGAGCAGCCTGCGCTGCCAGTGCTGGTACTTACCATCCACGATGACGCGCAGGTGGCGTCGCGAGCGCTGCGTGCAGGCGCGACGGGCTACCTGACAAAGGACAGCGACCCCGCCGTGTTGCTCGAAGCCATCCGCAAGATCGCGGGCGGCGGGCGTTTCATCGATCCGAGGCTCGTCGACGCAA
>NZ_JBFRCK010000276.1:0-316 GCF_040965775.1 Paraburkholderia sp. BR10954
AGCGTTGCGCATTGGCGATTGAGCCAGTCAGAGCGGTACACGATTCAATCGTGATATCGGCTGTCGTTCTTTAACAATCAGGAAGAAGTAGTAAAGAGATTCACGAAAGCGTGCCTGGAGATGGGTATGCGAGTAGGTGAATCAGGGTTGTGATTGTATCGATGTATTTTAAAGGTGATCGAGAGATCGCTTTGGAATACGGCGCAACACGAATACTCAACCTGTAGCGGCATGTGATCGGCGGTGAGCAATCATTGAGACACACCCGTTATAGGGTCAAGCGAACAAGTGCATGTGGTGGATGCCTTGGCGATCA
>NZ_JBFRCK010000277.1:0-315 GCF_040965775.1 Paraburkholderia sp. BR10954
TGACAAGGCAAGAAAGAGCTTTGCCGTCTACTACGTTCGCCGATTTACGTCCGGCGGACGGCGACACGTGTCGCACGCTGAAATGAAGTATAGCGGCATCGATCTGCACTCGAACAACGCCGTAGTCTGAGGTTGACCCGGTTCGACGGATAGATCTGTAGTTGAGGTTAATGCGGTGTGGCACCTCGCGATAAGATCAAATCGCGGGTTGTCCACGGCCGGGCGGCGGGTCGCCTGTCACGACCACGCTGCCCGGCGGTGGGCAACCCGCGCGACGACAAGCTTTGATCTTGTGCATGCAGGTTTTCGAACTCG
>NZ_JBFRCK010000278.1:0-315 GCF_040965775.1 Paraburkholderia sp. BR10954
GGCGGTTGCAGTCGTGCCGCTGAAGAACGCGAATGCGATCGACATCGCGCAGCAGATGAACAAGATGCTCGATCCGGGCTCGATCGGCAGCACGGACGCGACGCTCAAGGTGTCGATCTCGTCCGATCCGCGCACCAACTCGCTGCTGATGCGCGCGTCGAACACCGCACGCCTCGCGGCGGCCAAGGAGCTCGACATGCCGACCGCGATGCCGGGCAACATCCACGTCGTGCCGCTACGCAATGCCGACGCGACGAAGCTCGCGCGCACGCTGCGCAGCATGCTCGGCAAGGGCGGCGGCGAGGGCTCGTCGGG
>NZ_JBFRCK010000279.1:0-313 GCF_040965775.1 Paraburkholderia sp. BR10954
GCATCGTCGTAATGCACCGCGAGCGCGTCCGTCCCGCCGCCGGCACCATTCCTGATGTCCTCGCTCAGCTGGTCCACCTGCTGGTTCGTGGCGTACAGCTGCGAGCCGTTCACCGCGTCCGTGCTCGTCGCGCTCAGGCGACCGGCGGCCACGTTCGTGATCGTGCGCTCGTTACCCACGCTGCCCACGCTCACCGTGCTCGCCGGGTTCGCTCCGGCGAACGCGTAATCCGTCCCGCCGATGCTCGCACCCGCCGTGCCCACCGCGGCTGCCGTCACCGAGCCTGCGCCCAGCGCGACATCACCCGCGTTGT
>NZ_JBFRCK010000280.1:0-305 GCF_040965775.1 Paraburkholderia sp. BR10954
CGATCACTAGCCCTTCCTTGTGGGTCGTCGTGATCGACACCTTGACGCCGAATTCGTACGGCGTGCGGGCCTTGCCTTTGGCCAGACATTCGACTTCCGGCGCATGCAAGGCGTAAAGCTTGTTCCGGTCCTTTTGCTTCTGTGCCAGGATCCGCCTGGTGCGGCCGATCAACTCCGTTAGCGCGCTGCGCCCGGTGTCGGAAACTGAATCGAGCTGACGCTCCACATCACGCATCACCCGCCCAACGCGCGAGCGCAACGTGCGCAGCGCCTTCTTCATGCGCTTGAACTGCTTCGCATGGGCG
>NZ_JBFRCK010000281.1:0-305 GCF_040965775.1 Paraburkholderia sp. BR10954
CCGATTGCGAACACGCGGGTGTACGTGCTGGACGGTCATGGAGAGCCGGTGCCGTTCGGGGCGGTGGGGGAGCTCTACATTGGCGGGGCGGGGGTGGCGCGCGGCTACCTGAAGCGTGCGGAGCTGAGCGCGCAGCGGTTCATGGCCGATCCGTTCAGTGGGCAGCCGGGCGCACGGATGTACCGCACGGGGGACCTGGCGCGGTACCTGCCGGATGGCAATCTGGAGTTTCTGGGGCGCACCGACGAGCAGGTCAAGATCCGGGGCTTTCGGATCGAGCCGGGCGAGGTGGCCGCGCACCTGTG
>NZ_JBFRCK010000282.1:0-300 GCF_040965775.1 Paraburkholderia sp. BR10954
CGCAACTACCACCGAACCGCGAGACTAATGATTGGATTGCCGCCGGGAACCGGTGGCCATGATAAAGCGATTTTCTTTTCTTCATCGTGACATCTTACGTGACTACCTCGCCAACGTGACAGTGCCGGATCGAGCCAACCGTAGATTTCTCATTAAAATCACGTGATTAAGCTTAGCAGGCTGTTGAATTTGGGTCCCGTGTAGACGGGGTTTGAGGGACGGGCGTTATGGATATCGTGTTCATGATCTTTGGCAGCGGATGCGATGCGCGGAATGGATGAGATGCAGGAACCCCTGTTC
>NZ_JBFRCK010000283.1:0-298 GCF_040965775.1 Paraburkholderia sp. BR10954
ATGGACGCCTCCCATTTTGCGAAGGCTTTCGCACGCTGTGACGGATGAGGCGGCTGCGCCTTTATATCCGGCCCTTGATGCAGCTTCGATGCTGCAGGCCCCGATGAAATCCGCTGACCCACACCTCATTTCCGTGTCGAGCTCGAGGCTCTCCGTCATACTCAGGTTTGAGTGGGTCCCGGTCCAACCTATCTCGTCATCACATGCGATTGCCAGCGCAACCTTTTGACCTACCGGCCTTGTGAATCGTTTCCTCTGATTTGTGCTCCCTTACGCGGGTTTGGAACTGACGTGTTCC
>NZ_JBFRCK010000284.1:0-297 GCF_040965775.1 Paraburkholderia sp. BR10954
CAGAACAGCGGCGTAAAAAAGCCTCAGCTTCCTGAGGATCATCCGCAGGTTATGGCCGGCGCCGCACAGCACTGCGTGTATCGCGTCGCCGAGCGCGCCTTTAAGCCAGTTCCGGTCGAGCTTCCCGTCTGCCTTCATGTGGCCGATGGCTGGCTCGATCGCACTTCGCCTTCGGATCATCTCGCGTAGTCCACGTGTGATTCCTCGCCGTAATCCCGGATGGTAGATCTTCACGCCATCAACGATGACACCCTTGTAGCCGCGATCGACAACGGCCACTTCCGGCTTCACGTCACT
>NZ_JBFRCK010000285.1:0-295 GCF_040965775.1 Paraburkholderia sp. BR10954
GACGTAGCAGTCCGGCCTGACGGTACAGTGGCATCCCGAACTGATACTTGCCGGTGGCGATCCACGCAAGCGCTGATTCACTCAGCAGCCCACGCGGGATGATACGCGGCGGCGCTGGCGTGACCTTGATGCCGAGATCGCAGCATGGACACGCATATTTGACGCGCTGGTGCTGGAGCACGCGAAGCTGCTCCGGAATTACATCGAGCTGCTCGCTGATCTCAACGCCGATCTCGACGAGCGCGTGGCCGTCGTTCGTACAGAAGCGTTCGGCTTCAGGCAGTTCGTGGCGCAC
>NZ_JBFRCK010000286.1:0-295 GCF_040965775.1 Paraburkholderia sp. BR10954
CACCGTCGTGTTCGCGCGCGGCAGCAGCGCGAGCGCCGTGCGGCCGGCGCGCTGCGTGCGCCCGGCCTTGTCGAGCAGCACGAACGGCAGCTCGGGCAGTTGCCACTCCTGCGAGGGCACCGCCGGACCACGCGGCGGCAATAGGACGATCAGCGTGCTCAAAGGCCACTCTCTCTGTGGATTGCGTTATTCATAGTTGGTCTTGTACCCGCACGATACGCGTAGTGTGAGTCAGCGGATCGCGATAGACGAGTGTCGTGCGATCCACTTCGGCGCGCTCGTGCTGCACACTGCC
>NZ_JBFRCK010000287.1:0-287 GCF_040965775.1 Paraburkholderia sp. BR10954
GTAGCGCAGATACCAGCGCACACAAAGAATGATCACCTCACGGTCAAAATGACGGCCGGCGAATAGCCCGTCCAGACTCTTCAGCTTGTTCATCGCGGCTCCTCAAATCGGTCAGGGCGACACTCTAGCCGATCCTTGAGCGCTATTTGCACCACAACTTTGGCGAGTCAGAAGTGCAACCATCTCTGCACGTTTTTTCTGCACGTGGTGCTGGGCAACGGGCAATTCGACCTTGTCGACGTATCGCAGCCCGATCGACCGGGATTCTGGTACATCTGAGAAAAGGC
>NZ_JBFRCK010000288.1:0-285 GCF_040965775.1 Paraburkholderia sp. BR10954
CACGCAGTGCTGTGCGGCGCCGGCCATAACCTGCGGATGATCCTCAGGAAGCTGAGGCTTTTTTACGCCGCTGTTCTGACCGCCTTGCTCAACCGCTCAATCGCTGTCGACTGCCAGCCGTGAGGGCCAGCGTCGTCCAAAGCGAATTATTCAGACCCGACTACTTATCCAGCCAGTGAATAGGGTTGCTGTGCGGGATTCTGATCGACACCACCATCGTCCATCTGCCCCTTGACGATCATGTGCATAACTTCGATGCCGCCCAACAGGATGCGGGCACAACGA
>NZ_JBFRCK010000289.1:0-285 GCF_040965775.1 Paraburkholderia sp. BR10954
TCACGGCGAAAATGCCGAGCGGCGCGGTCACGAGCCCGGCGTCGACGGCCCGGTAGCCGAGGAAGCCCTGAATCCACTGCGGCAGGATCACGAGGTTGGCGAAGAAGATCGCGTAGGCGACCGAAATCGCAATAGTGCCGCCGAGGAAGTTGCGTCTGGCGAAAAGCCGCAGGTTGACGATCGGTTTTTCCTCGGTCAATTCCCAGATCAGGAAGAACAGGAAGCTGACCACGGCGACGATCGTCAGCGCCCAGATCACCGGCGAGCTGAACCAGTCGAGGTCGC
>NZ_JBFRCK010000290.1:0-281 GCF_040965775.1 Paraburkholderia sp. BR10954
TTCGCGTTCCCGGGTTGGCTGATGACTATTCTCAGCACGGTTGTTGACGCGGGCGCTGGCTTTGACGAACACATGCCTGACGTGTATTAGCCAGTTCGGGGATCTCCGCTTTCGCAGCCGGGTAGCTGCGCAGCTGGTCGGTGACGATCTTGCTTGGCACCTCAGGGCAAGCCGCCAGTACGCGCTTGAAGAACCGTTTCGCCGCGGTCTTGTCGCGGCGCTTCTGGAGCAGAATGTCGAGTTCGACGCCGTGTTGGTCGACCGCACGCCACAGCAGCCAG
>NZ_JBFRCK010000291.1:0-276 GCF_040965775.1 Paraburkholderia sp. BR10954
CCTGCGACAGCGTAACGAAGCACTCATAGACCGACAGGTCGAAGCCGATCGAGGTAGAGAACAGCATGCGGCTGGTCTCGGATTCCGCAAACACGCTGCGGCTCCAGTGCAGCAGGTTCACGGTGCTCCGGTGCTCGACCATGACGCCTTTGGGCGTGCCGGTGGAGCCCGACGTGTAGATCACATAGGCCAGATGACGTGGACCCAGGCCCAGCGCGCGCGCATCCGGATCCGATGCCGGCTGCCCGGCCCACGCCGGTGACTGCGCCTCCAGCT
>NZ_JBFRCK010000292.1:0-272 GCF_040965775.1 Paraburkholderia sp. BR10954
ATCCAGACCTCGACAGAATTTGCAGGAAACTACCCATAATCTGCCAGGTTCCTGCAAATGCATCAACAACTTTCCGCTTCAAACCCTTGCTGCAAAAGGCTCTCCGGATTGTTCAGGTTCGACTAAGGAGTCGGGTCTGAATAATTCGTTTTCAGAGAGTTGGCCGTTTGCCACTTGCGTCGTATCAGCCATGAGAGTCTGCTGGCAGGTTGGTCGTCTGGCTTTTGAAGCGTGACGACCACTGTTTGGCGAGATTCGCGGCCTGAATCTGC
>NZ_JBFRCK010000293.1:0-270 GCF_040965775.1 Paraburkholderia sp. BR10954
AGGCGCAGTCGCCGGCGTGGGCCGGGCAGCCGTCATCGGATCCGGATGCGCGCGCGCTGGGCCTGGGTCCACGTCATCTGGCCTATGTGATCTACACGTCGGGTTCCACCGGCACGCCCAAGGGCGTCATGGTCGAGCACTGCAGCACCGTGAACCTGCTGCACTGGAGCCGCAGCGTGTTTGCGGAATCCGAGACCAGCCGCATGCTGTTCTCTACCTCGATCGGCTTCGACCTGTCGGTCTATGAGTGCTTCGTTACGCTGTCGCAGG
>NZ_JBFRCK010000294.1:0-269 GCF_040965775.1 Paraburkholderia sp. BR10954
GGAGCGCCGGTATCTGCTGGAGGAGCTGAACCGCACGGAGGTGGCGTATCCGTCGGAGCGGTGCATCCATGAGCTGTTCGAGGCGCAGGTGCGCCGGGCACCGGAGGCGGTGGCGCTGGTGCATGAGGGCGGCGAGCTGAGTTATGGGGAGCTCAATGCGCGGGCCAACCGGCTGGCGCACCATCTGGTCGGACTGGGGGTGAGGCCGGACCAGCCGGTGGCGATCTGCGTGGAGCGCAGCGCGGCGATGGTGGTGGGGCTCTTGGCGA
>NZ_JBFRCK010000295.1:0-268 GCF_040965775.1 Paraburkholderia sp. BR10954
CGGGCGACGGTGTTTGCCCTGGAAGTTTGCGTTTTCATTTTCTGAATAATCACATTCATGGGTCAAAAAAACGCGGCCCACGGCCGCGCCGCTCACTCGCCTGTGAACTTGCGAAGCAGGCGGTCCAGCTCGGCAAACTCCGCCTTGGTGAATTTGCGCAGGCGGGCGTTCAGCACATGCGGGGCGACTTCCGGAATCCGCGCGGCGGTTTTCTGCCCCTGCGCGGTCAACGTCAGATTGACCACGCGGCGATCTTGCGGGTCGCGCG
>NZ_JBFRCK010000296.1:0-267 GCF_040965775.1 Paraburkholderia sp. BR10954
GAAACTCGGCATCACGAACAACACCGACGTGATCCGGTACGCGATCCGGCACGGACTGTCTTGCGTCAACTAGACTACCTGCGAATTAGGTCGGCGGGTTGTGGTGCAAATAGCGCTCAAGGATCGGCTAGAGTGTCGATCCTCGTCTGCCGGACGCCGGCTTGCGCTCCAGGCACGTCCCGTGCGAGGAAGTAACGGATACTTTCGACTCCCGCTTCGTTTGCGACGTGTGACGAATGCGTAGAAACGACGAACTGGACCGGCCAG
>NZ_JBFRCK010000297.1:0-264 GCF_040965775.1 Paraburkholderia sp. BR10954
TCGCCGGCCTTGTCCTTCGCCACCGTGATCGCGTTCGTACCTGCGTCCTGCTGCACCAGACCCACCACGCCGCTGCTCAGGTCGTTCGCGATGTTCTGCACCGAACCCTCCACGTTCGTCACGCGACCGTCGATGCTCGTGATGTTCGTCTCGTTCTGCGTGATGCGCGTATCCATGCCGCCGATAGCCGTCGTGTTCTGCGTCACCCGGGTGTCCAGACCCGCGATGTTCGAGGCGTTCTGCGCCACACCCTGGTTCGTCGCA
>NZ_JBFRCK010000298.1:0-264 GCF_040965775.1 Paraburkholderia sp. BR10954
CCACAGCTGCGCCAGCACCGTCTCGAGCTCCCCGCGCGGCGCCTCGTAGCCCCGCCGCGCATAGGCATCGTCAGCCGGCGCCGGCAGTGCCTTGCGGTCCAGCTTGCCGTTCACCGTCAGCGGCAGCTCCGATAGCCGCACGAACGCCGCCGGCACCATGTAGTCCGGCAGCTGCCCCACCAGATGCGCGCGCAGCGTCCCCGCAAGCTGCGCTTCCTGCGCCTCCTCTGCGGCCACCCCATGGGCCACCAGCTGCGGCACGCC
>NZ_JBFRCK010000299.1:0-260 GCF_040965775.1 Paraburkholderia sp. BR10954
ACGCCCGGCGTACGGATCTTTGCGTTGATAAGCTGCGCCTTCAGATCGCCGCCCGGCACATACAGGCTGATCATGCTGCGCTTTCTCAGGCTCTGGTTATCCACCCGCGCGTTCGTCACCCGGTATCCCGGCTTCTTGCGCTTGCGCGGTTCACCCGTCTTTAGTCTGGCTTTATATGGCATTATTCAATGCTGGCTTCATGATGTTGCGCTTTTACACAACCCGCAGCATCTTTGCAATTCCCCCATCCGGACAAAGCC
>NZ_JBFRCK010000300.1:0-258 GCF_040965775.1 Paraburkholderia sp. BR10954
ACAACGCGGGTGATGTCGCGCTGGGCGCAGGCTCGGTGACGGCAGCCGCGGTGGGCACGGCGGGTGCGAGCATCGGCGGGACGGATTACGCGTTCGCCGGAGCGAACCCGGCGAGCACGGTGAGCGTAGGTAGCGTGGGTAACGAGCGCACGATCACGAACGTGGCCGCCGGTCGCCTGAGCGCGACGAGCACGGACGCGGTGAACGGCTCGCAGCTGTACGCCACGAACCAGCAGGTGGACCAGCTGAGCGAGGACA
>NZ_JBFRCK010000301.1:0-257 GCF_040965775.1 Paraburkholderia sp. BR10954
CGATTCCCTTAAAATACATCGATACAATCACAACCCTGATTCACCTACTCGCCTACCCATCTCCAGGCACGCTTTCGTGAATCTCTTTACTACTTCTTCCTGATTGTTAAAGAACGACAGCCGATATAAGGCCTGTGCCTCATACCGCGCTGACTGGCTCAATCGCCAATGCGCAACGCTCTGCCTTCATGCAGAACCCTGCGCATTGAGGATTGGTGGAGGATGACGGGATCGAACCGACGACCCCCTGCTTGCAA
>NZ_JBFRCK010000302.1:0-257 GCF_040965775.1 Paraburkholderia sp. BR10954
ATCCGACAAGGTCATCGCCATGCTCAAGGCGAGGCTTTAATGGAGAGTAGCAGGGGCGCGGGCTCCCCGGCTCGCGCTCGATCGACGTGTCTACTCCACATACGGAAAGACTCCCCATAAGGCACGAATTGAAGGACACCTCTGTCCTTGCGCAGCCTGAACAGCGCAGCACATGTCCGCCCAGTGCCGCCGTGCGGCACCGTTCGATGGCCGACATGACCTTCAGTTGCCCCGGGCTCAGCCGTATCGTGTTTCGC
>NZ_JBFRCK010000303.1:0-254 GCF_040965775.1 Paraburkholderia sp. BR10954
AGAAGCAACGCAGACAGGCTCAGGGGTCTGTAGCTCAGTCGGTTAGAGCACCGTCTTGATAAGGCGGGGGTCGATGGTTCGAATCCATCCAGACCCACCATCCTTGTCTGTGGTGCTGACTGGGCACCCTTGAGCAGTGTATGACCGGGGGATTAGCTCAGCTGGGAGAGCACCTGCTTTGCAAGCAGGGGGTCGTCGGTTCGATCCCGTCATCCTCCACCAATCCTCAATGCGCAGGGTTCTGCATGAAGGCA
>NZ_JBFRCK010000304.1:0-255 GCF_040965775.1 Paraburkholderia sp. BR10954
AGCGACCGGGTTCGAAAGAGCCCGAAAACAGTAACAGGTTTGAACTGAAGAGTTTGATCCTGGCTCAGATTGAACGCTGGCGGCATGCCTTACACATGCAAGTCGAACGGCAGCACGGACTTCGGTCGGGTGGCGAGTGGCGAACGGGTGAGTAATACATCGGAACGTGTCCTGGAGTGGGGGATAGCCCGGCGAAAGCCGGATTAATACCGCATACGCTCTGCGGAGGAAAGCGGGGGATCTTTCGGGACCTCG
>NZ_JBFRCK010000305.1:0-255 GCF_040965775.1 Paraburkholderia sp. BR10954
TCCCTAGTTGCTACGCAAGAGCACTCCAGGGAGACTGCCGGTGACAAACCGGAGGAAGGTGGGGATGACGTCAAGTCCTCATGGCCCTTATGGGTAGGGCTTCACACGTCATACAATGGTCGGAACAAAGGGTTGCCAAGCCGCGAGGTGGAGCCAATCCCAGAAAACCGATCGTAGTCCGGATCGCACTCTGCAACTCGAGTGCGTGAAGCTGGAATCGCTAGTAATCGCGGATCAGCATGCCGCGGTGAATAC
>NZ_JBFRCK010000306.1:0-255 GCF_040965775.1 Paraburkholderia sp. BR10954
TGCAAGTCGAACGGCAGCACGGACTTCGGTCTGGTGGCGAGTGGCGAACGGGTGAGTAATACATCGGAACGTGTCCTGGAGTGGGGGATAGCCCGGCGAAAGCCGGATTAATACCGCATACGCTCTGTGGAGGAAAGCGGGGGATCTTTCGGGACCTCGCGCTCAAGGGGCGGCCGATGGCAGATTAGGTAGTTGGTGGGGTAAAGGCCTACCAAGCCGACGATCTGTAGCTGGTCTGAGAGGACGACCAGCCAC
>NZ_JBFRCK010000307.1:0-255 GCF_040965775.1 Paraburkholderia sp. BR10954
GAACATCAACACCGACGCAATTGATGAAGTCGCCCTGGCACTTCTCTACCTGACCCTGCATGCCCGATACCGCGCATGGAAGGGTTTCGACTGGGATGTGCTGAACCGACTCTACGAACGGGGTTTCATCGAAGACCCGGTCAACAGGACGAAGTCTGTGATCTTTACCGAAGAAGGACTGCGTGAGTCCGAGCGGCTCTTTAAACAGCATTTCGTCATTCCAGAAAGACCGGGAAATTGATTCAACGAACTTCT
>NZ_JBFRCK010000308.1:0-255 GCF_040965775.1 Paraburkholderia sp. BR10954
GTACCAGGCTTGCTCGGGCTCATGGCCTGGGCGTCTCAGTCGTTACGCTGCATCGGGGATGGACGGGGGGGTGTCCCAATCAACTTGCTGGTTTGATGCCAACAAAGCCGGCGGGCTCGTCACCCCCTGCCAAGGTCAGCCGAAACATCGGTTGAGGTCAAAGGGTTTGCCCTCCCGCATCATGTAATAAGCGGCACGCGCGAGCTTGTGCGCGAGCGCCTTCATGGCCACGACGGGCAGGCGCTTTGACTTTTT
>NZ_JBFRCK010000309.1:0-255 GCF_040965775.1 Paraburkholderia sp. BR10954
CGCGATGATCAGGTCGGCCCCCACCCACCCAGCGACGAACGCCGCAATCGTATCCGAAGTCATCCGGTCGATGTCGATAACGTCGTTGACCGGCAAATTCAGAAGCACGTCGGACGGCGCGAAGACCCGCGGAACAGTCCGTTGTTTCTTCAATTTCCGCAGTGAGCGAGAAATAGCGAATCCACCAATCTCCGCCAGCAGGTAGGCATGCTGATCCATTGCAAGAACCGCCATGGAATAGGCCGTTTCATCGCT
>NZ_JBFRCK010000310.1:0-255 GCF_040965775.1 Paraburkholderia sp. BR10954
GGGGCTTCGAGCCCCTTGAAGGGTCGTTCAAGACCAGGACGTTGATAGGTCAGGTGTGCACGTACAGTAATGTACTGAGCTAACTGATACTAATTGCCCGTAAGGCTTGATCCTATAACAGGTGTGTTTCGACAACCGTTAGCGCTTCAGCGCTTACGGGTGTCCGATCCCCGAAGGGGATGAAGACATGCAGTTTGAGATCGGTGTTGTGCCAGAAACAACACAACCCCAAAAACACGAATCCTTTACGCTTCT
>NZ_JBFRCK010000311.1:0-255 GCF_040965775.1 Paraburkholderia sp. BR10954
ATTGCCCGTAAGGCTTGATCCTATAACAGGTGTGTCTCGACAACCGTTAGCGCTTCAGCGCTTACGGGTGTCCGATCCCCGAAGGGGATGAAGACATGCAGTTTGAGATCGGTGTTGTGCCAGAAACGACACAACCCCAAAAACACGAATCCTTTACGCTTCTTCCCGATTGGCTGTGGCGCCGGGTTGACCCCAACCCGACTGCGACGCAGCAACCCGTCATGCCTGATGACCATAGCGAGTCGGTCCCACCCC
>NZ_JBFRCK010000312.1:0-255 GCF_040965775.1 Paraburkholderia sp. BR10954
GATGACACCCTTGTAGCCGCGATCGACAACGGCCACTTCCGGCTTCACGTCACTCAGGATCGCCGCCTGCTCCAGCGCCTCGGCCAACGTATGGCCGTCGTACGGATTGCCCGGCATCGAGCGCGCCTCGATCACTAGCCCTTCCTTGTGGGTCGTCGTGATCGACACCTTGACGCCGAATTCGTACGGCGTGCGGGCCTTGCCTTTGGCCAGACATTCGACTTCCGGCGCATGCAAGGCGTAAAGCTTGTTCCG
>NZ_JBFRCK010000313.1:0-255 GCF_040965775.1 Paraburkholderia sp. BR10954
CGGCAATACGCCTTGCGTGGGCGTGCGACCGCGCTCGGCTGGCGCGACGAGCAGATCGTCACGATCGACAGCGATCAGGGCGAATCGGGAGCATCAGCGTCATGGCGGGAGGGGTTTCAACGGTTGGTCACTGATGTTGGCATGGGCCGCGCTGGCATCGTCATGGGCCTGGAGGTTTCACGCCTTGCAAGAAACAATGCCGACTGGCATCGGCTGCTGGAAATCTGCGCGCTTGCGGACACGCTGATTCTTGAC
>NZ_JBFRCK010000314.1:0-255 GCF_040965775.1 Paraburkholderia sp. BR10954
GCGCTTCGCGCTTGAGGCCTTGATCACGCCCGCGCGCTTCGCCGCTTCGATCGTCTCGGCCAGCAGTTCTTCAACGCCAGCTTCACCCAGGCGCTTACGCCAGCGTGTCAGGCTCGACGGATCGATCAGGGCTCGGTCTGCAAATACGTCCCGCCGGTGAAGACCTGCCAATACGGGTTCTCCACCCATTGCCAGACCACTTCCTCGTCCGACAGATCGAACGCATGCTGCAGATACAACAAGCCAGCAATCAGT
>NZ_JBFRCK010000315.1:0-255 GCF_040965775.1 Paraburkholderia sp. BR10954
GCTGTTAATCTGCATCGTGCGGAACTTGACCAACTGCTGCCGCATGCGGTGGAGTGCGAGGACTGCCTGTTGTGCCATCCGATTTGATGGCCACTGCCTTGCTGGGAATCTGCGTGGCCATCCAGATCGCGCGCGCATCGGCCGGATCACTCTTGTTGCCGATGTTGAAGGCCTTGACGAACTTCGGGGGCATCAACTTCACCTGATGCCCCAACTTCATCAGTTGCCGCGCCCAATGGGGCGCACCGCCACATG
>NZ_JBFRCK010000316.1:0-255 GCF_040965775.1 Paraburkholderia sp. BR10954
CGGAACAAGCTTTACGCCTTGCATGCGCCGGAAGTCGAATGTCTGGCCAAAGGCAAGGCCCGCACGCCGTACGAATTCGGCGTCAAGGTGTCGATCACGACGACCCACAAGGAAGGGCTAGTGATCGGGGCGCGCTCGATGCCGGGCAATCCGTACGACGGCCATACGTTGGCCGAGGCGCTGGAGCAGGCGGCGATCCTGAGTGACGTGAAGCCGGAAGTGGCCGTTGTCGATCGCGGCTACAAGGGTGTCATC
>NZ_JBFRCK010000317.1:0-255 GCF_040965775.1 Paraburkholderia sp. BR10954
GGCGGCGGGACGGACCCGCTGGCGGTGCATTACGACGATGCCACGAAGGGCACGGTCACGCTGGGCGGTGACAGCAATGGCACGAAGGTCACGAACGTGGCCGAAGGCGAACTGTCGTCGACGAGCACGGACGCGGTGAACGGCTCGCAGCTGCATGCCACGAACCAGCAGGTCGAGCAGAACACCACGTCGATCACCAATCTGGGTGACCAGGTGACGAACATCGATGGCCGCGTGACGAATCTGGGCGACCGG
>NZ_JBFRCK010000318.1:0-255 GCF_040965775.1 Paraburkholderia sp. BR10954
GTAGCGCAGATACCAGCGCACACAAAGAATGATCACCTCACGGTCAAAATGACGGCCGGCGAATAGCCCGTCCAGACTCTTCAGCTTGTTCATCGCGGCTCCTCAAATCGGTCAGGGCGACACTCTAACCGATCCTTGAGCGCTATTTGCACCACAACCCGCCGACCTAATTCGCAGGTAGTCTAGTTGACGCAAGACAGTCCGTGCCGGATCGCGTACCGGATCACGTCGGTGTTGTTCGTGATGCCGAGTTTC
>NZ_JBFRCK010000319.1:0-255 GCF_040965775.1 Paraburkholderia sp. BR10954
TATCGATCGCGCGCAAACGGGAAAGCGAGACCGGTCGGTTGCCGAAGCAGTCTTCCAGGAAACTGCGGACAAAGGGCACGTAGTTGCGAATGGTCGCTTCGGTCAGGGCACGCGCTTCTCGCAAGTATGCTACGTAGTCCTTTATACTGTGCTCAATAGGCGACAGTTGGGAAACCGGTGCCTTCTCAGCGGGAATCAACTGCTTGCTGCGTAGAAATTCCATGAGATGTCCGAGCGCGGCGCGATCTCCGCGGC
>NZ_JBFRCK010000320.1:0-255 GCF_040965775.1 Paraburkholderia sp. BR10954
GTCAAGAATCAGCGTGTCCGCAAGCGCGCAGATTTCCAGCAGCCGATGCCAGTCGGCATTGTTTCTTGCAAGGCGTGAAACCTCCAGGCCCATGACGATGCCAGCGCGGCCCATGCCAACATCAGTGGCCAACCGTTGAAACCCCTCCCGCCATGACGCTGATGCTCCCGATTCGCCCTGATCGCTGTCGATCGTGACGATCTGCTCGTCGCGCCAGCCGAGCGCGGTCGCACGCCCACGCAAGGCGTATTGCCG
>NZ_JBFRCK010000321.1:0-255 GCF_040965775.1 Paraburkholderia sp. BR10954
TCTAAACGTTATCGGATGAACACCATGAACATCGACACTGCCGCGATTGACGACACCGTCCTCGCGCTTCTCTATTTGACACTGCACGACCACAACCGCGCCTGGAAGAGCTTCGATTGGGATGCGCTCAACCGACTCTACGAACGCGGCCTGATCGGCGATCCGGTCAATAAAGCGAAATCCGTGATCCTCACCGACGACGGTTTGCGCGAATCCGAACGCCTCTTCAAGCAGCACTTCGTCATCGCTGGCAGC
>NZ_JBFRCK010000322.1:0-255 GCF_040965775.1 Paraburkholderia sp. BR10954
GGGGGGGGGGGGGGGGGGGGGGGGGGGGGGGGGGGGGGGGGGGGGGGGGGGGGGGGGGGGGGGGGGGGGGGGGGGGGGGGGGGGGGGGGGGGGGGGGGGGGGGGGGGGGGGGGGGGGGGGGGGGGGGGGGGGGGGGGGGGGGGGGGGGGGGGGGGGGGGGGGGGGGGGGGGGGGGGGGGGGGGGGGGGGGGGGGGGGGGGGGGGGGGGGGGGGGGGGGGGGGGGGGGGGGGGGGGGGGGGGGGGGGGGGGGGGGG
>NZ_JBFRCK010000323.1:0-255 GCF_040965775.1 Paraburkholderia sp. BR10954
GCGCCGCTCACGTTCACGCGTAGGCTGATGACTATTCTCTGCCCGGTTGTTCACCCGGGCCGCAGCCTTGACGAACACATGCTTGACGTTCGCCAGTTCGGGGATGTCGGCCTTGGCTGCCGGGTAGTTGCGAAGCTGATCGGTGACAATCCTTCCTGGCGCGTCGGGACAGGCGGCCAGCACGCGGTTGAAGAAGCGCTTTGCTGCAGCCTTGTCGCGACGTTTCTGCAGCAGGATGTCGAGTTCGGCGCCGTG
>NZ_JBFRCK010000324.1:0-255 GCF_040965775.1 Paraburkholderia sp. BR10954
GCGCAGATAAGTTAGCGCCTTTCCGAGCAGGCTGTGGGGCACGACGCCGGGGGATTGCTTGAGCATGAGACTGCGGATGGCGTCGAGCACTCGTGCACTGTATCGCCGTCGCAATCGCTGTCGCCGGTTGGCTTCCCATTTCGCGCTGCGTGCCTCGGCGACGAACAACCTTCCGATCAGCTTGATGAAGCGTGTGGCCAGCAGGTCGGGCGAGCGCGCTGCCTTGGGCACATTGTCTTCTGCCTTGACGAAGTA
>NZ_JBFRCK010000325.1:0-255 GCF_040965775.1 Paraburkholderia sp. BR10954
GACTTGCGGCGTAGCGGAGCGACGTTCGTTGTGGCCGACGTATCAGCAGCTGTATCAGCATCGGGCTCCTTCGACGTTGCGGCCATGGCCGATTCAGGAACGGGAAGCTCACCGAGCGCGAGCTGCAGCTGGTCCATCAGTTCGGTCATGCGCTCCGATGAACGGCCATACTGCCATCGCTTCAGTCGCGAGATCTCGGCCAGCAACTGCGCAATGGTCTCGTCGCGCGAGGCAACGATGCGCTTCAGAGCGGCG
>NZ_JBFRCK010000326.1:0-255 GCF_040965775.1 Paraburkholderia sp. BR10954
CAGGGCGGCGCCGCGGACGATGTCCTGGGCGGCATCGAGTGGCTGGGTGCGCAGGAGCGCACCAACTATCCCCTGACCCTGTCGGTGGAAGACTGTGGGCAGGCGCTGGGCCTGACGGCGGAAGCGGTCGAGCCGGTTTCAGCAGAGCGTATCTGCGGTTACATGCAACATGCGCTGGAGCATCTGGCGGGCCTGCTGGAGCGCTCGCCGCACACGCCGGTGCGGGAGCTGGAGATCCTGCCGGCGGCGGAGCGC
>NZ_JBFRCK010000327.1:0-255 GCF_040965775.1 Paraburkholderia sp. BR10954
CGATCCAGAACGTGCAGGACATCGCGCGCGCATTGGACCGCGCGAAAGTGGACAGCATCGAAGTCGCGCACGGCGACGGCCTGCAAGGTTCGAGCTTCAACTACGGCTTCGGCGCGCATAGCGACCTGGAATGGATCTAAGCGGTGGCGGATGTCGTCGAGCACGCGCAGATCGCGACGCTGCTGCTGCCGGGCATCGGCACGATTCACGACCTGAAGGCTGCGTACAACGCGGGCGCGCGCGTGGTGCGCGTGG
>NZ_JBFRCK010000328.1:0-255 GCF_040965775.1 Paraburkholderia sp. BR10954
CTTTCTTTGCTGCTGCAAAGAAAGTAGGCAAAGACGACAGCTCCAACCGCTAACTCTTAAGCGGGTCCCTTGGTCCGCGTGAGGTAGTGGTGCATCTGGAATCCGTGCTCCCGCACATTCCGCGTTCATGACAAGGAAGTCATTCTTCCGGCGGCGCTCCGCGCGCCGAATCCCCGCTCCAAAACCACTCGTTGTTTCGGCGCCTCGCCGAGGCGCAGCCGAGGGCCCCCCGCTGCGCGGGCAAACCCGCCGGTT
>NZ_JBFRCK010000329.1:0-255 GCF_040965775.1 Paraburkholderia sp. BR10954
CCTTCACCGCGCGGAAGCGGTCGCGCACATCGTTCATCGTCAGCGCGCCGCCCGAATCGACCACGTAAATGCAGGTCGCGCCGTAGCTCTCCATCTTCTTCGCTTCGATGGCGAGGTTCTCCGGCGTGGTCATGTGGCTCATCATCAGGAAGCCGACGGTGTCCATGCCGAGTTCGCGCGCGTATTCGATGTGCTGCTTCGAAATGTCCGCTTCCGTGCAGTGGGTCGCCACGCGCACCACGCGCGCGCCCGCGT
>NZ_JBFRCK010000330.1:0-255 GCF_040965775.1 Paraburkholderia sp. BR10954
CAGGGCGGCGCCGCGGACGATGTCCTGGGCGGCATCGAGTGGCTGGGTGCGCAGGAGCGCACCAACTATCCCCTGACCCTGTCGGTGGAAGACTGTGGGCAGGCGCTGGGCCTGACGGCGGAAGCGGCCGAGCCGGTTTCAGCAGAGCGTATCTGCGGTTACATGCAACATGCGCTGGAGCATCTGGCGGGCCTGCTGGAGCGCTCGCCGCACACGCCGGTGCGGGAGCTGGAGATCCTGCCGGCGGCGGAGCGC
>NZ_JBFRCK010000331.1:0-255 GCF_040965775.1 Paraburkholderia sp. BR10954
TCACCATGTTCACGTTGGGCGCGCCGATATGCGCGTCGAGATTGACGACCGGCACGCAGTACGGCCCGATCGCGGCCGGCGTCAGATCGATCACGCGAATCGAAGGTTTCAGCTTTCGCAATAGCGCATCGTTCTTCACGTGTGCGCCGGCCGAGGTCGCGTCGAACACGAAGTCGATGTCATTGAACACGGGCAGACGCGTCAGACCTTCGACGCCTTCATGCGTGGTCGCGACGCCAAGCCGCGCGGCGCGCG
>NZ_JBFRCK010000332.1:0-254 GCF_040965775.1 Paraburkholderia sp. BR10954
GTCTTGCCAATACCTTGATTTCCACTGCTTGCTCCTGAGTCAGCATCGGCGGCAAAAAGCCGCCATCCTCTCCCAGGTGGGTCAGATTTACTTCGGCGGGTGGGTCAGTTTTACATCGGCGCTAACAACTGGCGCCTCTCTGATGTGCGAGGGTCTCGCGAAGGAATGTTACGACGTGGGGTGCGAGCGGGATCATTTCTGCTCTCCGGCGAGGAAGCCCTCTGCGGCCACTGCAATATCGCGCAGGAGCTCCG
>NZ_JBFRCK010000333.1:0-254 GCF_040965775.1 Paraburkholderia sp. BR10954
TACAACCCGACGTACCTCGGCGGTCTGAACGATCTGGAAACGCGCGGCGTGCTGGCGCATGAGGTTCTGCATGTGGCCAACGGCCACTGCTGGCGCCAGGGCGATCGCGATCCGAAACTCTGGAACGCGCATGTGACTATGCGATCAATCCGATCGTGTACGACGCAGGAATGCAGTTGCCGAAGGGCGTGCTGTTCGACACCCGCTTTCGCGGCAAGTCGGCCGAGGAGATTTACGGCATCCTCGCGCAGGAG
>NZ_JBFRCK010000334.1:0-254 GCF_040965775.1 Paraburkholderia sp. BR10954
CACTGATCATTCCGGCATCGAGGTGCTCCAGTGCAAGTGATGAGGGAGACGCTTTGAGCCGTTGGGCGGCAAACTCGAACAGAAGTTGGAAGCTGCAGGCATAGGAATCGCAGGTATGCTGACTGGCTGTCAACGCCGATTAGAAACTGACCCACCTTTTGGCGATTCGCCGAAGTAAATCTGACCCACCCGGGGCCTGCGTCACACGGCTGCTTTCGCGCTTGCCCGCGTTCCGGTTTGTCCTGCTTTTCGTT
>NZ_JBFRCK010000335.1:0-254 GCF_040965775.1 Paraburkholderia sp. BR10954
TACTGCGGCACAGCGCGGGCAGCTCAGCTTCGGACGTACGTGACGCAGTACCTTGAAGTAGCCGGGCACATAGTCGAGACCTCCGAGACGTCTTCGCCGAGCGCACGCATCTGTTTGCCGCATTCCGGGCATCCGCAGTTTGACGCCGCATGCACAGCCGTTTCGCGAGGAAGATGGGCAGGGAAGTCCCGTGACTTGCGGCGTAGCGGAGCGACGTTCGTTGTGGCCGACGTATCAGCAGCTGTATCAGCATC
>NZ_JBFRCK010000336.1:0-253 GCF_040965775.1 Paraburkholderia sp. BR10954
CAGACCTCGACAGAATTTGCAGGAAACTACCCATAATCTGCCAGGTTCCTGCAAATGCATCAACAACTTTCCGCTTCAAACCCTTGCTGCAAAAGGCTCTCCGGATTGTTCAGGTTCGACTACTTCGTCGGGTCTGAATAATTCGCTTTGGACGACGCTTGCCCTCACGGCTGGCAGTCGACAGCGATTGAGCGGTTGAGCAAGGCGGTCAGAACAGCGGCGTAAAAAAGCCTCAGCTTCCTGAGGATCATCC
>NZ_JBFRCK010000337.1:0-253 GCF_040965775.1 Paraburkholderia sp. BR10954
CGTTTCCGTGGTCGGTACTCGATAGTTCAGTCTCGGCGCCTGGCGGCCGTAGGGCGCAGATCACTCTGAGATTTGGAACGTCGTTTGCTCAGATGTCTCCGTCGGCGGTGGCACACTGCGCTTGCGCGAAAGCCTCAAGTGCATGGATCAATTTTCTGTCGTGGACCCGATCGTTGATGAGCACCGTTGCACCGCAGACTGTTACGCGCGAAGCGCGTGATCGACGGCACCGGTAGAGCAGAGACGGTAGAAA
>NZ_JBFRCK010000338.1:0-252 GCF_040965775.1 Paraburkholderia sp. BR10954
TGGCGCGAGCGACGCATGGCTCGTGTGCGCCGTAGATGCTCCAGCAGTTCTTTCTTCAATGCACCCCTTGCCTGAATGAAAAGACTGCGGTAGATGGTCTCGTGTGACACGTGGTAGTCCTCTTTGCATGGCCCGAATGCCAGGGGTGGTGCCGCAAGGAGCAGCGCGATGAGCCGTCACGGCGTGAAGACTGCGCGCCAGCGGGGCTGCATGCGTGCGCATGCCCCGCGCGGATCGCGCGGCAAACCGGTA
>NZ_JBFRCK010000339.1:0-252 GCF_040965775.1 Paraburkholderia sp. BR10954
GGAAACGGCGGCCTTCCAGTCTTACCCCTTGGATAGTGCGGTTCGATCAACGCAATCAACCTCGACCATGGGACAACGCGCCTCATCTCATCGAGAAATTCCCGCTTGCGCGTGCGTTTCGTTGAAATGCGTATTTCGGATGAACGTGACCGGCCGTTTCGGGATCGTGACCGGCGATTTCGGCAACGTGACCG
Organism: Paraburkholderia sp. BR10954; assembly: GCF_040965775.1. Lineage (NCBI taxonomy): Bacteria > Pseudomonadati > Pseudomonadota > Betaproteobacteria > Burkholderiales > Burkholderiaceae > Paraburkholderia > Paraburkholderia sp. BR10954. The sequence continues at coordinate 195 of NZ_JBFRCK010000339.1, forward strand.
GTTATTTCGGGAACGTGACCGAGCGGACCGGATGGCTGGATTGGCGTTGCGCATGACA
>NZ_JBFRCK010000340.1:0-251 GCF_040965775.1 Paraburkholderia sp. BR10954
CGTTGATTCCACGACTACTCCCTGCAGTTCATCCCGATAGGGCTCCAGCGCGGCCACTATGAGTTGGAGATCATTGGCCAGCCGCTTGCAGTACAGCACCCGGTCCCGGTCGTCAATGGCGGCGACTGAGATTGACCCGCAAAAACGGACATCTATCCTTTGGAGAAGGAGGTGCCGATTATGGCCAAGCATCGTACCCCGTACCCGGCGGAATTTCGGGCGCAACTGGTCGAGCTGGTGAAGGCCGGACG
>NZ_JBFRCK010000341.1:0-250 GCF_040965775.1 Paraburkholderia sp. BR10954
CGTTGATTCCACGACTACTCCCTGCAGTTCATCCCGATAGGGCTCCAGCGCGGCCACTATGAGTTGGAGATCATTGGCCAGCCGCTTGCAGTACAGCACCCGGTCCCGGTCGTCAATGGCGGCGACTACGGCGTTGTTCGAGTGCAGATCGATGCCGCTATACTTCATTTCAGCGTGCGACACGTGTCGCCGTCCGCCGGACGTAAATCGGCGAACGTAGTAGACGGCAAAGCTCTTTCTTGCCTTGTCA
>NZ_JBFRCK010000342.1:0-250 GCF_040965775.1 Paraburkholderia sp. BR10954
GGGCCCCAGCGCGTTTACAAAACTAATTCACGGCGCGTCGTTGTCAAGGAGATTTGATTGCCGGGCCATCAAGTTATTCGGATTGGGTATGCGAAGCCTCGACTGCAATATAAAACACACCTCCTAGTGTCGTGAGTTAGAAGTTCGTTGAATCAATTTCCCGGTCTTTCTGGAATGACGAAATGCTGTTTAAAGAGCCGCTCGGACTCACGCAGTCCTTCTTCGGTAAAGATCACAGACTTCGTCCTGT
>NZ_JBFRCK010000343.1:0-250 GCF_040965775.1 Paraburkholderia sp. BR10954
TTCGAAAAGGCAATCGACCAGAATGGCGAGCCCGAGACCGTGACGCTCGATAAGAGCGGATCGAATCTGGCTGCCTTGCAGGCGATCAACGCCAGGCGGAATCTGCCGATCAAGGTCCGCCAGAAAAGTATCTGAATAACATCGTCGAGCAGGACCACCGGGCGATCAAGCGCCGGACCCGCCCGATGCTCGGGTTCAAGAAATTTCGTTGCGCCCGCATTCTCCTGGGTGGCATCGAAATCATGCACAT
>NZ_JBFRCK010000344.1:0-250 GCF_040965775.1 Paraburkholderia sp. BR10954
GCCGCCCGAGCCGCTCCTTGCTTTCCACGCCGCGACGGGCAATACGGGCCGTGATTCCGCGCTGCTTCAGGTAACGCCGACAGCGGGCAAAGTCATAGCCCTTGTCCGCATGCAACTTGCCCGGGGGGTTTGCGGGGCTGGCCATTCAGACCCGAGACTGCCGGAATGGCATCGAGCGTGGGCTCGAATGCCATCGAGTCGTGTCGGTTGGCGCCCGTGACCGTGATGGCCAGTGGAATGCTGCGCGCGT
>NZ_JBFRCK010000345.1:0-249 GCF_040965775.1 Paraburkholderia sp. BR10954
GATTCGCTCAGCACCAGTTCCCCTTTGGGCCGTCCGCTCATCCTTGCCCCCTCGCATCAAGTGCCACATAGAACACTTTAGTACGTGATCGGCATCATTCAATGAATTTTTAACTCAAGACACTAGAGCGTGTTAGGAACTTCGATTGAGACCTGGTATCCTGGCGGGATGAAAAGAACCGACCGCAAAGGGTATCCGACAGATGTGTCGGATGAGGAATGGAGTTTCGCGGCGCCGTATCTGACGCTG
>NZ_JBFRCK010000346.1:0-249 GCF_040965775.1 Paraburkholderia sp. BR10954
GATTCGCTCAGCACCAGTTCCCCTTTGGGCCGTCCGCTCATCCTTGCCCCCTCGCATCAAGTGCCACATAGAACACTTTAGTACGTGATCGGCATCATTCAATGAATTTTTAACTCAAGACACTAGAAGGTGTTATGAACTTTCGGCCAGACCTGGTACCCTGGCGGGATGAAAAAACGCAGCCCCTACCCAACGGATGTATCGGATGAAGAGTGGTACTTCGCCGCGCCGTACCTGACATTGATGAAC
>NZ_JBFRCK010000347.1:0-248 GCF_040965775.1 Paraburkholderia sp. BR10954
CACTGATCATTCCGGCATCGAGGTGCTCCAGTGCAAGTGATGAGGGAGACGCTTTGAGCCGTTGGGCGGCAAACTCGAACAGAAGTTGGAAGCTGCAGGCATAGGAATCGCAGGTATGCTGACTGGCGCCTCTCTGATGTGCGAGGGTCTCGCGAAGGAATGTTACGACGTGGGGTGCGAGCGGGATCATTTCTGCTCTCCGGCGAGGAAGCCCTCTGCGGCCACTGCAATATCGCGCAGGAGCTCCG
>NZ_JBFRCK010000348.1:0-248 GCF_040965775.1 Paraburkholderia sp. BR10954
TCATGTCAGCGTCGATCGACAGATGCATCTTGCGCCACGGCGTGCGCGCGGCCTTCTGCCGTACTTTTCCTCGTACCACTGGCTCGCCCGCCCAAAGCTCAATCCCGTGCTGTCGACGATGAGACTAGAGCGTGTTAGGAACTTTGAAGTACTGGCACGGCGTGGACAAGCATGAGCATTGCGAAGACGACGAAATGAAGCCCAGCGAGAGTTTCGGGAAGCCGTTCATAGTCACGTGCGAGACGCCG
>NZ_JBFRCK010000349.1:0-248 GCF_040965775.1 Paraburkholderia sp. BR10954
GCATGCGTGCGCATGCCCCGCGCGGATCGCGCGGCAAACCGGTAATTCAGCGGGAAATTGCACGCGCAAGTCTCCTGAACGTAGCTTCGGTCGTCATGACGGGGCGCTTTTCAACAGCCTGCTAGGGAAGGTCTGCACAACTCGTTTTCAGAGAGTTGGCCGTTTGCCACTTGCGTCGTATCAGCCATGAGAGTCTGCTGGCAGGTTGGTCGTCTGGCTTTTGAAGCGTGACGACCACTGTTTGCCGA
>NZ_JBFRCK010000350.1:0-248 GCF_040965775.1 Paraburkholderia sp. BR10954
TGGCGGCGCAATCATGCTGGCATCAGGCAGCGCAGCACGAGGCGCAACTGCACGGGGTCGACCATGCCCGTGACGCGTACACGGGCACCGTTCAGTTCGATCTCGATGCCCGACGCCGCCGGTACGCTCTTGCGATGTGGCTCGACAGGCTGTAGAGCGAGCGACGCCGGTTCTGCGGTCTCGCTGGTCGGTGCATCAGGTAGCGCTACGGGCAGCAACACCGTTGTGCTGTGCGCCATCCCTTCAAA
>NZ_JBFRCK010000351.1:0-248 GCF_040965775.1 Paraburkholderia sp. BR10954
CTCGCGGGCTGGACATCCTGGTGCCCAGCGCCAGTCAGCTGGCCGAACGGTTCGCTTCACTGGAGGTGAGCGTCACGCAGCGTTGCGAACAACTGGCCCGGCGTCTCGGGCGCGGCGAGACGATTAGAGCGTGTTAGGAACTTCGATTGAGACCTGGTATCCTGGCGGGATGAAAAGAACCGACCGCAAAGGGTATCCGACAGATGTGTCGGATGAGGAATGGAGTTTCGCGGCGCCGTATCTGACGC
>NZ_JBFRCK010000352.1:0-247 GCF_040965775.1 Paraburkholderia sp. BR10954
TCCTCAGGAAGCTGAGGCTTTTTTACGCCGCTGTTCTGGCCGCTTTGCTCAACCGCTCAATCGCTGTCGAATACCAGCCGTGAGGGCAAGCGCCGTCCAAAACGAATTATTCAGACCCGACGAAGTACCATTGATTTCCCTTCTTCGTCTGGTGCATTTCCGGCTCCCGTGTACCAGAGCCGTTCTTCGTCGAAGTGGGTGCGGAAATCAAGGTAGCGTCGACCGCCGACCCCACCTTCAGCATCAA
>NZ_JBFRCK010000353.1:0-247 GCF_040965775.1 Paraburkholderia sp. BR10954
CAGACCTCGACAGAATTTGCAGGAAACTACCCATAATCTGCCAGGTTCCTGCAAATGCATCAACAACTTTCCGCTTCAAACCCTTGCTGCAAAAGGCTCTCCGGATTGTTCAGGTTCGACTACTTCGGGATGAAAGCGCACGTCGGCGTGGACGCAGAGTCGGGCCCGGTCCACACGGTCATCGGCACAGCCGCCAACGTTCATGACATCAATGCGGCCGAAGCGCTGTTGCACGGCCAGGAAATGG
>NZ_JBFRCK010000354.1:0-247 GCF_040965775.1 Paraburkholderia sp. BR10954
CAGCGTCAGATACGGCGCCGCGAAACTCCATTCCTCATCCGACACATCTGTCGGATACCCTTTGCGGTCGGTTCTTTTCATCCCGCCAGGATACCAGGTCTCAATCGAAGTTCCTAACACGCTCTAGCAGGCTGTTGAAAAGCGCCCCGTCATGACGACCGAAGCTACGTTCAGGAGACTTGCGCGTGCAATTTCCCGCTGAATTACCGGTTTGCCGCGCGATCCGCGCGGGGCATGCGCACGCATG
>NZ_JBFRCK010000355.1:0-247 GCF_040965775.1 Paraburkholderia sp. BR10954
CATGCGTGCGCATGCCCCGCGCGGATCGCGCGGCAAACCGGTAATTCAGCGGGAAATTGCACGCGCAAGTCTCCTGAACGTAGCTTCGGTCGTCATGACGGGGCGCTTTTCAACAGCCTGCTAGGGGGACCCTGCGATGATGCCCGCTGGCTCTACGCCTGTTCCGTCAGAAGACGGGCTGCCTGTCGACGTTTTGCTGGACGCCGATGAGACCAGCGAACGGATATTCATCGCTGCGAGGGTCGCT
>NZ_JBFRCK010000356.1:0-244 GCF_040965775.1 Paraburkholderia sp. BR10954
ACGCCCTTGGGCGTGCCGGTGGAACCCGACGTGTAGATCACATAGGCCAGATGACGTGGACCCAGGCCCAGCGCGCGCGCATCCGGATCCGATGACGGCTGCCCGGCCCACGCCGGCGACTGCGCCTCCAGCTCCACCAGCCCCACGCCAGCGAGCGCCTCCCCGCCCAGCGCCGCACGCCCCGCCGCATCGGCCAGCACCAGCCGCGGCGCCGCCTCCCCCAGAATCTGCCGCAGCCGCGCGC
>NZ_JBFRCK010000357.1:0-233 GCF_040965775.1 Paraburkholderia sp. BR10954
CCATAGCTCAGTCTCTCGTTCTCATGCACCAGCGCCACCGCCTCCGGTGCCCGGCGCACCTGCGCCTCGAACAGCTCATGGATGCACCGCTCCGACGGATACGCCGCCTCCGTGCGGTTCAGCTCCTCCAGCAGATACCGGCGCTCCGCCGCCGGCAGGATGTCGATGCGCTCCACCGGCTGCCCCGCGTCCGCAACCATCGCCCGCAGCAGCGCCAGCAGATAATCCCGCTG
>NZ_JBFRCK010000358.1:0-233 GCF_040965775.1 Paraburkholderia sp. BR10954
TGCGCGGGCCAACGAGCGGTGCATCCATGAGCTGTTCGAGGCGCAGGTGCGCCGGGCACCGGAGGCGGTGGCGCTGGTGCATGAGAACGAGAGACTGAGCTATGGCGAGCTCAATGCGCGGGCCAACCGGCTGGCGCACCATCTGGTCGGACGGGGGGTGAGGCCGGACCAGCCGGTGTGGAGCTGCGTGGAGCGCAGCGCGGCGATGGTGGTGGGGCTCTTGGCGATCCTGA
>NZ_JBFRCK010000359.1:0-233 GCF_040965775.1 Paraburkholderia sp. BR10954
TCATGTCAGCGTCGATCGACAGATGCATCTTGCGCCACGGCGTGCGCGCGGCCTTCTGCCGTACTTTTCCTCGTACCACTGGCTCGCCCGCCCAAAGCTCAATCCCGTGCTGTCGACGATGAGACTAATCGTCTCGCCGCGCCCGAGACGCCGGGCCAGTTGTTCGCAACGCTGCGTGACGCTCACCTCCAGTGAAGCGAACCGTTCGGCCAGCTGACTGGCGCTGGGCACCA
>NZ_JBFRCK010000360.1:0-233 GCF_040965775.1 Paraburkholderia sp. BR10954
ATCGCTCAGGACACAGTCGACGGATTTAGAGCGATGCCGGTGAATTCGCGCCCCGCAGCGAATCGGGATGCGAGTTGTTTGCGATAGAGCGAAGCACGTAGCAGGTGTCGCTTGAGCGCGAAGTGCTGCCGGATCAGGCCGAAGCTGGAGAGAAAATCCTGCGTGCGCTTCGGGCCGCGAAATCCGCGCATGCGCCGCTCACGTTCACGAGTATGCTGATGACTATTCTCTGC
>NZ_JBFRCK010000361.1:0-229 GCF_040965775.1 Paraburkholderia sp. BR10954
TGCGCCACACCCTGGTTCGTCGCATACAGCTGCGAGCCGTTCACCGCTTCGCTGCTCGCCGCCGACAGCGCGCCGTCCTTCACGCCCGACAGCGTGCGAACGCCGTCCGTACCCGTGAAGTCCACCAGGTCGCCGGCCTTGTCCTTCGCCACCGTGATCGCGTTCGTACCTGCGTCCTGCTGCACCAGACCCACCACGCCGCTGCTCAGGTCGTTCGCGATGTTCTGCA
>NZ_JBFRCK010000362.1:0-228 GCF_040965775.1 Paraburkholderia sp. BR10954
TCCGGTTCGAGCTGGAGCTGAACGTAGGCGAGTGTGACGGGAGGATCGTGGGCACGCTGGGCTATGCCACGGCGCTGTTCGATGAGTCGACGGTCAGGCGGCAGCGGGATTATCTGCTGGCGCTGCTGCGGGCGATGGTTGCGGACGCGGGGCAGCCGGTGGAGCGCATCGACATCCTGCCGGCGGCGGAGCGCCGGTATCTGCTGGAGGAGCTGAACCGCACGGAGG
>NZ_JBFRCK010000363.1:0-225 GCF_040965775.1 Paraburkholderia sp. BR10954
TCCGGTGCCCGGCGCACCTGCGCCTCGAACAGCTCATGGATGCACCGCTCCGACGGATACGCCACCTCCGTGCGGTTCAGCTCCTCCAGCAGATACCGGCGCTCCGCCGCCGGCAGGATCTCCAGCTCCCGCACCGGCGTGTGCGGCGAGCGCTCCAGCAGGCCCGCCAGATGCTCCAGCGCATGTTGCATGTAACCGCAGATACGCTCTGCTGAAACCGGCTCG
>NZ_JBFRCK010000364.1:0-225 GCF_040965775.1 Paraburkholderia sp. BR10954
CCAGGTCCCCCGTGCGGTACAGCCGATCGCCCTCCACAAAGGGACTGGCGATGAACCGCTCTGCTGTCAGCTCGGGGCGGCTCAGGTAGCCACGCGCGACCCCCGCCCCGCCAATGTAGAGCTCCCCCACCGCCCCGAACGGCACCGGCTCTCCATGACCGTCCAGCACGTACACCCGCGTGTTCGCAATCGGACGGCCGATCGGAACGTGCGTCGATACAGCGC
>NZ_JBFRCK010000365.1:0-222 GCF_040965775.1 Paraburkholderia sp. BR10954
ACGCCCTTGGGCGTGCCGGTGGAACCCGACGTGTAGATCACATAGGCCAGATGGTGCGGGCCCAGGCCCAGCGCGCGCGCATCCGGATCCGATGACGGCTGCCCGGCCCACGCCGGTGACTGCGCCTCCAGCTCCACCAGCCCCACGCCAGCGAGCGCCTCCCCGCCCAGCGCCGCACGCCCCGCCGCATCGGCCAGCACCAGCCGCGGCGCCGCCTCCCCC
>NZ_JBFRCK010000366.1:0-222 GCF_040965775.1 Paraburkholderia sp. BR10954
CTAGGGAAGGTCTGCACAACTCGTTTTCAGAGAGTTGGCCGTTTGCCACTTGCGTCGTATCAGCCATGAGAGTCTGCTGGCAGGTTGGTCGTCTGGCTTTTGAAGCGTGACGACCACTGTTTGCCGAGATTCGCGGCCTGAATCTGCGAGCGTTTCAAGCGTCCCACAAAGCCTTGCGTGCCATCCACAGGTTGCCCAGAGCAAATAGTGTCGTGATCTGGG
>NZ_JBFRCK010000367.1:0-217 GCF_040965775.1 Paraburkholderia sp. BR10954
TTCGGGATGGGAAGGGGTGGGACCGACTCGCTATGGTCATCAGGCATGACGGGTTGCTGCGTCGCAGTCGGGTTGGGGTCAACCCGGCGCCACAGCCAATCGGGAAGAAGCGTAAAGGATTCGTGTTTTTGGGGTTGTGTTGTTTCTGGCACAACACCGATCTCAAACTGCATGTCTTCATCCCCTTCGGGGATCGGACACCCGTCAGCGCTGAAGC
>NZ_JBFRCK010000368.1:0-217 GCF_040965775.1 Paraburkholderia sp. BR10954
TTCGGGATGGGAAGGGGTGGGACCGACTCGCTATGGTCATCAGGCATGACGGGTTGCTGCGTCGCAGTCGGGTTGGGGTCAACCCGGCGCCACAGCCAATCGGGAAGAAGCGTAAAGGATTCGTGTTGTTGGGGTTGTGTTGTTGCTGGCACAACACCGGTCTCAAACTGCATGTCTTCATCCCCTTCGGGGATCGGACACCCGTAAGCGCTAAAGC
>NZ_JBFRCK010000369.1:0-215 GCF_040965775.1 Paraburkholderia sp. BR10954
TTTCGAGAGGAACCGTGGCTACCCTCTCTCCTGAAAGGGTCGGTTGAGGGCTGCATCTCAACTCTAGACCCTGGCCGCCCCCTTTCTGGGGCGGCCAGGAGGCCTTTCAATGATGATCAACTTGTCGGCAGTGGCTCGGACTACGGCGAAGAGGCAATCGCTCAGGAGACAGTCGACGGATTTTGAGCGATGCCGGTGAATTCGCGCCACGCAGC
>NZ_JBFRCK010000370.1:0-213 GCF_040965775.1 Paraburkholderia sp. BR10954
CGAGCACGGACGCGGTGAACGGCTCGCAGCTGTACGCCACGAACCAGCAGGTGGACCAGCTGAGCGAGGACATCAGGAATGGTGCCGGCGGCGGGACGGACGCGCTCGCGGTGCATTACGACGATGCCACGAAGGGCACGGTCACGCTGGGTGGTGACAGCAATGGCACGAAGGTCACGAACGTGGCCGAAGGCGAACTGTCGTCGACGAGCA
>NZ_JBFRCK010000371.1:0-211 GCF_040965775.1 Paraburkholderia sp. BR10954
GCGACGAGTTGATGGGCAAGCCGGTTGGCGCGCGCATTGAGTTGTGCATAGCTGAGTTGCTCGCCTTCGTGAACGATGGCCACGGCTTCGGGCGTTCGCTTGGTTTGCTCTTCGAACAACTGGTGGATGCACGCCTGATCGGGATAGGGCGCCTCGGTTGCGTTCCAGGTCTGCAGCAGCAGCTCCCGCTCCGCTTTGGGCACCACCTCCA
>NZ_JBFRCK010000372.1:0-210 GCF_040965775.1 Paraburkholderia sp. BR10954
CGGGAAGCTCGACCGGAACTGGCTTAAAGGCGCGCTCGGCGACGCGATACACGCAGTGCTGTGCGGCGCCGGCCATAACCTGCGGATGATCCTCAGGAAGCTGAGGCTTTTTTACGCCGCTGTTCTGGCCGCTTTGCTCAACCGCTCAATCGCTGTCGAATACCAGCCGTGAGGGCAAGCGCCGTCCAAAACGAATTATTCAGACCCGAC
>NZ_JBFRCK010000373.1:0-208 GCF_040965775.1 Paraburkholderia sp. BR10954
GCGTACCGGCGGCGTCGGGCATCGAGATCGAACTGAACGGTGCCCGTGTACGCGTCACGGGCATGGTCGACCCCGTGCAGTTGCGCCTCGTGCTGCGCTGCCTGATGCCAGCATGATTGCGCCGCCAGGCGGTACCCGCGTATGGCTGGCAGCGGGCGTTACCGATATGCGCCGTGGCATGGATGGACTTGCCGCGCTGGTGCAGTCA
>NZ_JBFRCK010000374.1:0-207 GCF_040965775.1 Paraburkholderia sp. BR10954
CCGCAAGCTGCGCTTCCTGCGCCTCCGCTGCGGCCACCACATAGGCCACCAGCTGCGGCTCGCCGGCCCGCTCCTCGCGTGCCCCCTCCACCGCCTCGCGACCCCACGCATGCCCGCACTGGAGCGCGGCCACCTCGCCCCGCTCGATCCGAAAGCCCCGGATCTTGACCTGCTCGTCGGTGCGCCCCAGAAACTCCAGATTGCCAT
>NZ_JBFRCK010000375.1:0-206 GCF_040965775.1 Paraburkholderia sp. BR10954
TGATACCCGGAGAAGACTCATGAAACTCGTTCAATCGCTGCTCGTCGCCGCACTCGTCGCCGCTCCTGTCGTTTCGTTCGCGCAATCGCAACCGCAACACGCGCTCACTCGCGCTGAAGTTCGCGCGGAGCTGGTTCAATTGCAAAAGGCCGGCTACAACCCCGCCAGCGACAACACGCAATATCCGCAGAACATCGAGGCGGCCG
>NZ_JBFRCK010000376.1:0-205 GCF_040965775.1 Paraburkholderia sp. BR10954
GCCAAGGTCAGCCGAAACAACGGTTGAGGTCAACCGGTTTGCCCTCCCGCATCATGTAATAAGCGGCACGCGCGAGCTTGTGCGCGAGCGCCTTCATGGCCACGACGGGCAGGCGCTTTGACTTTTTGCGATCATAGAAACGTCTGGCCTGTGGACAGCAGCGCAGCGCTCCAGCGGCGGCTTCGACGAATGCCCAGGCAAGGTA
>NZ_JBFRCK010000377.1:0-204 GCF_040965775.1 Paraburkholderia sp. BR10954
GCTTCAGCGCTTACGGGTGTCCGATCCCCGAAGGGGATGAAGACATGCAGTTTGAGATCGGTGTTGTGCCAGAAACAACACAACCCCAAAAACACGAATCCTTTACGCTTCTTCCCGATTGGCTGTGGCGCCGGGTTGACCCCAACCCGACTGCGACGCAGCAACCCGTCATGCCTGATGACCATAGCGAGTCGGTCCCACCCC
>NZ_JBFRCK010000378.1:0-201 GCF_040965775.1 Paraburkholderia sp. BR10954
GCTGTTGAAAAGCGCCCCGTCATGACGACCGAAGCTACGTTCAGGAGACTTGCGCGTGCAATTTCCCGCTGAATTACCGGTTTGCCGCGCGATCCGCGCGGGGCATGCGCACGCATGCAGCCCCGCTGGCGCGCAGTCTTCACGCCGTGACGGCTCATCGCGCTGCTCCTTGCGGCACCACCCCTGGCATTCGGGCCATGC
>NZ_JBFRCK010000379.1:0-201 GCF_040965775.1 Paraburkholderia sp. BR10954
GAGCTCAATGCGCGGGCCAACCGGCTGGCGCACCATCTGGTCGGACTGGGGGTGAGGCCGGACCAGCCGGTGGGGATCTGCGTGGAGCGCAGCGCGGCGATGGTGGTGGGGCTCTTGGCGATCCTGAAGGCGGGGGGTGCGTATGTGCCGCTGGATGCGGCGTATCCGGGCGCGCGGCTGCGGCAGATTCTGGGGGAGGCG
>NZ_JBFRCK010000380.1:0-201 GCF_040965775.1 Paraburkholderia sp. BR10954
TCGAGGATGATCGTGGCGCGTAAGCTTCACAGGCCCACGCAAGATAATTGGCCACTGCACGATGTTCAACCATCACGCCCTTGGGCGTGCCGGTGGAACCCGACGTGTAGATCACATAGGCCAGATGGTGCGGGCCCAGGCCCAGCGCGCGCGCATCCGGATCCGATGACGGCTGCCCGGCCCACGCCGGTGACTGCGCCT
>NZ_JBFRCK010000381.1:0-200 GCF_040965775.1 Paraburkholderia sp. BR10954
TTCGGATCATCTCGCGTAGTCCACGTGTGATTCCGCGCCGTAATCCCGGATGGTAGATCTTCACGCCATCAACGATGACACCCTTGTAGCCGCGATCGACAACGGCCACTTCCGGCTTCACGTCACTCAGGATCGCCGCCTGCTCCAGCGCCTCGGCCAACGTATGGCCGTCGTACGGATTGCCCGGCATCGAGCGCGCC